>NZ_JAHLPO010000004.1:0-188937 GCF_018917925.1 Intestinimonas sp. MSJ-38 | reverse complement strand
TCCTGTGCTCAGCATGGTGACGACCATGCTGAACGAGGCATTTGCAAAAATTCCGGACGGAACAAACCTCATTCTCCATTCTGATCAGGGCTGGCAGTACCAACATAAACAGTATCAACAGATGCTCCGGGAGAAAGGTGTTCGCCAGAGCATGAGCCGCAAAGGAAACTGTCTGGACAATGCTGTGATAGAAAACTTCTTTGGGCTGCTCAAAAGTGAGCTATTGTATCTGCAGGAATTTCAGTCCATGGAGCACTTCAAACAGGAGCTCATTGAGTATCTGGACTACTACAACAACCGCAGGATCAAGGCAAAGCTAAAGGGCTTGCCGCCTGCAATTCACAGACAGCAAGCCCTTTCGGCTGCTTGAACAATTTTTACTTCAAAATATTGTCTAACTTTTTGGGGTCACTTCATTTCTGAATGGCAGCTTTCTTTTCATCGGCTCTGCTCCTGCTGCCGCTTGCGGTGCCAGCCCTCCAGCAGTTTGATGATGACATCTTCCATCTGCTTTGGGGTGTAGCTGGCGGGGAAGTATTTTTGCAGGCGGTCGTACTCGATGTTTTCCCGAATCTCTTTTCGGTATTCCTCGATCATCTCCTCCGGCTGCGCGCCCGGATGGATAGATGAATCAGTATTATTCAACTCAGTATTATTCTTATCAGTCTTATTACACTCGGTTTTTCCGAAGTCTGGATTTCGGCAGCTCGGAGGCTCCGGTTCCGGTGTATCCTCGCCTGGTTCGTCCTCTATACCCATGAAGCGGAGAACATAGATTTTCACCGGTCTGCCCAGCCCCTGCTTGACCCGCCTTATGAGGCCCACGCCTTTGGCGCTGTCCAGCTCCGCGAACAGCTTGACCGCCTTATCCGTCTTGCAGCAGAGCTGTTCGCACGCTTTCTCCAGCGTAAAGTAGATATACACATGGCCATCATCGTCCATCCAGCCGTTTCTCATGGACAGGCTCATGCGGTCCAGCATGAGGCCGTACAGCAGCTTCGCGTCAGTGGAGAGCCGTCGAAAGTACGGCTCGGTGATCAGGAGCTTGGGGATGCGGAAAAAGGCGTATTGCTCGGCGTCCATGCCGAGATGGTATGCAACGATCGCCTGCGGCATATCTGACACCTCCGTTCTGCCACAGTTTTATCTATCTCTCAACGGCGGTCTGTGGTATAGTAAAAGGGAGCATTGACGCGCAATGCTCCCTTACCGTAACCGGACCTGCCGGTGGATTCTTATTCAGTTTGACTTAACACATCACTGTCAGCCGTTTGTCAAATAATTGTGTTTCCCGCACGGGGTTTTCCCTTGATTTTGCCCTTATCAGCTCACGCGGTCAAGGGTAACAGCGTATAAAAGAAGATAATTTCGGGTGGTTTTTATTTCTCAATAAACCCATTGATTTCAATGCTTTGCGCCGATTTTGACGGCCTCTTATAACCGCTAATAACAGATGAAATATTTGGGCGGTGCGAATCGGAGTTTTTCGGTTTGGGGCCAAAGTAAATTCCCATCAATTCCCATCAATAGAGATTTTTCTTCTTGAGCACCAGCCAGGTAAGACCGGTGATGGCAATGGAGAGGGTCACCGGGAACCAGGTGTGGGGCAAAGGCATATCCTGCACATTCATGCCATAGAAGCTGAAAACGATATTGGGAATGGTCATCAAAATGGTGATGACGGTGAGCACTTTCATGATGATATTCAGATTGTTGGAAATCACCGAAGCAAAAGCGTCCATAGTGCCGCTGAGGATGTTAGAATAGATATCGGCCATTTCGATGGCCTGTTTGAATTCGATGATAACATCCTCCAGAAGATCCTGGTCCTCTTCATACAGTTTGAGGATCCGGCCGCGCAGCAGCTTTTCCAATGTGGTTTCTGTGGACTTCAGAGATGTGGTAAAATAAACCAGAGACTTTTCCAATGTAAGCAGCTGGATCAGTTCCTTGTTTTTCAGGGACTTATACAGCTCGCCTTCGATCTTGCTGGAGATCTTTTCGATCTGGCGCAGATGGAACAGATATTTTCCCGCAGCCCGCAGCATCAGGTTCAGGGTGAAGCGGGTTTTCATGGCGGTGTTCACATTTTTCACAAGGCCGCCGGCAAAATCCCGCACCACCGAGGTCTCTTCCAAAGAAACGGTAACCACATTCTGCTTTGTAACCAAAATGGCCAAAGGCAAAGTGGAAAACAGCATACCGCCGTCTTTTTGCTCCTCACTGTAGGGAATGTCCACGATGAGCAATGTCACATCGTCCTCCACTTCGATACGGGAGGTTTCCTCTTCGTCCAGTGCGGCCCGCAGGAAAGCGGGGTCCAGCTCCAGGGCCTGGGAGACCGAGGCGATTTCTTCCTCATCGGGATGGATCATATTCACCCAGCATCCCGGCTCCAACGCAGGGATGGAGCAGATCTGGTTGTTTTCGCTTTTGAAATAGGTGATCATATTTTCAACGCTCCTTTAAAAGCCCAGGCGCGCTGAAAACGCGGCGGGGCCGTGTGTGGTCATTCGGTGTCTGCAACTTTCAGGCTCAGGGCTCACGCCGCTCACTCCTTCTTTTCACGGATTCCGGAAAACCGGTTCCCTCCAGGGGCAAAACCATTATAGACCTGATTCTCCTTGTTTGCAATCCTTTTTACACAAATTTTAGCTTCTAGAGCATCGCTTCTCCCGACTGCTTTGTTTTTCTCTTTAAATCGCCCGTTTTCTCCTGTTATCTTCCTTTTCACTTATTTTATCCTCCAAAATTCTCCTTGGTTTTTCGTACCAAATGACGAACAATTCCCCCTTTTCATTCGGCTCCCAATCGTGTATACTGTGTTTGTCAATCAACCTGACAGAGTAGGCGGATATGGGTCAAGTGCTGAAGGGACGGGGAGTTGCCCTTGGGACGAAAAGCCGTTTTGGCTTGCCGTAGATTCGCCGCATCCCGCTGTCACATACCGGAGCGGCGGCCAGACCTCCTCTATGTGGCAATCACAAACTGAGGAGGTATTTTTTTATGCCTGAAAAAACCTATCTGTCCCCCCTGAGCCCCGCTTTCTGGATCGCATCGGTGAAAGAATTCAAACACCTGCGCACTCTGGTGATCGCCGCTTTGCTCTCGGCCATCTCCATTGCCATGGGCGGCCTTTTCATCCCGGTGAGCGAAAGCCTGCGGGTGTATTTTTCCTTTATCCCCCGCGCCATCCTGGGCGCAGTGTGCGGACCTGTGGTGGGCCTGGTGGCCGGAGCGGTCATCGACCTGACGGAGTTTTTCCTCTTCCCCTCAGGTTTCAGCTTTTTCCCTGGCTATACCCTGAACACCATGCTGGGCGTTTTCTTCTATGGACTGTTCCTCTACCGGCAAAAGCCCAACCTGCCCCGGCTGGCCGGCGCCCGTATCTGCATTGCCTATCTCATCAATGTGGGGCTCGGCTCTCTGTGGAACGCCATTCTGCTGGGCAAGGCCTTCTGGTTCTATGCCGCCAAAAGCCTGGTGAAAAACACCGTGATGATCCCCATTGAAGTGATCGTCCTGCTGGTGCTGTTCAAGGCTCTGGAGCCGATCCTCCAGCGTTCCGGGCTGATGCCTTCGGCCAAGACCGGCGCCCGCCGCTGATTTCATACTCCCATCCTAAATAAAAAAGACGGGCTGCCGCCCGTCTTTTTTTCTGCGTTCCAAGGCCTTGCCAAAAACAGGCCGCCCCGTTACAATAGATATATATGTATGAAAAAACAAAGGGGAGCGGACACTATGGGTATACACGACGGCCACAGAGAACGGATGCGCCAACGCTATGACCAAATGGGCGCCGATGGGTTTCACGACCATGAAATGCTGGAAATGCTTCTCAGCTGCGCTCTGCCCCGGGTGGATACCAATCCCATTGCCCACGAGCTGCTTCATGTATACGGCTCGCTCCATGGCATCTGCCATGCGCCCCGGGAGTCTTTGCAGAAGATCCCCGGCATCGGCCCCAATGCCGCCACTTTGCTGCGGCTCATTCCCGGCCTGTGCCGGATGTACTATTCCGAGCAGGAGACCCATGTGATCCTGAACAGCCCGGAAAAATGCGCCGCCTATCTGATTCCCCGGTTCATCGGCCGGACGGTAGAAACCGTATTTCTCATATGCACCGACAGCAAACACCGTTTGCTCAGCTGCATCCTGCTGGCCACCGGCAACTTAAACAGCGCCGCCGTCAGCTCCCGCTCGGTGGTGGAAATCGCTTTGCGCTTCAATGCCGCCCATGTGATACTGGCCCACAACCATCCCAATGGAGTGGCTCTGCCCTCGGAAGAGGACCTGCACACCACCGACCGGTTGTTCAATGCCCTGGCCGGCGTCACGGTGCGCCTGGTGGATCACATCATCGTGGCCGACAATGACTATGTGTCCATGGCCGATTCCGGCTACTTTTCCATGAACACTTCCTATTATCCATAACATCCAGTATCCGGCAAATGGTTGTGTCGGAACAAATGTTCTGCTATAATGTTGCCAGAAGCGCCGCCTTATTTGGCGCGGCGCCTTTTACTGCCCAAAGCAAAGGAGGGGCACTATGCCGGAATTTCAGATCGTCAGCGATTACAAGCCTTCGGGAGATCAGCCGGAGGCCATCGAAAAACTGGCCCAAGGTGTGGAACTGGGTCTGCCGGAACAGACCCTTTTGGGCGTCACCGGCTCAGGCAAAACTTTCACCATGGCCAACATCATCCAAAAAGTGCAGCGGCCCACCCTGGTTCTGGCCCACAACAAAACCCTGGCCGCCCAGCTTTGCTCGGAGTTCCGGGAGTTTTTCCCCCACAACGCCGTGGAGTTTTTCGTCTCCTACTACGATTACTACCAGCCGGAGGCCTATATTCCCTCCACCGATACCTATATTGAAAAAGACTCCGATGTGAACAGTGAACTGGACCGGCTGCGCCACTCGGCCACCTCGGCCCTGTTTGAGCGGCGGGATGTGATCATCGTGGCCAGCGTCTCCTGCATCTACTCCCTGGGCGACCCTATCGACTATGCCAACATGGTGATCTCCCTGCGCACCGGCCAGGTACGGGACCGGGACGAGATCTGCCGCAAGCTGGTGGAGATCCAGTACGAGCGCAACGACATCAGCTTTGACCGCAACCGCTTCCGGGTGCGGGGAGATACCCTGGAGATCCATCTGGCCTACACTGACGACTACGCCATCCGGGTGGAGTTTTTCGGCGACGAGATCGACCGGATCTCCGAGATCAACATCGTCACCGGTCAGGTGCGCCGGGTGGTGGACCATGTGGCCATTTACCCCGCCTCCCACTATGTCACCCCCAGGGACAAGCTGGAAGTGGCCATCCGGGAGATCGAGGAAGAGGCCAAAGAGCGGGTGGCCTTCTTTGAAAAAGAGGGCAAACTCATCGAAGCCCAGCGGATCAAGCAGCGCACCGCCTATGATATGGAAATGCTGCGGGAAATCGGCTTTTGCAGCGGCATCGAGAACTATTCCCGGGTGCTTTCCGGCCGGGCTCCCGGCTCAGCTCCTCACACCTTGCTGGACTATTTCCCCAAAGACTTTTTAATGATCATCGACGAATCCCATGTGACCCTGCCCCAAGTGCGGGCCATGTACCATGGCGACCGGGCCCGGAAGGAAATGCTGGTGGACTACGGCTTCCGCCTGCCCTCGGCCTTTGACAACCGGCCGCTCAACTTCCCGGAATTCCAGGAGCGAATCAACCAGGTGATCTATGTCAGCGCCACCCCGGGAGAATACGAGCGCACCCGCTCTTCCCAGACGGTGGAGCAGGTCATCCGCCCCACGGGACTTCTGGACCCGGAGGTCATCGTCCGGCCGGTAGAAGGCCAGATCGACGATCTGATCGACGAGATCCGCCAGCGGGAAAAACAGAAGGAACGGGTGCTGGTCACCACCCTTACCAAGCGGATGGCCGAGGACCTTACCGACTATCTCCGCCAGGAGGGCATCGCCTGCCGGTATATGCACCACGACATCGACACCATCGAACGGATGCAGCTTTTGCGCGATCTCCGTTTGGGCGAATTTCAGGTGCTCATCGGCATCAACCTTCTGCGGGAAGGTCTGGACCTGCCGGAAGTGTCCCTGGTGGCCATTCTGGACGCCGACAAGGAAGGCTTCCTGCGCAGCGAGACCTCCCTCATCCAGACCATCGGCCGGGCGGCCCGAAATGCCCACGGCCAGGTGATCATGTACGCCGATACCATCACCCCCTCCATGGACCGGGCCATCCGGGAAACCCAGCGCCGCCGGTCCATTCAGGACGATTACAACAAGCGCCACGGCATCACCCCTAAAACGGTGTTCAAAAGCGTGCGGGATGTGATCGAGATCTCCCGGGACGCCAGTACCCTGGCCATGCCGGCGGACAGCCTGAAAAAAATGACCAAGAAACAAAAGGAACTGACCATACAGAAGCTGGAAAAGGATATGCAGGAAGCGGCCAAGATGCTGGAATTCGAATACGCCGCCGTGCTCCGGGACCAGCTGAAAAAGCTCCGGGAGGAAAAATAGCCTCCCCATCCCAGAAGAAAGGCCCCCGGGGTATCATCCTCCGGGGGATTGGTTTGGAAAAATATGATCGACAAAATCATCGTCAAAGGGGCTCGGGCGCACAATCTGAAAAATGTGGATGTGACCATTCCCCGGGATACCCTCACCGTGGTCACCGGCATTTCCGGCTCGGGCAAAAGCTCTCTGGCCTTTGACACCATTTACGCCGAAGGCCAGCGCCGGTATGTGGAATCCCTTTCCTCCTACGCCCGGATGTTTCTGGGGCAGATGGAAAAGCCCGATGTGGACTCCATTGAAGGGTTGTCTCCGGCCATTTCCATCGACCAGAAGACCACCTCCAAAAATCCCCGGTCCACGGTGGGCACCGTCACCGAGATCTACGACTATCTCCGCCTGCTGTGGGCCCGCATCGGTACACCCCACTGCCCCAAATGCGGCAAAGAAATCCGTCAGCAGACCATCGACCAGATCATCGACCAACTGATGAACATGGGTGAAGGCACCCGGCTGCAGATCCTGGCCCCGGTGGTACGGGCCCGGAAAGGCGAACACCAGAAGATCTTCGAGGACGCCCAGCGCAGCGGCTTTGTACGGGTGCGGGTGGACGGCAATCTCTATGACCTTTCGGAAGAGATCAAGCTGGAAAAGAACAAAAAGCACAACATCGAGATCGTGGTGGACCGGATCGTTCTGAAAGAAGGGGTACAGCGCCGGCTCACCGACTCGGTGGAAACCGCCGCCAGCCTGTCCGGCGGCCTGGTGATCGCCCAGGTTCCCGGCGGCAACGAAACCCTGTTTTCCCAGAACTACGCCTGTGAGGACTGCGGCATCTCCATCGAGGAGCTGACCCCCCGGCTGTTCTCCTTCAACAACCCTTACGGGGCCTGCCCGGAATGCACCGGCCTGGGGATGAAGCTGGAGCTGGACCCCCAGCGGATCATTCCCAACCAGAATCTGTCCATCAACGAAGGGGCCATCAAGGCCTCCGGCTGGAACTCCCTGGACGACGGCAGCATTGCCCGGATGTATTTCAATGCCCTGTCCCAAAAATACGATTTTTCCCTGGATACCCCGGTGAAAGATCTGTCCAAAAAGGCTCTGGACGCCATTCTCTACGGCACCAAGGGCGAAAAACTGGAGCTGCACTGGAAGCGCTCCGGCGGCAGCGGCCACTATACCCAGGCCTTTGAAGGGGTGCTGCGGAATCTGGAGCGGCGGTATCGGGAAAGCGCCAGCGACAGTGTGCGGGAAGAGATCGAAGAGTGCATGAGCCCTATCCCCTGCCAGGCCTGCCATGGCAAACGACTCAAGCCCGAAGCTCTGGCGGTGACGGTGGGCGGTATCAACATCACCGATTTCACCGACTTTTCCGTGACAAAGGCCCTGGAATTTCTGGAAGGATTGACCCTCACCGACCGGGAAGCCATGATCGCCCAGCGGATTCTGAAAGAGATCAAAGAGCGGCTGGGCTTTCTCCGCAGCGTGGGCCTGGAATACCTGACTCTGTCCCGGGCCAGCGGCACTTTGTCCGGCGGCGAAGCCCAGCGTATCCGCCTGGCCACCCAGATCGGCTCCTCCCTGATGGGCGTGCTCTACATCCTGGACGAGCCCTCCATTGGCCTGCACCAACGGGACAACGACAAATTGCTGAGCACCCTGAAACGGCTGCGGGATCTGGGCAACACCCTGATTGTGGTAGAGCATGACGAAGAAACCATGCGGGAAGCCGATTATATCATCGATGTGGGACCGGGAGCCGGCGTCCACGGCGGCGAGATCCTCTGCGCCGGAGACTGCCAGGCCATTATGGACTGCCCGGAATCCCTCACCGGTCAATACCTCAGCGGCAAAAAAAGCATTCCGGTGCCTCAGGAGCGCCGGAAAGGCAACAGCCATTTCCTCAAGATCCGGGGCGCCCGGGAAAACAACCTGCAAAAGCTGAATGTGGACATTCCCTTGGGTGCGCTGACGGTGGTCACCGGCGTCTCCGGCTCGGGAAAAAGCTCCTTGATCAACGAGGTGCTCTATAAGCATCTGGCCGCCGAACTCAACGGAGCCCGCACCCGTCCCGGGGCTTTTGACAAAATCGACGGCCTCCAGTACCTGGACAAGGTGATCAACATTGATCAATCTCCCATTGGCCGCACGCCCCGCTCCAACCCAGCCACTTACACCGGGCTGTTCGGGGACATCCGGGAAATCTTCGCCAAAACCCAGGACGCCAAAGCCCGAGGCTATGGTCCTGGCCGGTTCTCCTTCAATGTGCGGAGCGGCCGGTGCGAAGCCTGCGGCGGCGGAGGCCTGGTGAAGATCGAAATGCACTTTCTCCCTGACATCTATGTGCCCTGTGATGTGTGCGGCGGTAAGCGGTACAACCGGGAAACTCTGGAAGTGCACTACAAGGGAAAGAACATCAACGAAGTGCTGGATATGACGGTGGAAGAAGCCCTTCCCTTCTTTGAAAGCATCCCCAAGGTGCAAAAGAAGATCCAGACCCTGTACGATGTGGGCCTGGGGTATATTAAGCTGGGCCAGCCCTCCACCACTCTGTCGGGCGGTGAAGCCCAGCGGGTCAAGCTGGCCACCGAGCTGAGCAAACGGCACACCGGCAAAACGGTGTATATCCTGGACGAGCCCACCACCGGACTGCACATCGCCGATGTGCACAAACTGACCCAGGTGCTGGATGCACTGGTGCAGGCGGGCAACACCGTCATCGTCATCGAGCACAACCTGGATGTGATCAAAATCGCCGATCATATCATCGATCTGGGGCCCGAAGGCGGCAGCGGCGGCGGTACTCTGGTGGCCCAGGGTACCCCGGAAGAGGTGGCCCAGAACCCCTCTTCCTATACCGGTCAATACCTGAAACCCTACCTGGAAAAAGGCAAATAAAGAAACAAAAGCCCTTGGCAAACTGCCAAGGGCTCAGACTGTCGAAAAACCTATATAACGAAAAGGGTCGTCCGCCCTACCCCTATCAATCCGCAAAAAGCCGCGACCTGTGCGTGGCTTTTTGCTGGGTTTTGGTTCTGTTGCCTGGCGCAGGGCGGCGCAATATGGGAGTGGCGGCTCGCCACCGCGGCAGCGCAGTATGGCTGTCCCGACACGGGACCGGCTCGCCGCCAGCCCCTTGCAAAAACTCGAAAAAGTGGCCTAAGCCACTTTTTCGACACGCTCAGCCCTTGGCAAACTGCCAAGGGCTTTCTCTTTTGCTATTCTCCCACTTTTCCACCGGCCCGGGAGATCCACTCTTCCACTTCTTCCAGCTCAGCCCGGTGCTTTCCGCTAAACTCAAAACGGCAGCTGCCTGCATCACTCCACAGGATCAGTGCCTTGACCAGTCCGGCCGAACGACTCACCTCCACCCGTCGGGTGCGGGTGACCTTTTCCAGAGGGATCAGCCGCAGCCGGCCGCCGACCCGGCAAAGAAGGCAGTTTTCCAGCAGATGCCCTTCTCCACTCCACAGCCGGCATTGGGGATGGGGCTGCTGAAAAGCACGGAGCAGACGCTCCCGGCGGAACGGGTCCAGAGAGGCCATCTCCCGGGAAAAGGCCCGGGTGCCGCCCAGCAGCATCCTTCCCACCGCCAGCAACAGCACCAGCGGCGGCACCAGAAAAAGCAGTGGTCTCTGCTTTGCCACGAACACCAAATAGCCTAAAAGGGCCGTCAATCCCAGGCTGCACAGCACCATCTGCTTCCGTTCACGGCGGTAAAAATGGCCTGTGACGGTCACATTTTCCCAAAAGGGATCAAATTCTGCCTGACGCTCTCTGTCCCAGCTCATATTCCATCACTGACGCAGCTCATAGAGCTTGTCGTTCTGCATGACTTCCGGCCGGTTCAGACGGCTGATCATCTTTTCAAAGGCCCGGGCGGCATCCTCCAGCACCTTTTCTTCGGAAATCTGGGTGAGGGTTCTCCCTTCCATGGCGATCTGGCCGTCCACAATCACCAGATCCACATCCTGACCCATGGCGTGGTAAACCAGCCGCTGCACCGGCATGACGAAGGGAGCCAGATGGGGCTGCATCACATTGACGGCGATGATATCGGCCCGCTTGCCCACTTCCAGGGAACCGATGAGATGATCCAGACCCAGTGCCCGGGCCGGCTCAATAGTCACCAGCTCCAGTACCTTGCCGCAGGGCAGAAGGGTTCCGTCCCGTTTCCGGAAGCGCTGGAACAGCTGCACATTCTTCATATCCCGCCACAGATCAAAACTCCGGTCGCCAGCGGTGCCGTCGGTGACCACCGCCAGATGAATGCCCATTTCCAGCATCTCCTGCACCGGGCAATGACCCACTGCATTGGCATGGGTGGTGGGGCCATGGAACACATAGGGGCCGGTGCGGGCCAGGATCTCCAGCTCCTGCTGGCTGTATCCGGTGCTGTGGGTCAGACTGAGTCGGGGAGTGAGCACCTCCGGGGTGTGATCCATCATAAACTGCACATCGCCGCCATAGGCGTGGGTATGCAGCGGCACATCGTAGGTTTCCGCAATGCGGTGCATCTCCCGGTTGTGGCGGATGTTTGCTTCGTCGCTTTCATCGGGGCGGCGGCCCATGCGCCCAGGGGCCACAATGCACATCATCCGCTTGTGACGGCCGTTGAGCGTGCGCACCGCTTCTTCGGTGGTTTTATAAGCCATTTCCGGCGTGACCACGGTATCCTCAAAGCTGCCGTCCTCCCGATAGGTGCGGGCCACCTTGGGGAATGCGCCGTAGGGGCTGCCGATGCCGGACAGCTGCCGGATGCCGGTGGCCACCGATCCTTCCAGGTTGGCCTGCACCGGCAGAATGCTGTCTACTCTGGGCGTGCTGCCCACCATGGACACAGCGGTGGTGGTGCCGAACTTCAGCCGCTCTGCCGCAGCCAGCGCACCCTCGGCCCGCCAGAACTCCGGATCGGTGCACCGATAGTAGATGGTCTCGGCCATCTCCTCCCAGCCATCATCCAGATGCTCTCCCAGGGTGCGGATCAGGCAATGGCCGCCGTGGCCGTGACCGTCCACCAATCCGGGAAGAATGGCATGGCCCTTGCAGTCGATGACCCGGGCGGCCGTGCGTTCCCCCAGCTCCTCCATGGGGCCGATGGCGGCGATGGTGTCCCCCTCCACCCCGATATACCCCTTGTCATAGAGATGGTGCTCTCCATCCACTGTGATGATGACACCGTTTGTCAAAAGCAGATCCCACATAATTTACGGCTCCTTTCCCTTTTCCATGATCACAGATTTTCTTGCTCTGCAAAAGGCGGGAAACCGGCTTCCTGCAACGGTTGCGCCGTCCGCTCTGGGACCAGTATATCATATCCGCCTGCCGCCGCCTACCCCGGCCGGAGAGAAAAAATCGCCGGAATGCAAAGCACTCCGGCGATTTTTGTTCCCGCAATTACATATTGCTGAGCATATTCATCAGATTGTCTGTGGAGAAGAATTCCCGCAGAGAAGAGGGGACATAGCTGGGCAGCAGCTTTGTTCCCAGAAAGAGGAAGATCAAAGTGAAGACCACGGTGACGATCAGATTCAGATAGACCTTCCGGTCGGGGGTGAGGTTTGCGATGCCGTTGCTCCCGGCCACCAGGAAAATGACGCCCGCCAGAGCTCCGGCGAAATAATAGAACACGATGCCGGCGGAGATGTTCAGCAGGAACACCAGGCAGCTGACCAGAATTACAGGAACCAGAATCACCGAACGCATGGACACGATGGACAGCGCTTCCTGGAACCGAAGCTGTCCGCCCAGCAGTTTGCCCACGCCGAAATAAAGCCCGGCCAGAACCGCTTCAAAGATCACCGTATACAGCAGTGTGAGGAAGAAGGCGCCCACACCGGAGAACTTGATGTTCTGGGTCATGCTTCCACCCAGAGCGATCAGGCTGTTGATCTTTCCAATGCAGAACAAGGCAAAGATAGCCGAACAGATCCCCTGGAGCAGCAGGAAGATCACCGACACTGTCACATCCCCCCGGCGCACATAGCCAGGAGCCGTGGTGGCCGGCGCCTTCACCAGACCCACCAGATCCTTCAGCAAAGCGTCCATCACCTGCTTGCCCTGGGCCGAAACCGCGGGAGCGGCTCCCGGCTGAGGCGCAGCCTGCTGAGGTGCCTGATACTGTACATTCTGCTGAGGTGCCGCCTGCTGAGGTGCCTGTGCCTGGTTCTGCTGGGCCTGCTGACAGGTGCAGACCTCACCATCCTCCAGTTTCCGTCCACAATACCTACAAAATGCCATAGAAATCCCTCACTTTCTCGTTTCTCTCTTATTGCTCTGCGGTGCTGGTTTCGGATGTATACCGATCCACATTCACCGTTACACACTGACGATAGGCCGCATCCAGATTTTCATAGCCGGGGAAGTAATAGCTGTGGCCGTTGAACTCGGTGCGGAAACGGTCGTTCTGGGTCACATAATCCCCCAGCTCCACCTGAACCTTGCCGTCAGGCGTGGCGATCAGGTTGTCAAAGCGTACGGTGTAACAGAAGGTGACGCTGCCCTGATAGCCCTCCTCGGGGAAACTGGCCGTGCTCTGCACCTGATAGACCAGATAGAGCATATTCTTCCGGGAATTGGTTTCCTGATCCTTGGCCACCAGCAGATAGTTACCCACATAGGCGGCGCTGTCCAGGGAAATAGCCTCATCCCAGTCCTGGGCGGCTTCGGCCTTGATGGCATCCGCGCCCCGGGACTTCATCTCTTCCAAAGTGGCGCTGTCCACCTGCTCCAGCTTGGTGAGATAGGAACCCAGACCATCCACCGTGTATTCCTTCTCGGTGGCTGTGAACTTGACACCGTAATTTTGCAGGAATATCTTTTCCCATTCTTCACCCACATCGTCCTGGGCGATGGACACCGTCACGGTATCCCCATTGTCCAGATCCCGGGAGGGATCCGCAAAATACTCCAGAGCCTGGGCCCAGTCTTCGGTGGACTCGCACACCACATTCACCCGGCCATTGGGAGCGGTGCCGGTGTATTCCAGCTTCACATTCTCAAAGGGGTCCACTTCCCGGATTTCTTCCAGGCCTTCCACGGTGAACTTGATGTCCTCATAGGACAGCTTCACATCGTATTTTTCCAAGGCGGCCTTGTCGTCACACTTCCATTCGTAGACGACTTCATCCCCGTTGGTCAGCTCCCGGTCTTTGTTCAGGCTGCCGCTGACACATTCCTGCAGGAGCATCTGGCAGATGGACTGATCGTCCATGTTCTCCCCCAGGGCCGGGGTCTTGTACTCGATCTTTCCGGCATATTCCTTGCAGAAAGCCTCGGTATCAAAAGTATAGGTGGCATTGCCCATGGTGTCGTAGCCGGAAAACTCCACGCTGACATAATCCCCCAGCTTCACCTTCTGAGGGCGGGTGGCGATAAAGACCACCACCGCAATGAGGAGCACCAGCACACCGGCGCCGATGCCCAGGATCTTCTTGTTTTTCTTGACAAACTCGGTCAACGGGCTGGGCTGAACCGGTCCGCTGGGAACCGGGGCCTGCGCCGAAGGCTGCACCGGATTCTGTACAGGAGCGCTGGGAGCCGCACCGGGCTGCTCCGGCTCGATCTTTACACCGCAATGCTCGCAGAATGTGGAGTCATCGGGAAGCTGCTTTCCGCAGTTAGGACAAAACATATTTTTTCCTCTCTTTCACTGTTTTCTCTGAAAAGGTCTTTTCATCCGGTCATTTCCGCCCCACCGGCCTATGGCCTTTGCCTATCTCCTCCCATCCGCCTCTCTCCATTCCCAAAACAAGGACGGTGCAGTGGTGTTTTCCGAAAACTTCGTCCTGCGAGCAAACCTCCGCCTTGTTGCAGATTTTCTCGCCGCTGTGCCAGAATATAAATTTTTCGGAAACTTATTATGAATAATTCGATGGTTTCAGTATAGCACAGCTCCACTGTGATTTCCATATCCTTTCCAGTAAAACCTCCATAAAGAAGCTTCCTTTCCTTCCCATTTGATAAGGCAAAAAGATCCCGGGCAAACCGTAAACGGTCTGTCCGGGATCTCCGTACATACAAATTTTATTCAGCCTATGCCGCTGACCGATTAGTACATATCCATGCCGCCAGCAGCGGGAGCCGCAGGAGCGGGCTCCTTCTTCTCGGCCACGATGGCTTCGGTGGTCAGCACCAGAGCGGCCACGGAAGCAGCGTTCTGGAGAGCAGAGCGGTTGACCTTGGTGGGATCCACGATACCAGCCTTGATCATGTCGCAATAGACCTCGTTGTAAGCGTCGAAGCCATAGCCCACACGCTTGGCATTCTTCACCTTCTCAATGACAACGGAGCCGTCCACGCCAGCGTTGACAGCGATCTGCTTCATGGGCTCTTCCAGAGTCTTCATGACGATGCGCACGCCGGTCTTCTCGTCTCCTTCCACCTTGGTGACCAGCTTGGCCACAGCGGGGATGGCGTTGACATAAGCAGTGCCGCCGCCGGCTACGATGCCTTCTTCCACAGCGGCGCGAGTGGCGTTGAGGGCGTCCTCGATGCGCAGCTTCTTTTCCTTCATTTCGGTCTCGGTAGCAGCGCCCACCTTGATGATGGCAACACCGCCGGCCAGCTTGGCCAGGCGCTCCTGGAGCTTCTCACGGTCGAAGTCGGAGGTGGTGTTCTCCAGCTCGTTGCGGATCATGTCCACACGAGCCTTGATGGCTTCGGCATCGCCCAGGCCGCCCACGATGATGGTGTTCTCCTTGGTGACCCGCACAGTGGCGGCATGGCCCAGCTGATCCAGGGTGGTATCCTTCAGATCCAGACCCAGCTCGCCGGAGATCACTTCGCCGCCGGTGAGGGTAGCGATATCCTTCAGCATTTCCTTTCTTCTGTCGCCGAAGCCAGGAGCCTTGACGGCCACGCAGCTGAAGGTGCCGCGCAGTTTGTTCAGGATCAGGGTGGACAGGGCCTCGCCCTCCACATCCTCAGCGATGATCAGCAGCTTGCGGCCGGCCTGAACCACCTGCTCCAGCAGAGGCAGCAGCTCCTGGATGTTGCTGATCTTCTTGTCGGTGATGAGCAGATAGGCATCGTCCAGCACCGCTTCCATCTTCTCGGTGTCGGTGGCCATGTAGGGGGTGATGTAGCCCCGGTCAAACTGCATGCCTTCCACAACTTCGCTGTAAGTCTCAGCTGTCTTGGACTCTTCCACGGTGATAACGCCGTCGGCGGTGACCTTCTCCATGGCCTCAGCGATCAGCTTGCCGATAGACTCATCCCCGGAGGAAACAGAGGCAACGCGGGCGATGTCCTCGGTGCCGCTGACAGCCTGGGAGTTGAGGCGGATGGCTTCGATGGCGGTATCCACAGCCTTCTGGATGCCCTTCTTCACAACCACAGGGTTGGCGCCTGCGGTCACATTCTTCATGCCCTCACGGACAAAAGCCTGAGCCAGCAGGGTGGCGGTGGTGGTGCCGTCGCCGGCCACATCGTTGGTCTTTGTGGCAACTTCCTTCACCAGCTGAGCGCCCTGGTTCTCGAAGATGTCGTCCAGCTCCACTTCACGGGCGATGGTCACGCCGTCATTGGTGATCTGGGGTGTGCCGTACTTCCGGTCCAGCACCACATTGCGGCCCTTGGGGCCCATGGTCACTTTCACTGTATTGGCCAGCTGATTGATGCCCCGCTCCAGGGCCCGTCTGGCGTCTTCACCATAAAGGATTTCTTTGGACATGATGGTTTTCCTCCTCTATTACTCAACAATGGCGAGAATATCGTTTTCCTTGACAATGATGTACTCACTGCCTTCGATCTTCACTTCGGTGCCGGAGAACTTGCTGGTGATGACTTTATCGCCCACCTTCACCTGCATCTTGCTGTCCTTGACGCCAGGGCCGACAGCGATGACCTCGGCCACCTGGGGCTTCTCCTTGGCGGAGCCGGTCAGGATGATGCCGCTCTTTGTTGTTTCTTCCGCTTCTACCATTTTAATGACCACACGGTCAGCCAGCGGTTGCAGTTTCATATGGGATGACCTCCTCAATGATAATCCATTCAGAAATGGTTTAGCACTCATTACACCGGAGTGCTAACACAAGTATTATAATATGCCACCTGCGGGAGTTTTTCAAGCCCCCATTTTAAAATTTTTTGTGAATGGATGGATGTGGAAGGAAAAAATGCCATCTTGTCTTCCTTCCCTTTCCATGATAAGATGCTCTGCGGAACTCTTTGCAAAAGAAAAACGCCGGTTGGGGGAATGGAGAACCATGAATATTTTCATTGCCATCATGCTGATTCTGGCACTTCTGGGTTTGCTGGACAAAATGGCGGGGGGAAAAATGGGGTTGGGAGCCGAAATCGACCACGGCCTTGCCGCCATGGGCAATCTGGCTTTGTCCCTGGTGGGCATCTATGCCCTAGGCATCACCGCCGTACAGCACAGTGCCGGAGCCATTGCCCATCTGGAAAAACTGCTGCCCTTTGACCCTTCTCTGCTCATCGGCAGCCTGCTGGCTCCCGACCTGGGCGGCTATTCCATCGCCAAGCAGATGGCAGCCACCCCGGCCCTGGGTCTGTTTTCCGGTCTGATCGTGGCCTCCAGCCTGGGCTGCACCATCAGCTTTGTGCTGCCCATCGCCATGTCGGCCATCAAAAAGGAAGACACCCCCGCTATGATGCGGGGCATTGTGCTGGGCATCGTCACGCTGCCCACCGGAGTGGTGCTGGGCGGCCTGCTTCTCCGTCTGCCCCTGCTGACTCTGCTGCGGAACACCGCCCCCATCCTGCTCATCTGCCTGCTTCTGTGCCTGGCCCTGTCCCGTTTTCCCCAAGGCACCACCAAGGCCCTGCTCTGCATCGGCCGCGGCGTGCAGATCCTCAGCTTCACCCTGTTTGCCTTAGTGATGGCCGGGCTGTTCATCCCCGCCTGGCAGGTGGCTTCCCTGGATCTGGTGAACGAAGCACTGGCAGTGGTCATCAAGGTCACCGTCGTCATCTGCGGGGCCATGGCGCTCTCCCATCTGGCCCTCACCCGTTTCAGCCCGCCCATGCACTGGCTGGCCCGGAAGATGCGCATCAACGAACCGGCCGTGGTTGGACTGCTGCTGTGCCTGGCCACCAGTGTTTCCATGCTGCCCCTCTTTGACCGGATGGACAAGCGGGGCAAGGCGGTAAACGCCGCCTTCTCGGTAAGCGGCGCCTTTGTATTTGGCGGACAGCTGGCCTTTGTCTCCAGCCTGGAGCCCTCCCGGGTGGTGGCCATTTATATGATCTCCAAACTGGTGGGCGGCCTGTGCGCCATCGTTGCCGCTCTTCTCACCACCCCCGCCGAAGTGGAAGAATAATGCCTTCCTCTCCCCCTTTCCGCAAGATGGATTTTTCCACAAAGCAGTGCTATACTGTTTCTGTCACCGGAAGGGAATGAATGGATATGTGCGGTGGTATCATCTCCCAAAAGATTGCATAAACCCATGTAAATAGACAAAACACAGAACAATATTTACATGGGAGGACCAAAACATGAAAGAGAACAAATACGATAACGAGATCTTTTTCCAGAAATACAGCCAGATGCTCCGCTCTCAAAAGGGCTTGCAGGGTGCAGGGGAATGGTCAGAACTTGAAAAAATTCTCCCGGATTTCTGTGGAAAAACCGTTCTGGACCTGGGATGCGGCTACGGCTGGCACTGCAAATACGCCGCTGATCACAAGGCCGCATCAGTGCTGGGTACCGACATCTCTCACAGGATGCTCCAAAAGGCCCAGGAGATCAACTCCGCGCCTCAGATCCAGTACCAGTGTGCGGCCATGGAAGATTTGCAGTTTCCCCCTGAGACCTTTGACATCGTCCTCAGCTCCCTGGCTTTCCACTATGTCAAAGACTTCAGGCCATTGGCAGAAAACATTGCCCGTTGGCTGAAAAAAGGCGGTCAGCTGGTCTTTTCCGTAGAGCATCCGGTTTTCACTTCTTCCGGCCCTCAGGACTGGTACTATGATGAGAAGGGGGAAATTCTCCACTTCCCTGTGGATAACTATTACTATCAAGGCCCCCGCAAGGCCGTCTTTTTGGGAGAGCCGGTTGTCAAATACCACCGGACTTTGACCACCTATCTGAACACCTTACTTCAAAATGGACTTACCTTGCAGCATATCATCGAACCTCAACCGCCTGCTGAAATGATGGACATCCCGGGCATGAAGGATGAAATGCGCCGCCCTATGATGCTGCTTGTGTCCGCCATCAAAGACTGATTCTTATCTTTGCATACAAAATCCCGGAACCATCAGGTTCCGGGATTTTGTTATCTTTTTTAATCCACAAACAGTTCCGGTGTTTTGGGCTCCTGGAAATTGGCCTCCAGCCACATCTTAGCCTTATCCAATCCCTCGTCCTCAAAGAACTTGGCGCCCACCGGGCAGTTCTTCACACAGGCAAAGCAGGCCAGACAGCCCTCACCCACCACTTTGGGGTCCTGGGAATCGATAATCCCCATGGGACAAAGGGAGGCACACAAACCACAGCCTGTGCAGCTGTCCTTGGTCTTGGGATGGCGGGAAGCACCGGCGCCCCGCTCTTTGTAGGGATGGTTCCCCGGCACTTTCACCAGGGTTTTGTTCCCTTTCTGCCATTTCTCTGCCGCCTTTTCTCCCAGCTGCCGGGCCAGAGCCAGGTCGCTTTCATCGGGACGGCCTCCGGCCAGGGCGCTGGTGTAGGTGTGCTCTGCCACAAAGGCGCCTGCGGCAATGGGTACAAAGCCCTGCTTCTCCAGCCGCTCCACCCCTTCCAGCAGAGCGTCCTCATAGGCCCGGTTGCCGTAAACCGCCAGAACCACCGCCGGGGTGTTCTCCCCCGCCAGATGGGTCATGGTCTCCTCCAACAGAGCGGGCATCCGGCCGCCATACACCGGACAGGCCAGCACCAGTAAGTCCTCCGGACCGAAATGGTATTGGGCCGCCCGATCATCGGGGCGATTGAGGGACAGCTCACCCACAGCACAACCGGCGGAAAGGGCGATCTGCTTGCCCACTTCCATGGCGGCCTTCCGGCTGCCGCCGGTGGGGCTGAAGCTCATCACATGAACATTTCCCATTGTTCTTCCTGCTTTCTCTATTGATCCTGTTTTTCCACCCGTACCCCTTGGGGCACGATAAACTTCATCCCTTGGCGCAATACTGCCTGCAAACGAGGGGTATAGGCGATCTCTCCGTCCAGATTGACGCACAGATCCTTCCCATCCCGGCGGCGGATCTCTATTTCATGGGCGGGAACTCTTTTGATATACTGGGGATATTGATACCCCAGACCCTTTTTATAGGCCCCTACCACCTTGGCCGCCGTCATACGGCCCACTTTGCTCACCAGAAGCACATCCAGCTGCCCATCCTGAGGGTCCGCATCGGGCACAGGACAGAAGCCTCCTCCATACCACCGGCCATTGGCGGCGAAGATCATGGAATAGTCTCCATCGTAGCTCTTGCCATCGATGATGACCCGATAGCCTTCTCCCAGGCCCCGGACAATGTTTTCCGCCGCCGAGAACACATAGGGCCACTGTCCCCGGCACAGGGGCAGACGCTTGTATTTCCGCATTCCGGCCGCCACCCGGGCGTCGATGCCCACCGACAGCACATTCACTGCACCGCCGCAGTTGGTCTCCACATAATCCACCGGCAGTTCTTCCCCTTTTGTCAGCTCCGGCAGGTGGGAAAACCGGTTCATCTGCCGGCCAAACACCTTGATGAAGTCGTTGCCGGTACCGGCGGGAAAATGACCCACCGCCACATTCCACATCCCAAAGGCCCCCCGGGCCGCTTCGTTCAGGGTACCATCGCCGCCGCAGGCGTAAAACCGCAGATGTTGTCCGCCTCCTTGCAGGCAGGCCTTCCGCACCAGTTCCACCCCGTGGCCCGGGTGCTCGGTGACCAGGATCTCATATTCCAGATTCTGCTCCAGGGCGGCTTTCCGGCACACCCCGGCCAGTTCGGCCTGACGGCCCCGGCTTCCCGCCGCTGGATTGATCAAAAAGATATGTTTCATCTTCTCTTTTCCCGCCCCTCTTCCACAGCCTGTTTATAATACATAAACAGCTGGCATTTGAGCATTCCGTTGTAAAGCTTCCGCCGCTTGTCCGCCTTGGCCCCAAAATAGGTCTCGAACTCCGGATCGGAAGTGATGATATACTTTTTCAGTCCCGGCGTCTGGTGCAGCACCCGGCCCAGCCCGTCATAAAGAGCCCGGGCTTCCTCCTGGGTGGACAGCCGCTGGCCATAGGGGGGATTGGTGAGCAGCACCCCTTTCCGGCCGGTATAGGGCAGGCCCAGGGCATCGGCCCTGCGAATGGTGATCAGATCTTCCACTCCGGCCCGTCGGGCATTCTCCCGGGCCAGTTCCACCGCTTCCCCCGAAATATCGCTGGCGGTGATGGGCAGTTTCTCCCGCACTTCTTCCCCCAAGGCCCGCTGACGCTCTTCCTCCCAGCAAGCGTTATCCTCAAAGAGCCAGTCTTCCCCTTCAAAGCTCCGGCGTGCTCCCGGGGCAATACGGCAGCACACCATGGCCGCCTCGATGGCCAAAGTACCGGAACCGCAGAACGGATCGATCAGCTCTTCCCGGCCACGGTACCGGGTGATCTTCACCAGGCTGGCCGCCAGAGTCTCCCGCAAAGGGGCCTGCTGGGTAGCCAGGCGATATCCCCGTTTATAAAGGGGTGCGCCGGTGGTGTCCAGATAGATCTCTGCCTGATCTTCCAGCAGCGCAAAGCGGATCTGATATTTGACTCCGGTCTCGGGGAACCAGGACAGATTGCAGCGCTCTTTCAGACATTCCACCACTGCCTTTTTGATGATCCGCTGGCAATCGGGAACGCTGTGCAGCTGGGAGCCAACGCAATAGCCCACCACCGGAAAAATGCTGTCGCTTTGCAGATAGTCGGCCCAGGGGATGCTTTTGACCCCCTGGAACAGATCTTCAAAGGTGTAGGCCGGAAAGGAGGCCAGGCGCAAAAGTACCCGTTCTCCGCAGCGCAGACGCAGATTGGCCCGGGCACACTCCGCCATAGGGCCTTCAAAATAGACCCGGCCGTTTTCCGTCCGGACTCCCTCAAAATGCTGGTAGCGCAGCTCGTCGGCCACCAAGCCCTCCACTCCCAAAAGACAGGGAACACAAAAGGTATAGTTCATGGTTTCTCTCTTTCTCCTCTTCCCTGCGGCCTGTGCCGCATCTATTCTTTATTATCGCAGATTTTTTCCCTCCCGGCAATGGCTCCGCGGCCTTTGGAAAAACTTTTTGCGACGAGCCGCCGCTCCCATTCTTTTCTTTGCTCCGGCAGGTTGTATCCGCCCAGGAAAGAATATTTGCTTGCAGCCTCCCGCCATTGGAAAGCGCAAAAAGCGGCGGGCTCTCGCCCGCCGCTCAGACTGTCGAAAAACCTATATAACGAAAAGGGTCGTCCGCCCTACCCCTATCAATCCGCAAAAAGCCGCGACCTGTGCGTGGCTTTTTGCACTTCTCAAGGGGCAAGTGTGCGCCAAAGGCGTGCATACAGCCCCTTGCAAAAACTCGAAAAAGTGGCCTAAGCCACTTTTTCGACACGCTCAGCGGCGGGCTCTCGCCCGCCGCTTTCATGCACTATTTGGTTTATTTGCTGATGATCAGGCCATAGCCGCCGTTCTGACGCTTATAAACCACGCTGTACCGGTCATCCTCCTCGCTGTTGCGGAAGAAGAAGAACTGGTGATCCAGCAGGTTCATCTGCAAAATGGCCTCCTGAACAGTCATGGGTTTGACTTCAAATTCCTTCACCCGGATCACATCATAGATGTCCTCGGGAGCCTGATCCTCGGCCAGCATCTGCAGTTCCGCCGGTTTGTCAAAAGCACCCTGGCGCAGCCGCTTCTCCAAACGGGTCTTGTTTTTCAGAATCTGCCGCTCGATGCTGTCCACGGCGCCATCAATGGAACCATACATATCATGGCTCTGTTCCGAAGCCCGGAAGAGCATCCCGGCATGGACCACGGTGATCTCGGCGATGTACCGGCCCCGCTCCATGGAAAAAGTCACTTTGGCGCTGTTGTCTCTATCAAAGTACCGCTCGAGCTTTTCACATTTTTTGGTGGCATATTCCTTCAGCTCGTCGGAAATGGAAACCTTTCTCTCTGTAAAGGTCATCTTCATAGTCAGCACTCCTTTGTTTTTTGATGCGCTACGCTCTATTCAGTTTTCTTGGTAATATTATAGCACATATCCAGGCAAAAGCGAGGCCCTTTTGTGAATTTTTTCAAAATAAAAATCCCCGCCCGAAGCATTGCTTCCAAGCGGGGACCAAATTTATTCCAGACAGATCAAAGAGTAAACTCCTGGTGACGGGTCACATGGCAGCCGATGTTGACGGCGCAGGGCAGGCCGGCAATATGGGTGCCGAAGGCCATGACCCGCACTTTCAGCGCGGTCACAGTGCCGCCCCAGCCCTGAGGGCCGATACCCAGCTTGTTGGCCTTTTCGGTGATCTCCTTCTCCAGGTCGGCATAAAACTCGTCCTGAGCAGGAGCGTCCAGCGGTGTACACACCGCTTTTTTGGCCAGATAGGCAGCCTTTTCAAAGGTGCCGCCCAGGCCCACACCCACGATCATGGGAGGGCAGGGATTGGAACCGGCCTTGGACATGGTGTCCACGATAAAGCCCACCACATCGTCCCGTGTAGCGGCGGGAGTAAACATCTTGATGGCGCTCATATTTTCGCTGCCAAAGCCCTTGGGGGCCACGGTGATGTGGATCTGATCCCCGGGAACGATGCTGGTATGGATGATGGCAGGGGTGTTGTCATTGGTATTCACCCGGCGCATGGGATCGGAGACCACGCTCAGGCGGAGATAACCGTCCACATAACCCCGGCGGACCCCTTCATTGATGGCGGTTTCAAAGTCACCGTCCACAATGTGGCAATCCTGGCCGATCTCGGCGAAGATCACCGCCATACCGGTATCCTGGCAGACGGGAACTTCCTTTTTGGCGGCCAAGGCGGCGTTGTCCAGCATCTTATCGAAGATCTGACGGCCCAGGGGGGATTTCTCCTCCTCCTTGCCCTTTTTGAAAGACTCGATCACATCATCCGGCAGGCGGCAGTTGGCCGCGATGCAGGCTTCCTTCACCTTTTCTGTGATCAGCTTGGCAGAAATCTCACGCATAACTCACAATCGTCCTTTCCAGCCGGCATAGCCGGGTTTTACATGACAAAATATGACAAAACTTCCTATGGACAACAAGGGTCTCTCATGGTAAGATAAGGCTGTGAGAAGGAGTTCTCACACACCGTTCATATCTTTATCCCCACAACCCTATTCGGCGCGCTTTTCTCTGGAAGGCGCGCCCCTTTTTTGCCCTTTTGGGGCTCATGGGCTATTATACCATAGCGGCAAGTCCATGCAGACTTGCACGCCGCCAATGCGGTGTAAAATCGGCTTTGCCGATTTTGGCTATGGTGTAACATCAACAGCAGTTGTTTTGTGAGCAAAACGACTGAATACACAGTATCCTGCCGCACGTGTGCGGCAACTGTTGATATTATACCATGAAGCAGAAGCGGCATGGCATATTGGCCGTGTTTTCGGTTGTCCCGCTTGCGGGACGAGAAAACGGCCGCAAAAATCCGGTATAATAACCGCTTTGCGGTTATTATACCCCAAACAAAAAGAAAGCGCAACCGCTGGGGCCGCGCTTTTGGGGGACTATCTGCCTCTGCGTCTGGAGCTGCGCTTTTCGCCGAACGCGCGGGAATCGGAGATTCTGCTCTCGCTGGCCTGCATGAAATGCTTGAGCTTATCTTCAAAGGAAAGATCGCTGGTTTTCTGCAATGTGCTGCGCACTGGGGCCGGCACAGCCTGTCGGGGGCGCTGGGGCCGCTCGGGGCGTTTTTCCGGCAAGGCTTTTTTGATGGACAGATTGATCCGCCCCTGCTCGTCGATGGCGATCAATTTGACCTTGACCTCCTGGCCTTCTGTGAGGAACTGCTTGATGTCCTCCACATAGGTGTTGGCGATCTCCGAGATGTGGACCATCCCGCTTTTGCCGCCGGGCAGCGCCACGAAGGCGCCAAACTTGGTGATTCTTGTGACCTTTCCATCATAGATGGTTCCCACTGTTAACTCCATATCCGCTTTGTAACCCTCTCCGTTTTATTTGCTAGCAATGTCCACAAAGACCCGTTCGCCAGGGGAGACATAGCCCAGCTGTTCCCGGGCGATGCGGGCCACATACTGGTCGGAATCCTGGCTTTCCAAAAGAGCCTCTGTTTCGGCGTTGCGAAGCTGCTGCTCTTCCACCTGCTGTTCCAGCTGGGTCTTTTCTTCCTTCTTCTGGCTGATCTGCAGCTGAAGGGACACCATGGTAAAGGTGGCATAGACGGCAAACACCGCCACGGCGATCTTGGTGAGACCGCCCACTTTCTTTTTCTTTTTCATTGGCCATTCCTCAGTCCGGCCGGGGCAAAGGGCGCCCCGATCAATGGATGTTGCGTTCCGGCCCAGGGCCGCATGGAAAAAAGCGCATCCATCCTCCTTGGGAAGATGCACACTATAATAATAAAAAAAATTCACAAAAAAGTCAAATACTTTATTTGGATCTGCGCCGGTGTTTTCCCTGAAAATCCCCGAACTTCCCCTGGAAAAAGGCAAAAAAGCCCTGAATCTTCCCCAGTACTCTATGAACGGAGGGGGAGAACAAAACGGCATACAGCGCCCCGCCCAGGATGGCCCCCAAGGGCAGATATCCCCGGATGACGCCCCTGCTCTCCCCAAAGACCAGCAGGAAAAACCCCGCGGCCCCCATGAGACAGAAAAGCAGATCCAACAAAGCGGTGAGAAACACCCCACCGCCGCCTAAGCGGCGAAAGAAGGCCAGCACATCATACAAAAGCCCCAAAAGCAGTCCCAGCACCGCCGCATGGAGAAAGGCCTGGGTCTGCTGGGCCAGCACCACCTCCATCATTTAAAACAGCCGGGACCAGAAGCCCCGCCGGCGCAGCTGATCTTCCTCATAGACCATGGCCTCAATCTGTCCGGCGATGGCGATCTCCCCCACCTCCAGATTGAGCTTTTCCACATGAAGCTGCTGGCCGCCCACCGTGAGGATGCCCATGCTGGTCACCAGGGACACCTGGTTTTCGTCAAAGCTGATGACTTCCGATACCCCCGACACACTGAGATGCTCCCGGTTTTCCAGGATCACATTGTGCGGTGCCAGGTCCATTCTTCTGTACTCTTCGTTTTTCATATACGGCCGCCCCTTTCCAGATTCATACCACAACTATATGGAACGGAAAGGGCTTTTAGACCTTTTTTCTTTTTACTAGATCTCCTGATACAGCAGCTCGGCCTGATCCTTGCCCACATGCTCCGGCGTCTGGAGCACCTTCACCTTCAGGGTGCGCTGGCCGAAGGCCAGTTCCAGCACATCTCCCACCTTCACCTGGTAGCTGGCTTTGGCCGGCTTGCCGTTGACCATCACCCGCCCCACATCACAGGCGTCGTTGGCCACGGTGCGCCGCTTGATCAGCCGGGCCACCTTGAGATATTTATCCAAACGCATTTTTCTTTCTCCTCTCTGTGCAAAAAGGCAGCCCGGTTTCCCGTGCTGCCTTCTTTTTTGCGGGTTTCTTATTTGGCCACCTGATCCTTCAGAGCCTTGCCGGCCTTGAAAACAGGATACTTGCTGGCCGGGATCTTGATCTCTTCCCGGGTCTTGGGGTTGCGGCCCACACGGGCGGCCCGCTCCTTCACTTCGAAGGAACCAAACCCGATCAGCTGGATCTTGTCGCCCTGCACCAGAGCTTCGGTCACAGCGTCCACCATGGCGTTGAGGGCGGCTTCGGCGTCCTTTTTGGAAAGTTCGGCTTTCTCGGCAATGGCCGCGATCAATTCTGTCTTGTTCATTTTAAAACTCCTCCTTTATGCTTCCGCCTGCTGGTCGGTCTTGCAGACGGTGCTCCCTGTCTCCTGCCACAGCCGGGCCTGCTCCTGAGAAGAAAGCTGGCTCAAAGGGGCTGGAGCAATGTTTTCCAGTTCCTCAAATTTTTCCACAAACCGCCTGGCCTCATATGTCAGCGCTTCTTCGGCGGAAAGTCCCTGCTCTCCGGCCTGAAGGGCCGCCGCAAACAAAAGCCGGCCCAGGGCCTGCTCCGTTTGCTCTCCCTTCCCCAGCTGCTGCATCGCCTGCTCCATCTCCTCCATGGGGCTTTGGATGGACGCCAGGGAAAGGCCGCCTTTTCTGGCCCGGCTCTGAAGCTTCTGTGCATACATCAGGGCAGGCAGGGCCGTGGGCACTTGGCGCAGCGTGTCGGACACACTGTTCTGCCCCTTTTCCTGCCGCTTGATGGCGTCCCAGTTTTTCAGCACCTCTTGGGAAGTATTGGCCGAAACGGTGCCAAAAATGTGGGGATGGCGGCGAATCAATTTCTGACAGACCTCATCCAGCACATCCTCCAGCTCGAACAGCCCTTCCTCCCGGGCGATCTGAGCATGGAAGACCACCTGCATCATCACATCCCCCAATTCTTCCCGAAGGTTCGCTGTGTCCTTATGGTCGATGGCGTCCACCGCCTCATAGACCTCTTCGAGAAAATTGTTCCGGATGCTTTCATGGGTCTGTTCCCTGTCCCAGGGACAACCCTCCGGCGAACGGAGGATCGCCATGATCTCCACCAGATCTTCAAAGCCATAGCGATCTTTTGGATTAAAATTTATCATATTATGCCTTCCTTTGCAAGCATTATTTCCTGATTTTACTGTTTTTTTCCGATTTTGCACGGTTTTTCACAAAAATCCGATGACTGGTCTCCGGTTTATTTGAGGCGGAGAACCTTTGCCAACTTTTTCCCTCCCGGAAGCAGCAGGATGTCCTCCCTGGGCAAAGCTCCCACCGCCAACAGCATCAATCCATAAAAGGCCGCCCCTGAAAGGGTCAGGGCCGCAAATCCCCACCGGGGACCCAAAGCCCCCTCCACCGGCAGGCGGAGAAAGACCAGAAACGCCCCCATCAGCCCTGCGGCTAGTGCCGGCCGGAAAAATGCCTTATCCCAGGAAACTCCCATCCCGGCCCGGTAAAGGGCCCGCAGATTGAGCAGGGTGATCAGTCCATAACAGCACACCGTGCCCCAGGGAGCGCCGCCGATGTGGACGGTGGGTTTTCCCGTGAGCACATAGGTGACACCCAGTTTGCACAGAGCTCCGGCGGCCAGGGTATAAACCGGGGTGCGCACCCGCCCCATGGCCTGCAAAATGGCGTTGGTCATGGTGGTCATGGCCACGAAAAACACCCCAGGCCCCAGAATGACCAAAAGAGGTGCTCCCAGGGCGCAATCCTGGGGCCGGGCAAAATAGATCAGCTCCAGCAAGGGCCGCCCCAGCAGACAAAAGCCCACCCCGGCAGGCAGGGAAAGCAAGGCGGCAAATTCCAGGGCCGAGTCGGAAAGCCTGCGGGCCAGCATCCTGTTTTTCCGGGAAAGTGCTCCACTGAGGGGCGGGATCAGGCTGACTCCCAGAGCCGTGATCAGGGTCTGAGGCAGATGAAACAGGGTGGTCACCATGTTATAAGTGCCATAAAGCCCGCCGGACGCCTGCTGGGAAAAGCCGATGTCCTGCAGCCGGTTCATCACAATGGCCATATCCATCAGATTGGAAAGGCTAAGCACCAAAGAACCAGCCATCACCGGCAGGGAAATGGCCAAAAGCCGAACCAAGCACCTTCCCGCAGACAATCCCCGGCCGCCGATACCTTCCTCCTCTTCCCGAGGATGGAGAAGCAGATACAGACAGCCCAACAGACTGCCCACCGTCACGCCGCCGATGGCCCCGGCGGAGGCCTGGGCCGGAGAGCAGCCCCGGTTGAGCAAAATCACCGCCGCCCCATATCCTACCACCAACTTGCCCACAGCCTCCAGCACCTGGGACACCGCCGTGGGCACCATATCCCCCAGCCCCTGGTGATAGCCCCGGATCACCGCCGCTATGGACACCAAAAACAGGGAGGGGGCCACCGCCCGCACCGCCGGGGCGGCCTGAGGACTGCCCACCAGCGCCGCCACCTGGGGTGATGCCACCCACAACCCGGCGGAAAGGAGCAGTCCCACCAGGGAGAAGGTACCGAGGGCCACCCGAAAGATCCGTTTTCCTTCTCCCGGGCATCCCCAGCCCCTGGCTTCGGCCACCATTTTGGAGATGGCCACCGGCAGCCCGGCGGTGGACAGAAGGAACAGGGCCGAATAAATCTGATAGGCCACGGTGAAGGCCCCCATGCCGCTGCCCCCCAGGAGATTGCCCAACGGGATCTTAAAAAAAGCCCCGATAAGCCGTGTGACCACACCGGATACCCCCAGGATCAGTGCCCCTTCCACAAAGCTGCTTCTTCTTTTTGCCACAGCCACCACTCCCCCGACCACCATCAGGCCTTTTTCACCATTCATAGTCCCGGGGGCTTGTTTTTTATACCTGGCGGCCGGTCATGCGGGGCAGGGCGTAGTTTTTCATCTCGGCCATGGCCCGCTCCACATCGATGGTTTTGAATTCTCCCTTTTCATAGAGGATGCGTCCCCGCACCATGGTCAGGATGACCTCCCGCCCGGTGGCGCTATAGCACAGAGCGGACACCGGAGAGTGAACCGGCTGAGTGGCTACGCCCGACAGATCCACCAGAATCAGGTCGGCGTCCATGCCCTTTTGCAGCATACCGCATTCCTTTTCCCGGCCCTGGGCGAAAGCACCGCCCCGGGTGGCCCAGGACAGAGCCTGCTGGGCGGGCACCAGCCGGGGATCACCCTGGATGCCCTTTTGCAACAGGGCGCTCAGCTTGATCTCTTCAAACAGGTCGTGGCTGTTGTTGCTGGCCACCCCATCGGTGCCCAGGGCCACATTCACTCCTTTTTCCGCCATTCTGGCCGCCGGAGCCACGCCGCTGGCCAGTTTCAGGTTGCTCACCGGGTTATGGGCCACCGTGGCCTTTTTCTCCGCCAGAAGGTCCATATCCTCCTCTGTGATCCACACCCCATGGGCGGCGGTGACCCGGCTTTCAAACACGCCGTGATCGGCGAGAATCCGGGCCGGGGTCTTGCCCCACCGGGCGATGCACTCTTCCTGCTCCTTTTTGGTCTCCGACAGATGGAGATGGATGTTGAGCCCATGCTTCTGGGCATAGGCGGCGTTTTGCTCCCACACCGCCGGGCAGGAGGTATATTCTCCGTGGATGCCCACATCCAGCCGGATGCGGCCCTCATCGACCATGTGCCAGCTTTTCAGCATTTCCTCCATTTCCAGGGTCTCTCCGGCCTTGTGGAAGTCATAGGACGCCGGATCAAAGCACATGGCCCCATTGCATAGATTGGCCTTGACCCCGGCCTGGAAGCAGACCTCCGCCATGGCGGGCATCTTGAAATACATCTCGGTCACTGAAGTGGTGCCGAACCGGATGGATTCCGCCAGCCCCAGCATCATGCCAGCCTGGACACACCGGGCATCCAGCCGTCCTTCTGCCGGGAAGATGTGATCCTGAAGCCACTCCTGAAGGGCATAGTCGTCGGCATAACCCCGCAGCAGGGTCATGGGCAAATGGGTGTGAGCATTGACCAGCCCGGGCATGGCAGCACAGCCCTGGCCGTCCACCACCCGCCCGGCTTTCTCCTCCGGCTCCTTTTCCGAAAGCCAGCAGATCTTCCCCTGATCGATGCCGATAAAACAGTTTTCCACCACCGGATTTTGAGGGTCCATGGTGACGGCGGTAACATTTTTGATGAGCAGTTCCATTTTCCGCTTCCTCCTTCTTCCCTTTCTCTTTTACAGCCGGGGCAAGCAGGCCCGCACCAAAGCGGAGAAGCCGTCCCTGGCCCGCTCTGCCGCCTGGAGCACATCCACCCCATCCAAACGCTGATCCAGCACACCGGCGGCCATGTTGGTCACCAGGGAGAAGCCCAGCACCCGAATGCCGCAGTGGTTGGCGCAAATCACTTCGGGCACGGTGGACATTCCCGCCGCGTCTCCGCCCAGCACCCGAGCGGCCCGGATCTCTGCCGGGGTCTCAAACTGAGGACCGGGGAAATAGAAATAAACGCCCTCCTGCAAGGTCATGCCCAGCTTGTCCGCTTCCTCTTTCGCAATCTTGCGGCAGGCCGGGTCATAGGCATAGGTCATGTCGCAGAACCGTGGGCCGAACTCCGGCAGGTTGGGCCCCACCAGAGGATTGGGATCGAACAGGCGGATATGATCGGAAATGAGCATCACATCCCCCACCTGATAGCTCTTGTTGATGGCGCCGCAGGCGTTGGTAACCACCATGGTCTGCGCCCCCAGCAGCTTTGCCACCCGTACCGGGTAGGCCGCCTGGTAGGCGTCATAGCCTTCGTAGATGTGGAAGCGGCCGTCCATCACCATCACCCGGCGTCCGGCCAGCGTGCCGCACACCAGCCGTCCGGCGTGATCCGGCGCTGTGGAACGGGCAAAGTGGGGGATCTCTCCATAGGGGATGACCACGGCCCCTTCCACTTCACCGGCCAGAAAGCCCAGGCCGGAACCCAGGATCAGCAGCAGCTCCGGCTGAAAATCACCCAGCCGCTTCTGGAGAAAAGCGGCACTTTCTTGATACTGTTCGTATGTAAACATCTTTTTTCTCCTTTTTGTAGTAATATTCCCTTCCAAAACAGAAGAGCAGGGCGCCCCGGGAAGACCGGGGGAACCGGTTCTTTCCCTTCCGGGGCGTCCTGCTCTTGATTGGTTTTCCGATTACAGCCGCTGGCCGCAGAAACGGCAGAAGGCATCTTCCGGCTGGCAAGCTTTGCCGCAGGCGGGGCATCTTTTCCCCGGCCGCTGCCGTTCCAGCTCTTCCTGCAAGCAGCTGAGGCGGGCCACCTTCTCATCGATCTGGGCGATTTTGCCGTCGATCTCCTGAGGGTCCACCGCCTCACCGGTGTGAGCCATGTAAACGCTGCGTCCCACCTCTTTGTACAACGCTTCGATGTCGTTCTTCAGCTCGAAGATCTGCAAATTCACCTTGGTGGAGCTGACCAGCTCATTGGTCTTTTTGCTGGCAGCATTGGCGGCTTTGCCCATGGCCTGAGCAGCCTGGGCGGCGGTTTGGCGCATCCTTTCCAGGACATCATTGACTCTCTGATCCATAACCATCGGTCACTCCCTTCCACAAAATCGGGGGGCCTCCCCCTCTCCTTTTATCCTATTCTCAGTATACCAGAACGGTCCGTCTCTTTCAATCGGACAGCCGATCAAACTCCAGCTCCAGTTTTTGCTTTCCTTTGCAGATGGCATCGCTGTGTTCGATATACTCCTTGGGATATTTGGGGTTTGTCAGCCGGGTGATATTCCGGCCGCCGTCTGCACAGATCTTGGTGACCCCTCCAGCCCCCAAAGCTACCACCGGGCACAGTTCTTCCATCATCAGGATATTATACCGGCAGATGGTGTCCCCTTTGGCAAAGCCCACATTTTCCAGATTGCCGGCGATATACTTCTGCCGGTACAGATAATAGGGAGCGTAGCCCGCCTGTTCCAGCATGGCATAAGCGGCGTCCAGGGTCTCGGCGGGAAGCTGTCCCTGGGGGCCGAACCGAAGGGGCGAGCCCTTCTTCCGGGCCAGACAGTGGATGGTGATGTTCTCCGGCTGCAAATCAATGAGCCGTCTCACGCTTTCCAGCAGTCCCGCTTCGTCATCCCCGGGAAGACCGGCGATCAAATCCATGTTGATCTCAAAATTCCCTGCCTGCCGGGCCATGCGGTAACATTCCTCGATCTGCTGCACGGTGTGAAGTCTTCCTACATTCTGAAGCACTTCATCGTGCATACTCTGGGGATTGATGCTGATGCGTCCCACGCCGTGACGGTGGAGCACCTCCAGCTTCTCTCTGGTGATGGTCTCCGGTCTTCCGGCCTCCACGGTGAATTCCCTGGGATGGGGCAGATGCTGCTGAACCGCCGTCAGCAGACGGTCCATCTGCGGGGCCGTCAGGGTGGTGGGAGTGCCGCCTCCCATATAGATGCTGTCCAGCTTCCAGCCGTTTTGCCGGAAGCCCTCCCCGGTCGCTTCCACTTCACGGCACAGGGCATCCAAATAGGGCGGGATCAGATGGCCCCATTGGGCAGTACTGCCGCTGACAAAGGAGCAATAGACGCATTTGCTGGGGCAGAAGGGGATGCCGATATAAAGGGCCCCCGTCTGTTCCGGCAGACTGCGTTCCAGCTGCTGGGCCTTCTGGGCGCAGCGGATGGCCAGCTTGCGCCGGGATGGAGCAATGAAAAACCGCTCCTTCAAAAAGGCATCGGCCGCTTCTTCCTCGATCCCCTGGGGGAAGGCCTGGCGCAAAGGCTTGGCCGGCTTGACGCCGCTCATGGCGCCCCACACAGGAGGCTGGGGCAAAAAGCCCACCACCGCCCGATAGACGGCAGTTTTCACCGCCCGGGTCTCCACTCGCTTTTGCTCCAGCGGGCTGTCCCCTTCCGGCGGCAGACGGCATTCTTCCGTTCTTTCCTCGCCGCCCCGCACAGCCTGTACCCGGCAAAGGAAGTCTCCCCCCTCCCGTGTGAGAGAGACGGTGACCGTTCCCCCCTCGGCACAGTCTTCCGCAAGGCCGTGGCGCTCTTCGGGAAGCAGACAGACCAAAGTTTCATGCACCGCCGTCTCCAAAGCGGTGCCCTGTAAGATCATTTGCATCGTTTCATCGCATAGGTCATGACCGGATTGGTCTGGCGTTCGTGTTCCAGGGTGGTGGCCTCCTCATGGCCGGGGAAGACCCGGAAGTCCCCCTCCAAGGCCGCCAGGCGGCGGAGGCTGTCATACATCTGATCGGCGTCGCCGCCGTCCAGATCCCACCGGCCGCAGCCGCCGCAGAACAGAGTGTCCCCGGCAAACATGGCGTCCTCGCACAGATAGACGCAGGAGCCCTGGGTGTGACCGGGAGTGAGCATCACCCGTACCGTCAGATTGCCCACCTGCACGGTGTCCCCATCTTCCAGCATCCGGTCGGCCAGAGCCTGCCGGTAACCCCGGGCCGCCAGGGCCTTCCAGGTGCTCTGATATTCTTCGGTGAGCATGGGGGCGTCGTTTTTGTGGATGCAGATTTCAGCACCGGTCTTGTCCTTCACATCCCGCAAAGCCATCACATGGTCAAAATGGCCGTGAGTCAGCAGGATCTTGGTGCATTTCATGCCGAACTCCTCCAGAGCCGGGAAGATCTTCCGCTCGGCCTGAGCGCCGGGATCGATGATGGCGCACTCCCCTGTCTTCTCGTCCCCCAGCAGATAGCAGTTGGTAGCCAGCGGCCCCACCGGGATCACTTGTATCTTCATGGGTATCCCCTCTCTTATTTTTTCTTCATCATCTGGTCGGTGTCCATGATGATGGTCACCGGCCCGTCGTTCACATGGTCGATCTGCATATCGGCGCCAAAGACACCGCTTTCCAAAGGCACCTCCAGCCGCCGCAGCTCCTGGAGGAAAAATTCATACAGCGGCTCCGACTGGGACGGCTTGGCCGCCGCCAGGAAATCCGGTCTTCTGCCGTGGGAACAATCGGCATAGAGGGTAAAGTTGGACACCACCAACATCTGCCCGCCCACATCTTTCAGCGACAGGTTGAGCTTTCCATTTTCATCCTCAAAGATCCGCAATCCTGCGCACTTCTCTGCAAGATATGTGGCTTCCTTCTCCCCGTCTGTCTGGGTCACGCCCAGAAGTACCACCAGCCCCCGGCCGATGCGGGCATGATCCTGCCCGTTCACCCGCAAACTGGCTCCGCTTGTTCGGATAACAACCGCTCGCATGGTTTCCTCCTCTGTTCTTTGCTCAGTTTTTCTCCGCCATGGTGCGGCTCACATCGATGACGCCGCTGACCTTGCGGATCCGATTCATAATATTTTCCAGCTGCTCCCGGTCAGAGACCTCCAGGGTACAAAAATAATTGCCCTGGCCCTGGCTGTCCCGCACATTCATTTCGGTGACATTGATCTTCATCACGCTGCACACCTGGAGAATGTCCGCCAGAATACCCACCCGGGCCTTGGCCCGGATCTGGATACCGGTGCTGAATTTGAACTTGGTATAGGGGTCCCAGGCCACCCGTACCCAGCGGCCATATTCCTCGGTGTTCTCCATACCCTTGGCCACATTGCGGCACTCGGTGCGGTGGATGGACACGCCATAGCCCCGGGTGACAAAACCCACGATGTTGTCGCCGGGAATGGGAGTACAGCACTTGGAGAACTTCACCAGGCAGTTGTCCACCCCTTCCACAATGACACCGCTGTCGCTGGTGGCCCGCTTCCGCTGCAAAGGCATCTTGTTGGGGTCGTTCTTATTTTTCTGCCGGTTGATGTGCTCCACTTCTTCCTGCACCTTGGTGAGGATCTTGGCGCAGCTGACGCCGCCATAGCCGATGCTGGCATAGAGGTCGTCCTTTGCGGCAAAATTGAACCGGCGAAGCACTGGGCCGTACACTTCTTCCCGCTGGAAATCGTTGTAGAGCAGAGTCAGTTTCAGCTCCCGGTCCAGCGCGGCCTGGCCCTGCTGGATGTTCTCTTCCCGCCGCTCTTTTTTGAACCACTGCTTGATCTTGTTGCGGGCCTCAGCGGTTTTGGCGATCTGGAGCCAGTCCCGCTTGGGACCGGCGGTCTCCTTGGAGGTGACCGCTTCCACGATCTCGCCGTTTTTCAGCTCGTAGTCGATGGGCACCAGCCGGCCATTGACTTTGGCTCCCACCATCCGGTTGCCCACCGCCGAATGGATGGCATAGGCAAAATCGATGGGGGTGGCCCCGGCCGGCAGATTGATTACATCCCCCTTGGGGGTAAAGACAAAGACCTCGTCGCTGAACAGATCCACTTTGATGTTCTGGATAAAGTCCTCGGCCTGGGTGTCCTGCTGAGATTCCAGCAGCTGACGGATCCAGGCAAAGGTCTCTTCGTTCTGCTTGCCCTTCAGCCCATCTTTGTATTTCCAGTGGGCGGCCACGCCGTATTCGGCCGTGCGGTCCATCTCCCGAGTGCGGATCTGCACCTCAAAGGGGATGCCTTCCCGGCCGATGACCACGGTGTGCAGCGACTGGTAACCATTGGGCTTGGGGGTGCTGATATAATCCTTGAAGCGCCCCGGCACCGGGCGGTACAGGTCGTGGATGAACCCCAGCACATTATAGCAGTCGGCCAGCTCTTCCACAATGACCCGAACGGCGCAGATATCGTAAATTTCCGAAAGATTCAGATTCTGGGTGTACATCTTCCGGTAAATGCTGTACACATGCTTGACCCGGGCCTTCATCTCACAGGGGATGCCCATGCTCAGCAATTTTTCGCTGATGCGCTTTTTCACCCCTTGGAGGAAGTCCTCATACTGCTGGCCATTGTCGGCCATCTGGCTCATGATCTCCCCATAGCCCACCGGGTCCAGGTACTTGATGGAAATGTCCTCCAGTTCCCACTTGATGTTCTGGATGCCCAGGCGGTGGGCCAGAGGGGCGTAGATCTCCATGGTCTCCAGCGCCTTGTCCCGCTGCTTCTGCTCAGGAAGATATTGGAATGTACGGGCATTGTGGAGGCGGTCGGCCAGCTTGATGATGATGACCCGGATGTCCCGGGCCATGGCGATGAACATCTTCCGCAGGTCCTCCATCTGGGCCTCTTCCTTGCTGCTGTAAACGATCTTGCCCAGGCGGGTGACGCCGTTGACCAGATCGGCCACCGAGCGGCCAAACTCCTTTTCCAGCGTGGTATATGTGGCGCTGGTATCCTCCAGACAGTCATGGAGCAGACCGGCCACGATGGAATCGGTGTCCATGCCCAGCTCGGCCAGGATGCCCGCCACGGTCACCGGATGGATGAAATAGGGCTCGCCACTGCGGCGCTTCTGCCCCTCGTGGGCCTTCTCGGAAAAATGATAGGCCTTTGTGATCTTCTCCATATCGGAAAGGGGCGAGTGCTCCTTCACCTTTTTCAGCAGGGTCTCCAAGCTATAATCCACCTGGCCCAGCGGCTCCTGGCCGCCTTCCAGTTCGCTTTGAAACGGGGCAAAGCCCCCGTTGTTCCGATCCATTTCACTCATATTGCAACCACCTGCTCTATCCCTGGGATTTGCTGGCTTCGGCCAGCCGTTTCAGTATACGGGAGCCGTTGATATCGGCTTTGTCCTTGCGCTCCAGCACCCGGATGTCCACCTGTTCATCTCCACGGGTGCAGGAGAAAATGTCAAATTCTTGGAACACATCCAGGCAGATGAGCAGCTTACCCAAATTCATCCCCCGGCAAGCCTCATAACGCACCTGACGGTACAATGTGCGGGGAGAGCAGCTCAACCCCTGCTCCCCGGCGTGGGCCTTCACATGGCGGAACACTGCCACCAGATCCTGACGGGTGGGGATCAGCCCCAGCGCCTGGCGCGGCTCCAGTGCTCCCCCTTCCTGAAAGGTGCGGTACACCTCCCAGAAATCCCGGTCGGCCCGGTCCTCTTCTCCGGACCAAAGGAGATCCCGCAGCACCAGCTGCACACTCTCCCGTCCCCGGTACCGGTTGATCTCCACCGAAAAGGCGCCGTCCACCTGATCCCCGCAGACAAAGGGACAGTTGGCGCTGCCCATGCCGAACAAAAAGGCACAGAAGCTCTTTCCATCCCGGCCCAGCTGAAGCTTGGTATGCCGGTCCTGGCTGATGGGGGTGATCTCTTCAATTGTCAGCCCCCGCATACAGAACATGGGCTGGGGATTGCCCATGCCGAAAGGCTCCAGCACTTCCAGGGATTCCACCGCCGGAATCGTCAGATCCCCCGGCTCCACCAGACAGTCCACCGGCAAAACAGGCTGCACCTGGTTTTGTTCCATCTGCCGGGCGGCGTAGGCCTCAAACCGGCTTTTGAACTCGTCCAGATGGGCGCGCTGTACCGTCAGTCCCACGGCCAGCTCATGGCCGCCGTATTTTTCCAGCAGGTCGCCGCACTCTTCCAGCCCTCCATAGAGATGAAAGCCGGGAACGCTGCGCCCGGAGCCCTTGCCAGTATCCCCATCCAGAGAAATCAGGATGGCAGGCACGCCGTACCGGTCGGCCAGGCGGGAGGCCACGATGCCCACCACGCCATTGTGCCAGTTTTCGCCCCACAAAACGATGGACTTGTCCCGCTGCGGGTCAAACTGGCTGGAAAGCCGTCCCAGAATCTCCTGGAAGATCTGATTCTCCTCCTGCTGCCGCTGCCGGTTCAGCTGGCACAGCTCCCCGGCCAGTTCTCCGGCCACCCGGCAGGAATCGGTCAAAAACAGCTCCACCGCCTTGTCCGCCCCGCCCATTCTTCCGGCGGCATTGATCCGGGGAGCCATGGTGAAGCTGATGGCCCCGGCGGTCACTCCCTTTTCTTCCACCCCCAGCTTCTGCATCAGGGCGCGCAGGCCAGGGTTCTTGGTGTTTTGCAGATATTGCAGGCCCCAATGGACGATGCTCCGGTTTTCCCCCACCAGGGGCATCACATCGGCCACCGTTCCCACCGCCACCAGATCGGCGTATTGCTTCATCAGCTCTTCCAGGGGACGGCCCTTTTCCATGGTGCAGATCAGCTTGAAGGCCACGCCCACGCCGGCCAGCTCCCGGAAAGGATAAGGGGAATCGCTGCGCCGGGGATTGACCACAGCCAGCGCCTCTGGCAAAACCTCTTTGCATTCGTGATGGTCGGTGATGACCACTCCCATCCCCAGGCTCTGGGCCAGAAGGGTTTCCTCCACGGCGGTGATGCCCGAGTCCACCGTCACCATCAGGCGGCAGCCATCCTCCGCCAACTTGCGGATGGCCCCGGTGTTCAGGCCGTAGCCCTCGTTCATCCGGTCGGGGATATAATACTGACACTCCGCTCCCCGGGAGCGAAGGTACCGGATCAGAATGGCGGTGGCAGTGACGCCGTCCACATCGTAGTCCCCATAGACCGCGATCTTCTCTCCCCGCCCGATGGCTTCCTCCAAAGCGGCCACGGCCTTGTCCATATCAGGCAGCAAAAACGGATCTCCCAACCGATCCAGAGAAGAGTCCAGAAACCGGGCAGCATCCTCTCCACAAAGTCCCCGGGCAGCCAACACCTGAGCTGCCAGATGAGAAAGCCCCAACTGCGTTTCCAGGCGCCGGGCCTCCTCCGGGCAGGGCGGGGCGATATTCCATTGTTTTCTTCTCATAGCCGCTCCCCCTTTTGAATTTTTATTAAAGAGTATTATAACAATTTTAGATGCTGCTTACAACATATCCATGGCAAAATCATGTAAAAAACCGGTTTTCACCGGTAAAAACCGGTTTTTTCCTTACAAAAGAAAAAATTGCGGCGCGGAATGCCGCGCCGCCTGGTTTTTCACACTTCATCCTCTAGGAAGCCGGTTTGTCCCCTTCCTACTCCAGCCCCGGTTCCCGGTGCCCCATCACCTCAGAAAAGACGATCTGGGTCTGGGTCTTGCCGAACTTCTGCACTCTGGCCACAAAAGCATCCAGCTGCTGGGTGTCGGGAAAGCAAACTTTGAGCAGCATGGAAAAAGCCCCTGCCACATGGTAGCACTCCACCACGCCCGGACAGGAACGGACACAGGCATAAAAATCCTCCTGCCGCTCCGGCGGCAGCACCACATTGACAAATGCGGTGATGTGATAGCCCAGCTTTTCCTGGGCCACGGTGACCCGGTAGCCGGTGATGATGCCGCTGCTTTCCATCCGCTCGATGCGGGCCGAAACGGCCGGCGGCGACAAAAACACCTGCTCGGCAATCTTCTTCAAAGGAATCCGGGCATTCTGCCCCAAAAGAGATAAGATTTTTTTATCGATAGCGTCCATAACTCGCTCCCGTTGCCTATGGTTTGGGAAAGTCCTTCCCTTTTGCAACAGTATATCAGTTTCGCCTAATAAAATAAAGTCTCATTTTTGTTTTGCTTTGCAAAATGAAGCCCAGGGGCTAATTTTTTCGATTTCTTCCGTATTTTCTCCCCCCCCCTTTACCCCGGGGGGCAAATCGTGTATCCTTGTGCCCGAAAAGAAAAGCCGCTCCGGCGGCCAATGAATAAAGTGAGGGTCTTTTTTATGAACACAAGAGTCGAAGCCGATTCCATCGGTACCCTGGAAGTGCCTGTTGACGCTTACTATGGCGTCCAGTCCTTGCGCGGCCATCAGAACTTCCCCATCACCGGCCATCCCATGCATGAGCTGCTGATCGTCAGCCTGGCTCAGATCAAGAAGGCCTCTGCCATGGCCAACAAGCATGCCGGCACTCTGGATGCCAAGATCGCCGACGCCATCATCGCCGCCAGCGACGAAGTCATCAACGGCAAGCTCCATGACCAGTTCATCGTCGACGCCATCCAGGGCGGCGCCGGCACCTCTGCCAATATGAACGCCAACGAGGTCATTGCCAACCGGGCCATCGAGATCCTGGGCGGCCAGAAGGGCGATTATTCCATCGTCCATCCCAATGATCATGTGAACATGGCTCAGTCCACCAACGATGTGTATCCCTCCGCCGGCAAGCTGGCCATCCTGGCTCTGCTGCCCGATGCTCTCCATCAGCTGAACCGTCTGTATGAGGCTCTGGAGATCAAGGCCAAGGAATTTGACGATGTGGTCAAGATGGGCCGTACCCAGCTGCAGGACGCCGTGCCCATCCGTCTGGGCCAGTCCTTCCACGCCTATGCCAGCGCCATCCAGCGCGACATCAAGCGTCTGCACAAGGCTTCCAAGGATATGTGCGTTGTGAACATGGGCGCCACCGCCATCGGCACCGCCATCAATGTTTCCGCCGACTACCTGGATCACATTGTGGACGATCTGCGTGAAGTGACCAAGTTCCCCCTGATCCAGTCCGAAGACCTGATCGACGGCACCCAGAACCTGGACGGCTTTGTGAATGTGTCCGGCATCATCAAAACCTGCGCCGTCACCCTGTCCAAGATGTCCAACGACCTGCGGCTGATGTCCAGCGGCCCCCGTACTGGCCTGGCTGAAATCAACCTGCCTCCCAAGCAGAACGGCTCTTCCATCATGCCGGGTAAGGTCAACCCTGTTATCCCCGAAGTGATGAGCCAGGTGGCCTTCAACATCATCGGCAACGATATGTGCATCACCATGGCTGCCGAAGCCGGTCAGCTGGAGCTGAACGCCTTCGAGCCCGTGCTGTTCTACAACCTGTTCGAATCCATCGAGACCCTCACCGGCGGCGTGCGTACCCTGATCGACAACTGCATCCTGGGCATCACCGCCAACAAGGAGCACTGCCTGGAGCTGCTGGAGCACAGCGTGGGCATGATCACCGCCCTCTGCCCCTTCATCGGCTACAAGCGGGCCAGCGAGATCGCTAAGGAATCCCTGAAGACCGGCGTGCCTGTGCGTAAGCTGGTGGTTCAGAAGGGCATCGTCTCCGCCGACGAAGTGGATGAGATCCTCAACCCCTTCAAGCTGACCTTCTCCGAGAAGGAGCGGGAAGAGCTGGAGCAGTTCACAAAGAAGCACCAGAACAAGTAAGTAACCGCTGCAAAAGCTATCAAAGCCCGGAAGCCATGTGCTTCCGGGCTTTCAGACTGTCGAAAAACCTATATAACGAAAAAGGTCGTCCGCCCTACCCCTATAAATCCGCAAAAAGCCGCGACCTGTGCGTGGCTTTTTGCACTTCTCAAGGGGCAAGTGTGCGCCAAAGGCGTGCATACAGCCCCTTGCAAAAACTCGAAAAAGTGGCCTAAGCCACTTTTTCGACACGCTCAAAGCCCGGAAGCCATGTGCTTCCGGGCTTTCTTTTTGCCTGCATCAAAAAAGCACAAAAAGGGGCCGGGAGAACATTCTCCCGGCCCCTTTTTTCACTATGATACTTGCCCGAACTTATTCTTCGGTATCCACGAACTTGCTTTCTTCGATGACCTTCTGCTGTACCGCAGGAGGAGCTTCCTCGTAGCGCTCAAACTTGTAAGTAAACCAGCCCCGGCCCTGGGTGATGGAGCGGAGGGTAATGGCATAGGAACCAACTTCCGCCATGGGCACTTCGGCCACCACTTCCTGCTCGCCGCCTTCGGTGGGGTTCATGCCCAGGATACGGCCGCGGCGCTTGTTCAGATCGCCGATCACATCGCCCATGCAGCTGTCGGGCACATAGACCTTCATCATGCCCATGGGCTCCAGGATGCAGGGATTGGCCTGAGGAATACCGGCCTTGTAAGCCAGACGGGCCGCCATCTTAAAGGAAAGCTCGTTGCTGTCCACATCGTGGTAGGAACCATCGGTGAGGATGGCATGGAGTCCCACCAGGGGATACCCGGCCAGAACGCCGTGCTCCATGGCTTCCTTGATGCCCTTATCCACAGCGGGATGGAAATTCTTCGGCACGCTGCCGCCGAAGGTGCGCTCTTCAAAGAGGTAATCGCCCTCAGCATAAGGCTCAAAGGTCATCTTGACATGACCATACTGGCCATGGCCGCCGGACTGTTTCTTATGCTTGCCTTCCACGCTCACAGACTTACGGATCTTCTCACGATAAGGCACCTTGGGATCCTGGAGGTCCACTTCCACGCCGAACTTACTCTTCAGCTTGGAGCAGATCACATCCAGATGGATATCGCCGGCGCCGGAAATGACCATCTGATGGGTCTCGGTGTTGTTCTGCACAATAAAGGCCGGGTCTTCGTCACGCAGCTTGTTCAGGCCAGCGGCCAGCTTATCTTCGGTGCCCTTCACCTTGGGGGTGATGGCCTGGGAATAGCAGGGTTCGGCAAAATCAATGCCGTCCAGTGTGATATTCACCGAAGGATCGGCCAGAGTGTCGCCGGTCTTGGTGTCAACCAGTTTGGAAACCGCCGCGAAATCGCCGCAGCAGACTTCCTTCACTTCGGTATTCTTCTTGCCGTTGACGGTATAGATATGGCCCATCTTTTCCATGGTGCCGGTGCGCTGGTTCTTCAGCTGCATATCGGCTGTGATCTTGCCGGAGACCACTTTGAAGAAGGAGAAGCGGCCATACTGATCGGCAATGGTCTTAAAGACGATGGCCAGAGGCTTGCCGTTTTCGTCGAACTTCACTTCGGTCTCTTCGCCGTTTTCGTCCACGCCGTGCTCGGTCAGGCCCTCGTAGGGGATGGGAGCGTAGTCGATCAGGGTCTTGATCAGCTGCAAAGAGCCCACGCCGGTGAACGCACTGCCGCAGCACACCGGGGTGATGGCGCCTTCCAGCACGCCCTGATGCAGGCCGTGGATCAGCTCTTCTTCGGTGAACTCCTCACCGGCGAAGTATTTTTCCATCATCTCTTCGGAATTGGTGGCAACGCTTTCCACCAGGGAATCACGGAGACGGTCCACTTTGTCCATCTTTTCCTTGGGCAGCTGGACTTCCACGATCTTGCCGTTTTCCGCTTTATAGGCCTTGCGGGTAACGATATTGATAACGCCTGCGGGACGGTTGCCCTCTTCAAAGAAGGGGAACACAAAGGGAGCGACGCTGTTGCCGAACTGGCCGCGCAGGTTCTCGTATACATTGTCGAAGTTGGCGTTTTCCTCGTCGATCTTGGACACATAGAAGAAGCTGGGCAGCTTCTTGCCGCGAACCATACGCCAGGCTTTTTCGGTGCCCACATTGACGCCGTCCTTGGCGGAGACCACGATCAGGCCGCAGCCGGCCACGCGGAGGGCCTGGGCCACTTCTCCGGCGAAGTCGAAATAGCCCGGGGTGTCCAGAATGTTCAGTTTATAGCCCTGGGTCTCCAGAGTGACCAGTGTGGTCTGAATGGAGATCTTCCGCTTTATCTCTTCCGGGTCGTAATCGCACACCGTGGTGCCGTCGGCGATCTTGCCCAGACGGTCGGTGTTCCCGGTCATATACAACAGGCTCTCCACCAAGGAGGTTTTGCCATCCCCGCCGTGTCCCAGCAGGCAGATATTCCTGATTTTTTCAGTTGTGTAGGCCATGATTGAATCTCTCCTTTATGTGAATATGAACTGCTTCTGTTAGTCATTATACAGTATATTTAACATGTTTACAATGAATTTCTTTGGGCATTTTCACATAAAAATAGAGCGATTTTTTTAATATCTGGACAAAAGGGAGCTGTAGAGCCACACAGGGATATACCACAAAATCAGGTACAAAAGCACATTCCAGGGCCCTGCGGCATGAAGATTGCCTGTGCTGGACAGATAATACATCAGTGCGATGCCGATGACGGAGCACAGAAGAGACACCGTCAGATTGAACCGGACGGCCCGATGGAGACGCCGAGCTCCTGTAACACATTCGCAAAAACTCAGCATGGTATTTCGTGACAGCAGCGCCAGGGGTTTTCCCTTGCCCCGTCCCTCCTCCTGGGCCAGGGCCACCCTCTCCTCCACATCGGGAAAATCGGTGCGGCCGGGGCGGAGGTCAAATTTGTCCTCCACCATCAAAGGAGTCACATTGAAATCCCGGGTGGCCAGCAGCGGACGCAGCCGCCCCACCCGCAGCACCCGGAAGGCGGAATAGCTCTGGGGCGGAGTGCTATACTTCAAAGCAAACACTCCGGCAAAGGCCCCATTCACCGCCACAAAGACGCCGCTTTTGATGCTGCGGCCTTCGCTGACATGGATGCCCATGCGCATCAGGAAGCTGGCCGTGCCACACAAAACGCTGTCCGGGCCGATCTGGGCCGAGATGCCTCCGGTCTCAAAATACTGCACCCGGGCCGGTTCCGGCACAAAGATATATTGCTGTTTGGCAAACTCCAGGAAGGCATGGCTGACGCCGCCTCCCACGGCCCGCAGAGCACCGGCGGCAAAGGCCACCACCTTTTCCATGCTCATGCTCCGGGCGATTTTCATGCCGCTGATGGCCACGCTGCCCGGCGGGAAAATATCGCTGTCGGTGATCACGGCCAGCTCGCCCCAGGCCAGCTCTCTGGCGCTGCGGGCGCTGAGCAAGGCGGAACCGCCGGTGAACAGCTTTTTGGAAATACGCACTCCCGGTGTTGCAGTGGACAAAAGCAGTCCCATGGGAGCCAGCATAGCGGTGATCGCCGCCAAAGCAGGGAAAAACTGCTGCGGCGCTCCGGTGCCGAAGGAGGCCATCACCGAAAGGGCCAGAACGGCCACGATGGCCAGCGGGGCATAGATGCGGGAAAAGGCCATGGTGGCATCAGGGGATTCCACTTGGGACAGGTCGGCCTCCTTGGCCCCTTTGGCCTTATAAACCAAAGTACGCTCTTTCCGGTTTTCCTTGGTGCACACGGCGGCCGGATCGGTGCTCAGGCTGGCAGCCTTATAGGTGCGGCGCAGCATCAAAAGCCGTCCCCGTTTGCTGAGGATGGCAAAAAACAGCGCTCCCTGCGCCACGCAGATATAGGGCATGGCAGCATCTTTTTGCCCGATGCTCCATAGGCCATGGGCCAGGGCCGCCAGGGCCGAAAGCAGCACCGCCGAGTCCAATGTGGGACGCAGACGGCACAGCCGATAGAGTCCGGCAAAGACCACATCCCCGGCGGATGCCATGGAAAAGACCAGCAGCACACACAGGGCGATAAAATAAAAATGAGGTACCGTAGCAAAAGAATAGGCTTCCGGGATGGGAAGGGCCAGATCGGGCAACGCGGTGACGCCCAGTCCCAACATCCAGAAAAAGAAGGCCAGCACTGACCGCAGCCGCAGCCGGCGCAGTTTTTTCCCCAGATTGGTCAGGGTCTTGGGCAGATCCTCCAGATCGGCAGCAAAGAGGAAGTCATAAGGGATCGGCTCTTTGGGCTCCTCTTCTTCGTATTCGTAATCTTCGTAATCCTCATATTCCGGATACTCCGGCTCTTCCACCGGCTTTTTCCTCCGGCCTTTGAAGAAAGAAGGCTTTTCCTTGCCTTTTTCCGGCGGTACATGCTGTTCTTCCGCCGGAACATCCTTCTCCCGGTGCTGAGGCTTTTTCTTTTTTGCCGCTTCCGGCGGCTCTTCCATTTGGTGCGCCGGAGGGCCGGAGGGCTTTCTCCCTCCAGAGCGCGAAGCCTTCCCGCTCTTTTCCTCCTGCTGCACCTTGGCCGCCACCCGGCTGGTGATGTCGATCACCCGGCTCTCTCCCGGCTGAAGCGGTGGAATCGCTGGAGCTTTTTTCTCCGGCTCCTCCTTCGCTTCCTCCTGGACGGTCCCGGCCTCTTCCTTTTCCTCCGGCTCCGGCTCTTGTTCTTTCTCCTCCCGGCTCTCCTCTTCGGTGGGCTCCGGCTGGAGTTTCTTCTCCCGACGGGGCATGGGGATGGGGGCCGGGACCGGCTCTTCCGGCGGCGTAAGCTCATCAAATACAGGGGCGTCCGCTTCCCGCTCCTCTGGCTCCCGCAGCTGGGCATTTTTAAATTCGGCGATGATCTCATCTACCGAATATTCTTCATCTTCCGGCTTCCAGCTCACACTTCGCTCCTTGTCTGCTCCATCCGCTGCCGCACCGCTTCATACAGCAAAATTGCGGCGGCGTTGGAGGCATTGAGGGATGAGATCCGCCCTTTCTGGGGGATCCGCACCACATAATCACATTCTTTTTTCACCAGGGCGGAAATACCTTCCCCCTCGCTGCCAATGACAATGGCCGCAGGCCCTTTCCAATCGGCTTCATACAGCGTCCGATCCCCGTCCATATCGGCGGCAAAGAGGAAAATCCCCTCTTCCTTCAGCCGGGAGATCACCGAAGGCAGGTTGTTGACCTTGGCCACCGGCAAATACTCCAGCGCCCCGGCGGCCGCTTTGGCACAAGCACTGTTCAATGTGGCGCTGCGCCGACGGGGGATGATGACTCCATGGGCCCCGGCCACCTCGGCGGTACGGATGATCGCTCCCAGATTGTGAGGATCGGTAATGCCATCGCACAGCACCAGCAGCGGGTCCTCCCCCCGCTCCCGGGCCAGAGCCAGCATATCCTCCACGCTGCGATAGGGCACAGCGGCACACAGGGCGATGATGCCCTGATGGGAGCCGGTGATGCTCATGGCATCCAGCTTCCGGCGATCGATTTCCTGGGCGGTGATGCCCTGCTTCCGGGCCTGGGCCACCAGATGGCCCAGAGTGCCGATGGCTCCTTGGGCAAAATAGATCTTGTCGATTTCCCGGCCGCTGCGCAGGGCCTCGGTGACGGCGTTGCGCCCCTCCAGCATATTCTCATCGGAGGCGCCGGCGGGGGCTTTCGGCCCTCCACGGAAGGGACGGCCTTTGTTTCCTCCCTTGCCGCGCCAGGCGGGGGCTCCCCGTCCATCCTGCCCTTTGCGTCCTTCCGGCTGTTTGTTCATGCCTCTTTCCTCCATCGTTTCTTCTAATTTATTCCACTTCTCGAGGATTCTTTCCCCGGTATCCCTCATTATAACAGAAAGACCGAAAAAAAATAACCGTTTGCCCTGGGAATTTCGACAAATTTCACATTTTCTTTTTGTCCCAGGATAAAAAAAGCCCCGGAAAGGACGAATCTTTCCGGGGACGAACTATGATAGCTGCTGAAATCTCTGTGAAAAGTTCCTGCAAAAGTTTACCGAAAGAAATCATGCGGTTCCCTTGCAAACCGGCCCGGAACGGGCCAACACGACGGTCCGGGCACCGGACTCAGCGGGCCATGCCGTCCTTCTCTCCGAAAAATTTGTCATGTAGTGCCTGCATGGTTTCCCCATGGGAGGCAACCTCCCCTGGGGGCCCCGATTTGAATAGATCCCTCCGGCAAAGCCGAAGGGATCATACGCCCAACGGGCGCGGGCCCGAGGGCCCGTCAGCGGGCCATGCCGTCCTTCTCTCCGAAAAATTTGTCATGTAGTGCCTGCATGGCCCGCTGAGTATCCTGGCTTTTGATGATCACCGACACCTTGATCTCGCTGGTGGCGATGAACATAATATTGATCCCCGCTTCATACAAAGCCTGGAACATATCGGAAGCCACGCCGCTGCTGCCGGCCATACCGGCTCCCACGATAGAGATCTTGCTCACCTCCGGGTCCATGGACAGGCTGGCATATTCCACATCCTTCTGCTCCCGGATGATGGCCAGCGCCCGCTCTCCCTGACGCTTCTGCACGGTGAAGCAAATATGTTTGCATCCGTTTTCTCCGGCGGACTGGACGATCATATCCACGCTGATCTTTTCCTTGGCCAGCCGGTCAAAAATCTGATAAGCAATGCCGGGCACATCGGCGGTACCGGTCAAACTGATGACCGCCACATCCAGATCCCGGGCAATGCCGCTGACTGTTTTCCGTTCCATGGTCTCCTCCCTCACTGCCGTTCCCGGCGCATCGGTAAAGCTGGAGCGCACCTCCAGGGGCACGCCGTGGCGTTTGGCCATTTCCACCGACCGGTTGTGGAGCACCTGGGCTCCCATGGACGCCAGTTCCAGCATCTCGTCATAAGTGATGTCATCCAGTTTCCGGGCCCCTTCCACCATCCGGGGGTCGGCGGTATAGACCCCATCCACATCGGTATAAATGATGCATTTTTCCCCCCCCAATGCAGCGGCCAGCGCTACCGCCGTGGTGTCCGAGCCGCCCCGGCCGATGGTGGTGATATCCTCTTGTTCATCCAGACCCTGGAAACCGGCCACCACCACGATCTTTCCCTTTTCCAGCTCCTCTTTCAGCCGGGCGTTTTCCACAAAGCGCACCCGGGCCACGGTATGCTGGCTGTCGGTGCGCACCCCGGCCTGCCAGCCGGTGAGGGACACCGCCGGGCATCCCAGCTGATGAAGGGCCATGGCGAGCAGGGCAATGGAAATCTGCTCTCCGGTGGAAAGGAGCATATCCATCTCCCGCAGCGGCAGATCGCTGCCGATCTCCGCTGCTTTTTCCAGCAGTTCATCAGTGGTGTCTCCTTGGGCGGAGACCACTACCACCACCTGATGGCCCTGCTGCCAATTCTTTTTCGCAATGGCGGCCACATGGAACAGGCGCTCTTTGTTCCCCACCGAGGTGCCGCCGAATTTCAATACCATCAAAGACACGCTATCGTCCTCCAATATCTGAGGCGCGGGCCAGAGCCTATGCTCCGGCCTGCTGATTCATTACCAGTATATGAGCCCCCGTGCCAAAGGGCTGCTCTTCCTCTCCACATTTTAAAGGGGCTTCCTGTTTTTTTAAAGGGCAATGTTACATAATATTTTTAAAGCGGTCTGGGCGACTTTTTCCCATTGTCCCGCAAAAGGAGTGAAACCCTGTGCATCTGCATGAAAACCCATCCATTGACCTGCTGCTCAAACTGATCTATCTCTTGCTCATCGCCGGAGGGGTATGGCTGTTTTTCCACTATATCTTCGGCTGGGTGCTGCCGCTGATCATTGCCTACCTGCTTTCCCGTCTGATCCAGAAGCCGGTGGCCTTCCTGCAGCAAAAATGCCGGCTTCCCCGGAATATGGCCGCCTTCCTTTGCACCATCCTCACCGTGGGACTTCTGAGCTGGGTGGTTTACTTTGTGCTGTCCCGCCTTTTCACAGAGGCCTTCGCCCTTTTCCAGGCCCTGCCCGCCTATCTGGACGACCTGCCTCAAAAACTGGACCGTGCCAATCTGGCCTTACGGCAATGGGCCGCCCGATGGCACCTGTCTTTTATCGACCCGGCCCTTTTATCCTTTGAAACTCTTCTGGCCCAGATCAAGCCGCCTTCGGTGGATGTGACCCAGATTCTGAGCACCCTGGGATCGGCGGCCACCGGTCTGCCTTCGGTGCTCCTCACCCTGGCCTTCATCCTGCTGGGCACCTACTTCATGAGCGGAGAACAAAGCAAGATCTCCGGTTTTCTGGCCCAATGCCTGGGGGAAAAGGGCACCCAGCTGGGCCGCCAGCTGCGGGCCTTTCTCTATGAAAGCGTGGGAAAGTGGCTGCGGGCCCAGTGCATCCTCATCTGCATCACCTTCTGCGAGCTTTCGGTGGGCTTTTTTCTGTTAAAGCTGCCCTATGCCGGGCTTCTGGCCCTGCTCATCGCCTTCATCGATGCCTTACCCATTTTGGGAGCGGGCGCCGTGCTGCTGCCCTGGGCTTTGTTTTCCTTTCTCCTGGGGCAAAAGGGCCTGGCCCTGGGGCTGGGGCTGCTTTATGCCGTGATGCTTCTGGTGCGCAGCCTGCTGGAGCCCCGCATCGTGGGAGCCCAGTTGGGGCTGGATCCCTTTGTCACGCTGCTGTGCATCTATTTTGGCTTCCGGATCGCAGGTTTTGCCGGAATGTTCATTCTGCCGGTAGTGGTGCTCACCACATTCAAACTGCGGGAATGGGGCTATGTATCCCTGGAAAGAAACACCGGCTCTTCCCAGGGAAAAGAATAAAGAAAGCCCCTTTCGCCCTGGCGACACCGGACCCGTAGTAACCTGCGCTTTCTGCAGGTGGGTCCGCTCTTCGCTGTTTCAGCGCTTCCAACTTCCGACTCTCCGAAGAGGGCGGGAGGCCTGCAATCCGCAGCGAAATACGCGGTCCCGTTTCGTTACTTTGTGGGTTAAAATAGATCCGGCGCCGCCAGCGCGAAAGGGGCGGCAAACCTTATGATATGGAGAGGAAAAGATCAATATCCCTCTTTCCGGGCTTCTTCTTCCTCTTGTTCTTCGTAATAATCCTCCAGGCGCTGGGAGAAGATCTCAAACACCTTTTCCAGCAGCTCCTCATCTTCCACGGTGGCCAGGATCTCTTCTCCTGTCTGCTCATCGGGCTCCACCCGCAGAATCATCAGTTCGTATTCATCGGACAGGGACATCTCGGCTGGAATGAAGGCCATGTAGGTCTCCCCTTCGTATTCCAGGGTGTCCAGGTGTTCCAGCTCCAGCTGATTGCCCTCGTCATCGGTGAGAGTGAGGAAATCGTTGCCGTAGCCGTCTTGGTTTTGGCTCAGTGTGCTCATAAAGCATCTATCCTGCCGGAAGAGCCGGCTTTTCCTTTCGGTTTCGTTTTTACTATTATACCACAATCGGGGCAAAGAAAAAGAGTTGACACAAAAAGATTTCGCTGGTATACTATCTTTGGTAAAACAAAGCAGGGCTGACCGCCCTCACCCTCATGGCTGACAGAAAGGGTCAAGACTGGGTTTCTCTTTCCTTTTTGGGGAAAGAGCGGTTTTTGTAGCTTAGGCGGTCGCTTTGCGCCTGAGCTTTTTTCATTTTCAAGGAGGTGCTTTTACATTAGCATCATGGAACATCAAATCAACGAGGAAATCCGGGAAAAGGAAGTCCGGCTGATCGACAGCGAGGGCCAGCAGCTGGGGATCATGTCCCTTCAGAAGGCGCTGGATGCCGCCGAAGAAAAGGGACTCGACCTGGTGAACATCTCCCCCAAGGCCAATCCCCCCGTCTGCAAGATCATGGACTATGGCAAGTTCCGCTTTGAGCAGGCTAAAAAAGAGAAGGAAGCCAAGAAAAATCAGCGCATTGTGGAAGTCAAAGAGATCCGCTTTTCTCCGAAGATCGATGTGCATGATTTTGAGGTAAAAGCCCGCAACGCCACCAAGTTCCTCACCGGCGGCGACAAGGTGAAGGTCACCGTCCGCTTCCGCGGCCGGGAAATGGCTCACACCCAGATCGGTATGGATCTGCTGAAGAAGTTCGCCGAAACCTGCAAGGAAGTGGGCAATGTGGAAAAAGAGCCCAAGCTGGAGGGCCGCCAGATGATCATGTTCCTGGCCCCCGTCAAGAAAAAACCATAACGGCTGTGCCGTTTGTTTTAAGAGAGGAGTTTCAAAAGCTATGCCGAAGATCAAAACTCATACAGGCGCCAAAAAAAGATTTAAGCTGACCAAGTCCGGCAAAATCAAGCACGGTTCCATCAACAGACGCCATTTCAACAATGGCCATGGCTACACCGCCAAGAGAAGACGCCAGCTGCGCAAGGCCGACTATGTGGATTCCACCAAGGCCGCCCAGATCAAGCGTCTGCTGCCCTACAACTAATCAAAAGCATACACAGGAGGCTGAAATACAATGGCTAGAGTAAAAGGCGCGATGATGACGCGCAAAAGAAGAAAAAAGACCCTCAAGCTGGCAAAAGGCTATTGGGGCAATAAAAGGAACCATTACAAGGTTGCCAATCAGCAGGTGATGAAGTCTCTGAAGTATGCCTATGTGGGCAGAAAGCTGAAAAAGCGCGACTTCAGAAGACTGTGGATCACCCGTATCTCTGCGGCTTGCGCCCAGAACGACATCAACTATTCCCGTTTCATGAACGGCCTGAAGAAGGCGGGCATCGGCCTGAACCGGAAGATGCTGGCCGAGCTGGCTGTGTCCGACATGGCTGCTTTCACCTCCCTGGTGGAAAAGGCCAAGGCCGCTCTGTAAATTTTATCTTTTCCAAAAAAGCGAGACAAGCGTCTCGCTTTTTTCTTTTGCAAAAACGGGAACTTTTCCCTGAGGCCTTCGTCTAAAGAGGGCATGAAACCCAATGAGACCGAAAGGAGACTGTAACCCATGAACAAAAAGCATTACCTGGCCCGGCCTGCGGCTGCGGCCCTTTCCCTTACCATGCTGTGGAGCGCCGTTGCTGCCGCCCCTCTCAGCGACATCCAGGGCCACTGGGCCGAGAAGAACATCACCCGCTGGGTGGAAGCCGGCAAACTGGGCGGCTATGAGGACGGCACCTTCCGTCCCGACAACAACATCACCCGGGCGGAATTTGCCAACATTCTGGCAAACCTGCTCTCCCAGCCGGCAGAAACTCCCGAAAGCCCCTTCTCCGATGTGAAGGAAGGCGATTGGTATTATTCTGCTGTCACTAAACTGCTGGCCTATGGCGTCGTCTCGGAAGATGAAACCTTCCGCCCCTCCCAGAACATCACCCGCCAGGATGCCATGACCATGGCCGGGCGCGCTTTCTGCATCACCTCGGCCAATGACGAAGTGTTGAATAAGTTCTCTGACGGCGATCAGGTAGCCGCTTATGCCCAGGCTTCTGTGGCCGGCTTTGTGGAAAAAGGCTATCTGGGCGGCTATCCCGACGGTACCCTCCGTCCTCTGGCCAACATCACCCGGGCCGAAAGCGTCAAGCTGCTGGATTCCCTGGGCCTGGTCCACGATGCCGATTCTCTGGAAGGAATCATTGAGCGCACCTATGCCGGTCTGGAAGATCCCGATGTGATCCCCATGGTAACCACCACCCGCATCACCGCTGAGACCGCCGAATACTATCTGGGCCTGAAGGATCTGTCCCAGGTGGAAGAAGCAGTGGCTTCGGAAGCGGCCATCGGCTCCATACCTCACTCGGTGTGCCTGGTGCGGGCCAAGGGCGGCGTGGATGTGGAAGCTCTGAAAGAGAAGATCCGCACCTCGGTGAATCCCCGGAAGTGGATCTGCGTGGGCGTGGAGCGCGAGGACATCGTCATGGCCAGCCAGGGCAATCTGATTCTGATGGTCATCAATCCCGATATTCCTCAGCAGATTGCCGACAGCTTCATGAAGCTGGACCTTTCCCCCAAACTCATCCCGGATGCCGATGGCCTGATCCAGTATGAGGGCTATTACATGGACGACATCGGCACCCTGCGGCCCGATTCGGTGAAAAAATTTGCCGCGAAGATCGAAAACCTGGCTGCCGATCAGCTGAAAAAAGCGGCCAACCTGTACTATTCCGTCATCCCCAGCAAGTCCTATTTTGTCAATGACAAGCTGGAGACCTCCTTTGACTACGGCCAGATGAAGTCCATTCTGGGGGAGAATGTGAAGAGCGCTCAGTACATCGACCTGTTCGGCGCACTCCAGCTGGAGGACTACTACAAGACCGATCCCCACTGGCGCCAGGAATGCCTGCAGGATGTGGTCGATACACTGGGAAAGACCATGGGCTTCTCCGTTGATCTGTCCACCTTCACAGCCAACACCACCACCGAAGGCATCACCGGCCAGCACGGCCAGGGCAAGAAGGGCTTCCCCACTGAGACCCTGACCTATCTCACCTCTGCCGCCATGAAGCAGGTCAAGGTGAACAACTGGGACCAGACCGCTCCCGCTGCCATTTATGATGTGGCTGCTCTGGAAGGAGACTCCCCCTATGATGTGTTCCTCTCCGGCCCCACTCCCCTGGTGACTCTGGAAAACCCCAACGCCACCTCGGGCAAGGAGCTGGTGATCTTCCGGGATTCCTATTCCTGCAGCCTGGCTCCCCTGCTGGTGGAGCAGTACAAGACCGTCACACTGGTGGATCTCCGCTACATGATGAGCAGCCTGCTGCCTCAGTATGTGGACTTTGCCGGGAAGGATGTGCTCTTCCTGTATAACGAGCAGGTGGTCAACCACAGCGAAATGCTGAAGTAAACACCAAAGATACCATATTTCTCTCCCGCCGGGCCTTGGGGCCTGGCGGGAAAACTGCACCGGGGAAAAAAATTTTTCCCCGGTGTTTTTTTGTAAAGTTCCTGCAAAAACAGTGGATATCCCTTGAAAAAGTTTCGAAAATCAAACAACTGGATTTTCCCCGTTTTTGCCCCCCTTGCGGCGGTGCAAGAGGGTATGTTAGTATGGGAGCAAGGGAGCCATTCGCTCCCCTATTAAAAAGGGAAGGATTGGGAAGATGGACAAAAAGCAAGTCAATCGGGATATTTTCAAAATGGTGCTGCCGATCATCATTGAGAATATGCTCCAGATGTCCGCCGGGCTGGTGACCACAGCCATGATCGGACGGCTGATGGCCGATGACATCGCCGCGCAAGGCGTGGGCAACCGGATCATCAACACCTTTTGGGCGCTTTTCAAAGGCATTGGCATCGGCGCCACGGTCATCGTGGCTTTGCGCTATGGCCAGCAAAAATGGGATCAGTGCCGGCGTACGGTGGAGCAGGCCTATGTGACGGTCATCCCTGTGGCCCTTCTCTGTGTGCTGGGCACGCTGATTTTCCTGGACCCGATCCTTCATCTGTTCACCCAGGATCAGGCCTTGCTGGATACCGCCCGTGGCTTTGCACGCATCGCCATTTTCGCCGTGCCCTTTATGGCTCTGTCCAGCCTGAACGCCGCCGCTTTCAACGGCCACGGCAATACCAAAACCCCTATGTACATCGCCTTTTTGATGAACGGGGTCAATATTGTCCTGGGCTTTTTGCTGATCTTCGGCCTCGGCCCGCTGCCGGCCCTGGGACTCACCGGCGCTGCCATCAGCACCGTTTGCTCCTGGATGACAGGAGGGCTCACCGGCCTGTTCCTTCTCTACGCCCCCAAGGGCTATTTCAGCCATGAGATCCACAACCAGCCCTTTTTCTCTCTGGACAAAAGTGTGCTGTCGGAAGTATACAAAACCGGCATCCCGGCCGCTTGTGAAAATGTGTTCTGGCAGCTTTCGGCCATTGTGCTGAGCAATGTGATCCTGGGCTATGGCAGCGCCGCTTTCGCCGCTTATAACCTGGGGCTCCAGGCTGAGACCATCTGCGAAATGCCGGGCATTGGCTTTGTCACCGCCTCCACCTCTTTGGCGGCCCGGGCCATCGGCATGAACGATGACTCCCTGTACCGGCTGTACTTCAAACAGATGCGGAAGTTCTCCTTCTTCACCGGCGTCCTTGCCAGCGTGGCCCTCTTCACCTTTGCCGGCGGCTTTATGACATTGCTCACCGACAAGGCAGAGATCCAGGCCCTGGGCCGGGTGTATGTGTTCATCATGGGCTTTGCCCAGATCCCTCAGGACCTGGCCAAGGTCTATAACGGCACCATTCGCTCGGCAGGTTACCGGAATGTGCCTATGACGGTGTCCTTTGTGGGCATCTGGTGTGTCCGCGTGCCCATGTCGGTGATCTGCGGCAAACTCCTTCACCTGGATCTGTCCTTTATCTGGGTGGCCATTGCCCTGGATCAGATCGTGCGTATTCTGATCAACATGGCTATTTTCCAGAAAAAGCGAGTGATCGATGTGATCTCCGATGGGCGGGCCGCTCGCCTTCAGGGAGAAAAAACCTCTGCATAATGATTGCATAAAAAGCCCTGGCCGCATGGGCAATGTCAGCTTAACTTACTGACATTGCCCATGCGGCCAGGGCTTTTTATATGTTATCCTTTGCCTTCCCGGCGCAGTTTGTCCAGTATCACCTGATCGGCCGGACAGAAGGCATAATTTTCGATTTCTTGCGGGGTGATCCACCGAAGGTCCTGATGCTCCAGCTTTTGGGGGATTCCCCGAACAATGGAAGCGTGAAACAAGGTGAGATGCACCGTGAGGTCGGTATATTCGTGGGTTACCTCCAAAAAGACATCCCCCACCTGAATCTCCACATCCAACTCTTCCCGGCACTCCCGGATCAGAGCCTGCTCCTTGCTTTCCCCCGGTTCGGTCTTTCCGCCTACAAACTCCCACAAAAGTCCCCGGGCCTTGTGCTCCGACCTCTGGCCGATGAGAAACCGGTCGCCTTCCCAGATGAGCGCTGCCACCACCTCTGTCATGTTGTGCTCCTTTCTTTTTACCAAAAAGGGCTTCCCGGTTTGCAGGAAGCCCTTTTTGCTACTTATTTACCCAGCTGCTTGTTCTTCTCCGCAGACCCGGCCACGGCCTGGATACAGGCGCTGCGCAGGCCGCCTTCCTCCAGCTTGGAGATGCCCACGATGGTGGAGCCCCCGGGGGAACAAACGGCGTCCTTCAGCGCACCAGGATGCTGACCGCTTTCCAGCACCAGGGAAGCGGCGCCCAGCACGGCCTGGGCCACATAGGTCATGGCCTTCTGACGGGGCACACCGGCCATAACGGCGCCATCGGCCAGGCCTTCCATAAAGAGGTAGGCAAAGGCGGGTACACAGCCGGAAGCCGCACCGGCAGCATCGGCCAGATTCTCCCCGATCCGGTCAAACCGGCCCGACTGGGCCATAATGGTTTCGAATTCATCCACCAGCTCCGGCTTGCAGCACTCCGGATGGATCAAAGTCATCCCCTTGCCGATGGCCGCGGGGGTGTTGGGCATGATGCGCAGCACAGGCACCCGGTCGGGAAGGTTCAGATGCTGATAAATGCTCTCCATGCTGACTCCGGCGGCCATGGAAACCAGGATCTTTTCTTCTCCCTGGTCGGTGCATTCCTTCACCACCGGGGCGATCTGGCGCAGTACTTCCGGCAGGATGTGAGGCTTGACCCCCAACATGATGAATTTGCTCTGGCGCACCACCTCTTCATTGGTGAGCACCACCTGGCAGCCCACTTCCTTGGCCAGAGCCTGGGCCTTGGCCGGGGTGTGATTGGTCACCACCACCTGCTGAGGGCCGATGCCCTTGCAGGCCGCCCGCACCAGGGCCGCGCCCATGTTTCCTGTACCGATGAATCCTATTGTATACTGGAACATTTGCTTTTTTCCTTTCTTTCCTCTTCCTGCTGCCGGATGGCGCTTTGGGGCACATAGCTGTGGTCATAGAGCACCCGGGCCCGGTTGTGCATCAGGACAGTGTCTTCATAATTTCCTGTTTTTTTGTCCACTTTCCGGCGATAGATGGTGTTATGGCGGTAAAGCTCCGCCCCTTCTTTTTCAAAATACTCGTCCTCCACCCGGATATGCCAGCAATAAGGCAGAGGTTCCTGGCACCGCAGCTGGCCGTGGAGATACTCCCCGTCAATAAAGGTTTTCAGCTGAAAAACCTGCTGGGTGTCATTTCTCACTCGGTAATCCAGGTAATTATAGGCAATGGAGGTTCCCACCCCGAAGGGCACCTGACGGCCAAAATCGGGGAACAGATCCATGCTGTCATGATGGTGATGCTCCAGGATGGTCAAGGGGCTGTGAAGTACCATGAAATGGATGAGGTTTGTAAATTGGCACATTCCGCCGCCCACACCCTGGCCTACCTGTCCCTTGCCGATGGTCATACCCGTCTGATAGCCTTTGCGTCGGGTGCACCGGCCCACCAGATGCCAAAAGGAAAAGGTCTCTCCGGGATAGATCAGAATCCCATCCACCCGTGGAGCGGCCAGGGTCAGATTCACCCTTTTGTTTTGCTGCAAAGCCATATCCACATCCCCCAACCGGCGAAGGATGAGGGATTTGTGGTCATAGATCAGCTGAGGCAATGGTTCTTTCTGGAATGTCTTGACAAAGGGGCCCTGGGAAAGATCTTTCATCTTCCGGCGGAGAATCTCCTTTTCCTGGGAGATGCGATAGGCCCAAGGTCCCCACTGGCAAAAGAGCTTTCTGGCCATAGGCGCCTCCTATTTCTTTTCCCGCACCTCGTATACATCCTCCCGACGGGCGGAAAGCAGCGGCAGCTGCTGGCGCACCTGCTGTACCTGCTCCATGTCCAGCTCCACCACCTGGAAAGTTTCTTCCGCCCCGGCCCGCCACAGCACCTCTCCCCAAGGGGAGACGACAATGGAATTGCCATAGGACACATAACAGCCCTTTTCGTCCCGGGCCGGAGCCACACCCACAGTGTAGCACTGGCCATCCACCGCCCGCTGGCGGAAAAGGAGTTCCCAATGAGCCGGGCCTGTGGTCATGTTGAAGGCCGCGGGCACCACCAGCACCTGGGCCCCTTTGAGTACCATCAGCCGGGAAAGCTCGGGGAAGCGGAAGTCAAAGCAGATGCAAAGGCCGATTTTTCCCCAAGGGGTGTCAAAGACCGTCACCTCATCTCCGGCGGTAAAGGTGTCCGACTCCTTGAAGCTCTGGCCGCCCTTAACATCGATGTCAAACAAATGCATTTTCCGGTGGCGGGCCACCTGGTTTCCCTCCGGATCAAACACAAAGGAAGTGTTGTAAACCTTCCCCGCTTCATCGATCTCCGGGATGGAGCCGCCCACCAGCCACAGCTGATTGTCCTTCGCCATATGAGACAGAGCCTGCCAGCTCTTTTCTTTTGCAGGCTCGGCATACGGACGGAAATAATCGTTGGAATAAGGGCCGTTGAAAATTTCCGGGAGCACGGCGATATCGGCTCCATTCTCTTTGCATTTCTTTACGAATTCTGCCGCACGACAAAGGTTTTTGTCCTTGTCCATTCCGGCTCCCATTTGGATCGATCCGATTTTCATGCTGTCCCTCCCTTGCCCTTTTGTGCCCGGCGCCCGGACAACATGCCCGGGCGCCGGAAAACAGGCTTTTCTCCTCTTTTTATTTCTTTTTGACGATCGCGCCGTCGCAGACTCCCTCCAGGCCGGTGAGAGCCAGGAGCATCAGCAGAGAATGGGCCGGACCGGGGTAATTGGGATCGGGCCGGTACCATTCCTCCGGGTTGTGGCAGTTGCCGCCGGTGCCGCCGTAACCCAGCACAGCAGCGGGAACACCCAGGCTCACCGGCACATTGCAGTCGGTGCTGCCGGCCTCAGAAATGTGCATGGTCTTGCCCATGGCCTCCATCACCTGGGAGAATGTCTCCGCCATGATGCCATCATGGGGCTGAGAACCAGCCGGACGGTCGCCGATCTTCTCAATGATCACATTCACATGATCCTCATGCTTCCAATGATCGGTCTCCTCCTGGGCGGCCTTGCGGGCCATGTCCAGAATGGTGTTCTCCAGCTTCTCCAGCTCCTGGGCGCTGTTGGAGCGGATATCCACCAGCATATGGGTCTCACAGGGGATGGAGTTGATGGAAGTGCCGCCGGAGACCACGCCCACATTAAAGGTGGTCTTGGGCTCTTTCAAGCCGTGAAGCTCCGAAATAGCGGCAATGGCCCGGCCCATGGCATGGATGGGATTGGGCTTGCCGAAAGCGCCGAAGCTGTGGCCGCCTTCGGCGGTATAGGTGATCTTGTACCGCTTGCTGCCGGTGGCATCCAGCAAAATCTCCTCCACACCCCAGTGATCCAGGGACACAAAGGCATCGATGGGCAGAGTGCGGAACAGCTCCTTGGTGCCCCGCAGATCGCCCAGGCCCTCTTCGCCCACATTGCCGCAGAGCAGCAAATTGGCTTTGGGTTTCAGACCGGTCTCCTTGAAGGCCCGGGCCAGGCTGAGCACTTCGGCCAAAGCACGGGTGTCGTCACAGATGCCGGGGCAGTGGTAAACGCCGTCCTTCTCCTTCACTTCCAAAGGCAGAGTGCGGGGGAAAACGGTGTCCAGATGCCCAGCCGCCATCACAGTGGGAGCTTCCGGATCGGCGCCGGGGATTTTGGCATACACATTGCCCACTTTGTCGATGACGGGCTCATAGCCCATTTCCCGCAGACGGCGGGCAAAATCCTCCGTCCGCTCCCCTTCGTCATTGGAGGGGGCCGGGATGGTGACGATCTCCAGCTGTTCTTTCAGGATATTGCCTGCATCCTGTTTCAGATAATCCAGAGCCTTCTGGACCTTTTCCTCCCCCAGGAGTTTCTGCACATTGTTCATGTTTCTTTCTCCCCTTTCCATAGTCTGCACAGCCCGCCGGGGCGGACTGTTTCTTCCTTGACGCAGTTTTTATGCTTTCCTTTTAGATGTAGTTCTGGGCACACAGCAGCTCGGCCAGCAGCACAGCGCCGCCTGCTGCGCCCCGCAGGGTGTTGTGGGACAGGCAGACAAACTTATAGTCATACTGGCAGTCGGGGCGCAGACGGCCTACCGAAACCGCCATGCCATGTTCCAGCAGCCGGTCCAGACGAGGCTGAGGACGATCGGGCTCTGTGAAATAGTGGATGAACTGCTTGGGGGCCGAAGGCAGCTCCAGCCGCTGGGGCTCACCGGCAAAGTTCTTCCAATCCTCCAGAATCTGCTCCATGGTGGGCTTATTCTCAAAACGGACGAACACCGCGGCCAGGTGGCCGTCGGACACCGGCACCCGGATACACTGGGAAGTGATGGAGGGAGAGGTAGCGTTGACAATTTTGTCCCCATCCACCTTGCCCCAGATCTTGAGAGGCTCCTGTTCGCTCTTTCCCTCTTCCCCGCCGATGTAGGGATTCACATTGTCCAACATCTCCGGCCAGGTCTCAAAGGTCTTGCCAGCGCCGGAAATGGCCTGATAGGTGCAGGCCAGCACATCCTTCACCCCATACTTCATCAGGGGATGGATGGCGGGCACATAGCTTTGCAAAGAGCAGTTGGACTTCACCGCCACAAAGCCCCGCTGGGTGCCCAGACGGCGGCGCTGGGCATGGATGATCTCAGTATGCTCCGGATTGATCTCCGGGATGACCATGGGCACATCCGGGGTGCCCCGGTGTGCGCTGTTGTTGGACACCACCGGCACTTCGGCCTTGGCATAGGCCTCCTCCAGCGCCCGGATCTCTTCCTTCTTCATGTCCACGGCACAAAAGACGAAATCTACTTCCGCCTTCATGCCTTCCACATCCTGGGCGTCTTTCACGATGATATCCCGCATATTGGCAGGCACAGGGGTATCCATAAACCACCGGCCTTCCACCGCCTGGGCATAGGTCTTTCCCGCGCTGCGGCCAGAGGCGGCAATAGCGGTTACATGGAACCAAGGATGATTTTCCAGCAGTGTGGCAAAGCGCTGGCCCACCATACCGGTGCCGCCTACAATACCCACCCGATAGCTTTTGTTCACAGTCGATCCACTCCTTTATTGCATCTTGGCTAAGTGCTCATGCTTCACATACTATATGCGTCCTCCCCGGGACGCGACCCCTTTCCGGGGGATTTTTCCCTTCTTCTTTCTCGTTTCAGTATAGCATAGCACCCCCTTGCTTTCAAGCGCCGCAGGGTTTTGCTTTGCTTCCCGGAATTTCGACAAAAAATTTGGAGTTTATCCTATTTACTCTAAAACTTTTTTATTATTAGTGAAAATATATGAAATATTTTTATACTCTTCCCTCTTTTTCCCACATCTGCAATCTTTTCATTCTGAAAGCCATACAGTATAATATTTGCAGTTGGAAACACCGGGGCGAAGGAGGCCTTCACACCCGGTTTTTGGGAGGAAGAAGCCTATGGATCAGCACATCGATCATCAGGAGCTTTTGGACATCGCGACCCGGGTGGGAGTTTCCCTTCTGCAAAACGGAGCGGAGATCTACCGGGTGGAAGATTCCATCCAGCGGATCGTGGCGGCCTATGGGGTCAAAGAGGTGGATGTTTTCGCCGTCCCCACCACCATCATCGTCACCATCAATCCTCCCGGAGGCAAAACGCTCACCAAAACCAAGCGGATCTACAGCCGCTCCACCGATCTGGACCGGATCTACCGGCTCAATGACCTGTCTTTTGACATTGTGGAGGAACGGCCCACCTTTGAGGAGATCGAACAGCGGCTGAAAGCCATTGCATCCCAGCCGGTCTATCCTCTGCCTGTCCAGGTTTTTGCCTGCGCCCTGGCCGCCTTCGGCTTCACTTTGTTTTTCGGCGGCAATCTGATGGACGCCATTTGCTCCCTCACTTTGGGCGCGGCCATCCGGCTCATCGGCTACGGCATGGATCTGTTCCACACCAACGGCTTTTTTATCAACACCATCTCCAGCGCCGTCACCGCTTTTCTGGCGGTGTTCTGGGTGGAAATCGGCGTGGCCGATCACATCGACAAGATGGTCATCGGCGCCATTATGAACCTGGTGCCCGGCGTAGCCATCACCAACTCCATGCGGGATATCATCGCCGGCGATCTGCTGGCCGGTCAGGCCAAACTGGTGGAGGCCCTTTTCATTGCCACCGCCATTGCTCTTGGCGCCGGTATGGTGCTCTCCCTCCATCGGCTGTTTTTCTAACCAAAAGAAAGGAGCCTTCTTATGCCCATTCATGAAATATTGCTGGCTTTCCTGTATGCCTATGTGGCCTGCCTGGCCTTTACCCTGATTTACAACATGCGGGGCAAATTCATTTTCCTGGCCCCTTTGGGCGGGTCCATTTGCTGGATCGCCTATAACCTTCTGAATTTCACCGGCAACGATATTCTGCAAAACTTTGTGGCCACCATGGCCGTGGCCCTTTATTCTGAGATTCTGGCCCGCATTTACAAAGCCCCGGTGCCCATGTTCCTCATCGTGGGCATCCTACCTCTGGTCCCTGGCGCTGGCATCTACTACACCATGGAATATTGTGTGTCGGGCAATCAGATCGCCTTCGGCCAATCGCTGGTGCACACTCTGGCCGTGGCCGGTGCTCTGGCCCTGGGCATTGTGCTCATTTCCTCTCTGTTCCGCTTCTGCATGCTCTTCTGGTACCACCGGAAAAAGAAGAAACAGTGCAAAAAAGCCTGACAGCAAAGCCGCCTTCCCAAGTGGAAGGCGGCTTTTTTGCACCCTTCCCCACATTCCACATAGAATAGAGGGAAAAGGAGGAATGAACAGTGGCCTATTCGGACAGGGAGCTTTTGGCCCGATTGGTCCAGTGCGAAGCAGGAGGCGAAGGGGAAAACGGCATGAAAGCAGTGGCTTCGGTGGTGATGAACCGGGTCCACACTCCCGGCGGAGAATATGCCCGGGTAGGCCAAGGCAGCCTGCGGAACATTATTTTTCAGCCCGGCCAGTTCGTCTGTGCCTCTGAAACGGAAAATGGCCAATACAACTCCCAAAACATCTACAATATGCGCCCGGAGGCCATTCATTATGAGATCGCCGACTGGGCCATGGCGGGCAACCGTCTCTCCCCATTGGGTCAGGCGCTGTGGTTTTATAACCCCTATTCCCCTCTCTGCCGGGAGAACTTCCCCAGTGAAGTGGGAATTTTCACCCATCGCATCGGTGACCACTGCTTCTATGACCCGCTGGATGCCTATTTTCAAACATAACAACGGAAACACGGGAGGTACTTACTATGTTTTATGACACATCCTATGGCGGCACAACTTCCCAAGGGCTGCATATGGACCCGGACGAACCGATGAATCAGGTACTGGACCCCCAGTCCAACGCCGATGTGACCCGAGGCTCCATGCTTCAGGACCTGGCCGACAACCTGGGCTATTATGTGGAGATCGACTTTCTCATCGGCACCCAGAATATCGTCACCCGTGGCGGCATCCTCTATGCCGTGGGCAACAACTATGTGACATTGTATCAGGATCTGGAGGACCGGTATGTGGTGTGCGATCTCTATTCCATCAAGTTCGTCACCTTTTACAATACCCGCTCCACCCCTCGTGGCCGGGGCACCATCAACGCTCCGACCGGCAATGCCGGCTCCCGCTCCATGTAACAGATTGCAAGGAAAAAGCCGTCCCCAGGGACGGCTTTTTCTATGAAATCGTTTATTTTTTCCAGCTGATATTTTCGATGCGCAAATCACCGGCATCGTTAATCGTAACGCCTTCCAGATCCGCATTAAAAGCCCGCAGACTGATGGTCTGATATAGCGGCGCCTGGGAGCAGATCTGATTGAGCATGGCAGCACACTGGGTGGTCAGAGCTTCCCGCTCCTCCTTATCAATGGTCTTACTGGCCTGATCGATCAAAGCATCAATCTCTGGATTATTCATCCGAGATTTATTGGAAGCATTGATGGATTTGCTGTGGAACACACCGTTAAAATAGGAAATGGTATCGCTCATGCCATAACCACCGATGGCTGCCACAAAATCTCCTTCGGCCGTGGCACTGAGATAGGTGGCCAAGTCCATGGATTCCAAAGTACATTCAATCCCGATCTCCTTCAAATTGGCCTGCACCACTTCACCAGCCCGCTTTTTGGTATCATCGGAGCAAATAATGGAGAATTTGATCTCTGCCGGGTCCACTCCGGATTTTTCCAACCACTCTTTGGCTTTTTCCACATCATACTGGTCCGCATTTTCTTCTGTCACACCTGGGATATTGGTGGGCATCTGCGCCAAGGCCGGCTTACCCAACCCATTCAGAGCTACCGTGACCACACTTTCTTTGTCGATGGCACAGTTGATTGCATGGCGGATATTCTCGTTATCCATAAACTGCTTTTCATTGTTAAGCATAACCCATGTTACGCTGGTGGGCATATATTGAATGGTGGCCAGCTTGTCATTTTCCTGGATGCGTTCTACATCCATCGCTTCCACCTCAATCACCAGATCCACTTCTCCGGCTTCCAGCGCAATGGTACGGGAAGAACCTTCCGGGATAATCTTCCAGGTTACATGTTTAATAGAAGGCTCACCCAGATAGTAGTCTTCAAAAGCTTCAAACTCCACTTGATCACCGCGAGTCCAGCTGACAAACTTATAAGGACCGGTGCCAATGGGCTGAGTATTAAAATCATGGCCTTCGTCAATCAGCTTTTTGGGGACGATGGCATTACCGTGTTGTGTCAGATTGAACAGCAACACCGGAGAGGGAGTGGGGGTGGTGATGCGTACGGTGTAATCATCCACCACTTCCACCGACTGAATATTATCGTTATACAGGGAAACCTCGGCAAAGCCCTTGGCCCATTCCAGCGATGCTTTGACATCTTCTGCTTTCATAGAAGTGCCATCGTGAAATTTTACATCCTGACGCAGCTTAAACTCCCATTCCGTATCGCTGATTGCTTCATAACTTTCTGCCAGATCAGGCACTGGATTCAGATCCTCATCCAGACGCATGAGACAAGTGAAGTTCATCAAATTCATGTAATAACCCGCAGTGGCATTGTGCTCCACCGGGCTGAGAGTAGGAGTTTCTGCCATGGTGGCTACCACCAGAGTGTCCTTCGTCCCGCTGAAGTTTTTCCCCTGGGAACCTCCATCCTTGCCGCATCCGGCCACCAGGCCCAGACACAGCATTCCCGCCATCAAAAGTGCTGTCAATCGTTTTGTTGGCTTCTTCACAATTCTTCTCCTCCTGTCTCAATAGAATGACTTCATTCTATTCCTCTGGTTTTTCCTTGTCAATAGCGTCAGCAAGAATGTGCAGCCCGGGAATCTGTGCAGTACAAAGAACATTTTGTTTTTTCTTTGTATGAAAAACAACACTCCTGCTGTTGTTTTCCCCTGAAATACACCCTGCTGAAAACAGGAGCAATTTTATTTATTCTGCTTATTTTTTTGGCCAAACTGACTTTTCCCTATTTTTGTTTCATTTTGTGTTATCCAAATGCAACCATTTTCCCAATAAGAAATCCCAGGAAATATACTTCCTGGGATTTCTTGTTGATCCTGATTTCATTTGATCATTCTATTTTTACTTTTCACGATCTTTTGCGCCTATTCTTTGTGTTTCTTTACAATTTACTGTGGACACTGCCTTGGAAAGCGGCCCCCATGGCCGCAGCCCAGGGCCCCAGACTTCCCAGCTCCACCCGGGTGGGAATGGGAGTCAACACCCCCACCACTGCCCGGATATCCGGCAGCACCGGCTTCATATACTGGGCCACGATACCGCCGATGACCACCACCTCCGGGTTGAGCATGCTGGCAATATTGGCAATCACCCGGGCCAGATCCCGGATAAAATAGGTCACCGCTCCCCGTGCCGGCTCCTTCCCCTGCACATAGGCCTGGAACATCTGCTCCAGATTCAATCCACAGCTGGTGAGAGTACTCCAGATCTTCCGTTCCATTACTCCCGGCTCGCCCAGCACATTCCGGTTGCTCATCTCCTGATCGATCTCACCCAACAGATAACCGATCTCTCCGGCCCGGCAGGCCGCGCCATAAATCAGCTCGCCATCGCAAATAATCGCACTGCCTACCCCCCGGCCGATGGCAATGTAGCAAAGATCGTCCGCTCGAGCGCCGGTACCCTTCCAGCGCTCTCCCAATGCGGCACAGTTGGCCTCGTTGTTGATCTCCACCGGAAAGGGCAGCAGCCGTCCCAGTTCTTCTGCCAAAGAATAATTCTGCCACCCCAGGCTGTTGGCCCGGATAACCCGTCCCCGCCGATCCACCGTTCCCGGCAGGCTGACGCCCAGGCCGATGGTTTTTTCCTGGGTCATCCCCGCCTTTTCCACGCACTTGCGGGCCAGGGCCGCCATGGGCTCAGGAGAAGGGTCCATGGCGGTTTCGGTACGATAGAGGACCCGGCCATCCAGATCGGTGACCACGGCCAATGCGTGATCCGGGTGAATATCGATGCCCACGCCGCAGGCCGAAAGGGGATTGAATCCCAGCATTTTGGACGGGCGTCCACTTCCCTTTTCCGGCCCTTTCTCCCCCAGATCGATGACCATCCGGCTGCGCAGCAGCTCGTCACAAATGGCGCTGACGGTGGTTTTGCTCAAAGAAAGCTCCCGGGCAATGCGGGCACGGCTGATGGGCTGCTGGCTTTTAATGGTCTCCAGCACCAGCTGTCGATTGATCTTTTTGATCATCTCCAGGCTGCCGGTTCTGCTTTTCATAACGGTCTCTCCTTTATTTTGCTGAAAAAACGCCTGGGAGGCAGAAAATTGTCCTCCCAACAGGGAATTTCGTTTGACACTGACCATCTTACCATATATCATGTAGATAGGGCAAATCTCTTTTCGGGAAAAAGCCCCAATTTTGAAAGAAACGCAGGTGGACACCTTGAAACTGAACAAAAATCTCACCATGCTCACCGATTTTTACGAATTTACCATGGCCAATGGCTATTACAAAAAGGGCATGGGAGATACTATCGCCTATTTTGATATGTTCTACCGGAATGTGCCTGACAATGCCGGCTATTCCATCATGGCCGGCGTGGAGCAGCTGGTGGACTATTTGAAAAACCTCCACTTTACCCAGGAGGATCTGGAATATCTTCACAGCAAAGGCTGCTTCTGCCCGGAATTTCTGGACTATCTGAAAAACTTCAAATTTGCCTGTGATGTATGGTGCATCGCCGAAGGCACTCCCATTTTCCCCGGCGAACCCATCGTCACCGTGCGTGGCCCGGTGGCCCAGGCCCAGTTTATCGAAACCATGGTGCTGCTCACCATCAACCACCAGAGCCTGATCGCCACCAAAGCCAACCGGATGGTGCGGGCGGCTCAGGGGCGGACGGTGCTGGAATTCGGCTCCCGCCGTGCCCAGGGCGGCGATGGCGCCGTTTTGGGCGCCAGAGCGGCCTATATCGGCGGCTGTGCCGGCACGGCCTGCGTCATGACCGACCGGGATTACGGCGTACCGGCGGCAGGCACCATGGCCCATAGCTGGGTGCAGATGTTCCCCACGGAATACGACGCCTTCAAGGCCTATGCGGAGATCTATCCCCGGGACTGCACTCTGCTCATCGACACATACAGCGTCATGAAATACGGCCTTCCCAATGCCATCCGCATCGCCAAGGAAGTGCTGGAGCCCCAGGGCTGCCGGCTGAAAGGCGTGCGCATCGACAGCGGCGACATCGCCTATGTGAGCAAGAAGATCCGGGCCAAGCTGGATGAGGAAGGGCTGACCGATTGCAAGATCGTGGTTTCCAATTCCATGGACGAAGTGCTCATCCGTGACCTGATCATGCAGGGGGCCCAGATCGACACCTTCGGCATCGGCGAGCGGCTGATCACCTCCCGCAGCGCACCGATCTTCGGCGGCGTCTATAAGCTGGCCGCCATCGAGGACAATGACGGCCACATCATCCCCAAGATCAAGATCAGTGAGAATGTGGAAAAAATCACCACACCTCATTTCAAGCAGATATGGCGTTTTTACGACAAAGAAACCGGCCTGGCCTCTGCCGATGTGGTGGCCCTCCATGAGGAGGAAATGCCTCAGGGCGAGCCCTACACCATTTTCGACCCCACTTATACCTGGAAGAAAAAGACCCTCACCGATTACACTGCGGTGCCCCTGCTGCAGCCCATCTTCCAAAAGGGCAAATGCGTCTATGAAAAACGCCCCATCCAGGAGATCCAGGCGTTCTGCCGTCAGCAAGTGGGAACGCTGTGGCCCGAGGTCAAGCGGTTCGAAAATCCCCATTCCTATATCGTGGATCTCTCCCCCAAACTGTGGAAGATCAAACAGGATCTGCTGGAACAATATTAAACCTTTCCAAAGCCGCCGGAAAACCGGCGGCTTTGTTATTTTGTTGCAAAACCTTGAAAAAATGGCCGGTTAATGTTATAATTACATTACATATCGGAACCACCATGACCCAGGAGGGGATACCCATGAATCACAAAAAATCCACCATACGCCTTTGCGCTTTGAGCCTTTCGGCGGTAATGCTGCTGGGGCTGTTCGGCTGCAACAAGCAGGAAGAGCCTTCCAAGGCGGAAAAAGAAGCGCAGCAGACGGAAAACACCACAGATACCCCGGACAACACAGAAAAGCAGGAAGAAACTCCCCTGCCCGATGTGACCCAGCCGCTGAGCGAAGAGGAATATCTGACCGTTTGCCAGCAATATTATGACGAGCTGATGATGGCCAGCAACGAGGCCTCCCGCAAGCTGGACGAAGCCATGAGTGCGACCGCCAAAACCGAGGCAGAAAAAAAGGCCCAGCAGAACAAAATCGATGTGGCTATGGGTCTGATCAGCAATATGCGGCCCATGTACGAGCGTTTTGCCGAGCTGCAGGCGCCGGAAAGCTATGCGGAAGCCCATGAGCTGGTGAAAACCGGAGCCACGGCCTCCAGCGAAGTGCTGCGGCTGACGGTGGAGATCGCCGAGGCCGCCAAAAAGGAGGACGGTGCTGCGGAAGCTCTGGTGCTCCAGGCGGAAATGGAGGAATATACCTCCGATGCCCAGAATTTTTCCAAGGGTTTGGAGATGGTGCTGGGCGATGTGGTGGGCACCGGCACTGAAACGGGATCAACACAGCCGTAACTCCTTGGCAGCGTGACGCTGCCCAGGCACTGGGCCTTGACACAAAGGGAAATCTTGCAGTATAATAAAGACAGAAAAGGGCGCTGCCGGTAAGTCGGTTAGTCCCCCTGATTTGGTGTAAGAAGTAACCGCATCAGTTGGGCCTGGGGCGGTTACTTCTTTTTATTACCGGCCTGGATGACCAGACTAATAACGCCTATGATCACAAGGCAGAAAGTGAGCAAATCACTTAATGTCACATATGTAACCATGGTCATCCCCCCGAGCCAGAATCCTCGCTGCGGCGAGGATCACAAAGACCCCACGGAAAATTCCGTGGGGTCTTTGCATTGGCGGCGCGTTATTTCGGCGCATAGCCGAAATAACCAGCATCCCGCTAAGCGACGCCGCCGCTGGCTCTCGGGGACAAACTAGTTTTTCCCCGACCCTTTTCCAGCCTCCCGGCGGGGTCCCCATCGGTTCCAAGTGGACACGACCAGCGGCCTATGCTATAATGAAGAAAAAAGACGAAAACAGCACAAAGGAAGATGACAATGTACCAAAAGCGGATCAACGAATATGGAATCACAGTGGGCAGCCTGCCCCGGGGCCAGCGGAACAAGATCACCGATGTGGAAGGTGTTCAGGTGGGGCACTGCACCATTGACAACGGGGAAAACAAAACCGGCGTGACGGTGATCCTCCCCGGGCCGGGGAACCTGTTTGCCCAGAAGCTGCCCGCGGCCAGCTTTGTCTGGAACGGCTTCGGCAAGACAGCGGGCCTTTTGCAGGTGGATGAGCTGGGCACCCTGGAGACCCCCATCGCCCTGACCAACACCCTGAATGTGGGCTTGGTGCACGACGCCCTGGTGGAATACACTTTGGAACAGTGCGAAAAGGACGGCGTGGAAATGCGGAGCCTGAACCCGGTGGTGGGCGAATGCAACGACAGCAGGATCAACCGCATCGGTCATCGGGCCGTGGGGAAAAAGGAAGTCTTTGCCGCCATCGAAAATGCGTCGCTGGATTTTGACGAAGGGGATGTGGGGGCCGGAAAGGGCACCATCTGCCATGGGCTGAAGGGCGGCATCGGTTCGGCCTCCCGGCGGATCTTGCTGGACGGCAAAAGTTACACCCTGGGGGTGCTGGTGCAGAGCAACCACGGCAAGCTGGAAGACCTGACGGTGGACGGCATCTGCCTGGGGGGAGGGCTTGCGGTGCGCAGCCTGGGGGACACCCCGGTGGATCAAGGGAGCATCATGATGGTGGTTGCCACCGACCTGCCCTGCTCCACCCGGCAGCTGAAGCGCATCCTCAAGCGGTGCAGCGTGGGCCTGGCCCGGCTGGGCAGCTTTGTGGGCCACGGCAGCGGCGAAATCATGATCGGCTTTTCCACCGCCCGGCGCATCCCCCACGCCCCCACCCAGGACATTCTGGATCGCCAGGAGATCAGCGAAGAGCGGCTGGACCTTTGCTTCCGCGCAGTGGCGGAGGCCACGGAAGAGGCTGTGCTGAACAGCATGGTGTGCGCCAGCCCCAGCCAGCGGCTGGACGGTCAGGTCGTCCACAGCCTGCGGGAATTCCTCTAACCTAAGAAAACCGAACAGAGCAAAAGCCCCGGAAACATTTCCGGGGCTTTTCTTCTGTCCAACCGAGGGCAAAGGATAGAAAAAGGGACGGCCGAAGCCGTCCCTTTTGTTTAGCTTTCGCTATTCACTGTAATTCCGGTGAGGGAAATTACTGAGCCAGGTTAGCAATATCGTTGCCGTTGACTTCAACAACCACGATCTTCGCAGTGTTCACATTGTCAACCACATCACACAGAACGATGGCATTCTTGTAGGTGCTCTCAGAAGCCTTAGCCATGGAGCCATCTTTAGCCACAGAAGCATTAGCAGTTGTGTTAGTCTTAGTGATGTAGATGTACTTAGTATTGCTGTTCACAGTGTAGAACACTTTGTCAGAAGTGGCAGTACCATAGATAGTAGTGTCGTTGTAATCCTCCACAGTGATAGCAGTCCACTGGTCATCAGTCTGGGCCGCAGTATTCGTCACCGGAGTCAAGGCATTCTTGGAAACATACTCGCCAGACAGCTTGTAGGAAACCAGCTTATTTCTATTGGCATTCAGAGTATCCATGACCTTCATAGCATCGGTCTTGCCGATCTTAAAGGTCAGTTCGCTCACATCGACACCAGCAACAGGCAGAGTCACCTTATAGTTGTTGCTATCGATATCACCAACGATGCTGGCAGTGCCAGTCACGACAGCATACTTCTCGCCAGAAGCAGCATTGGGCAGATCAGCTGCACCAAAGTCCAGAACACCAAATACCATTACAGGCATACCAGTAGCTTCGCTATAGGCATACTGCTTACCATTCATATTGGTATTGCCGCTAGTACCATTGACACCATAGGTCAGCTCGCTGCCCTTGAGAGCAACATACTTGACAGTAGAAGTAGTAGCATCTGTGTACTTCACGAAATACAGAGAATCCGCAGAGTTCATTGCCTTCACGGTATCGATCTTGACCTGCTTATTAGCCTTGTCATACTCCAAGGCAGCAGTAGCAGTGCCAGTAACGGTCTTGCCGGAGTTGGCCAGCTCCTTCAGATACACATTCTCGCCGTCCATGACATACTCATAGACCGTATCCTTAGCAGAATCCAAGTCGCTAGTTGTCTTAGCACCGGAAGGCAGATCAGCTTCAGCAACATAAGACAAAGTCTTAACGCCATCAGCAGTCAGAACCTTAACCTTACCATTCTGCCAAACATCAGACCTATTAACATCAATCAGATAAGCCAGATTGGTGGAGAAGGTAGAAGCTTTACCAGTAGCATAGATAACATACTTGCCATCGGTGTAGAAGTTCTTTGCCTCGTGCAGATTAACATCATCTTCATCGCTGGCCTTGTAGCCCTTCATCACAGTCTCGTTGTTAGCATTGATAGCACCAACCTTGTAGCTTGTGCCACCAACTGTGATCTCGGCATAGTGATAATAATCTTTAGAAGTAGGAGCAGTAACGTTGTACTTGTCGCCAACCTTGTAGCCGCTCACAGTACCAGTGAAGGAGTCAGCCTTGACAACATCAAAAACAACATTGCCAGAGGTATAATTGGGGGTGATGCGAACAACATCATCCACAGCCAGATCTTTAGCCAGGTTCAGATACTTCCAATTTTCAGCACTGCTGCTGTTGAATGTCAGATCAGCAGTACCGGTGCTACCGTTGGAAACAGTGCCATCCTTCTGCAGGAACATATTGTTCCTAGCAGCGTCCTTCAGGGTCAGCTTAGTCTTTGCAACATCGATACCCTTAACGATAGCAAAGGTGCTCTTAGTGACAAAGGCAGAATCGATAAAGCCGTCGTTGTTCACATCGACCAGCTTCACAGCACTATTGTTGTTAGTACCAAAGCCGATATTCTTCAGCTCAGTAGCAGAAGTGATCTCAACAGATGTAGTAGCGTTTTTCACGAAGTTCTCGTAAACAGTGATGGTCTTCTTACCGTAATCCTTCTCAGCATAGCCTTCGAAAGAAATCTTTGTACCATCAACCTTCACATCGCCCAGTGTGGTGTTGTACACAGCGGAACGAGCGGGGAGAACAGCATAGATCTTGTCAGCAGTTGTGGTGCTAGCAGGTGTGCTACCCTTCTTGTAGTACACATTAACAATCTCACCCAGCAGATTAGCAGAGACATCAAAGTCCACATCGCCAGCTTCAGTATTTGTAACACCAGAAACAGCAGCAATCTTAGCGACATTATCGCTATTGGTGCCCTTCACAATATTAGTAGCACTAGTATCATCGTACTTCATGGTCTTGGTCTCAGTCAGCTGGCCCATGGCAATTTCCAGGCCCAGATACTGCTTACCATAGCTCATAGTAGAGTCGTTAGCGTTGCCGAACTGCAACTCACCTCTGTTGTAAGAAACATAGGGAGCGTTGATGGCGTTGGTCATCAGGCGGGCAGTCCACTGACGGGGAGTGGCAGCGTAGACAGAAGGCTTAAATTCAACGGACAGGCCGGAAGTAGCGGCGTCGACCAGAACTTTGGTCTGCCAGCCGTTGCCGGTGTAGCCCTGCACATCAGCCTTGTAGCCGATCATGCACAGCAGCATCTTCATCAGCTCAACGCCGGTGACATTGCCGTTGGGATCGAACTTCTGCACATTGCCTTCCTTCCAGCCACCCATGTAGCCCAGGTTGGTGCAGTAGTTGATGTAGCCCTCAGCCCAGTGGCCAACGGGAACATCGGCATACTTGGATACGCCCTGGAAAGCAACAGCGCCGTCATCGACACCGTTGTTCTTCAGAACATAGATCATCTTGGCAGCTTCAGACCGCTTCACATTGACTGTGGGGTTGAAGTTACCATTCTCGTCGCCCTTGAAGACGCCGAGAGCTGTCAGCAGCTGGATGTCGTTGGTCAGAGCAGAATCAATCTTGTTCTGATCCTTGAACGCAGCACCAGCCATCATGGTGAAAGCCATGGCAAACACCAGGGACAGCGCAAGAACTTTTTTCAGAGTTCTCATGTGGTTCATTCCTCCTATAAAATTTTTGGGCACATCGTACCCTTCGTAATGCATGATACCAAAAGCCGATTTTTTTTGCAAGACTTTGCAGGGGATTGTAACATAAGTGTAACACTGTCGCCAGAATACCTGCTGCGGCAGGGCGGCGAGCCGCCGCTCCCATACTGTGCTCCCGCACCCGGTCATGCAGCCTGGCTAACTGGTGCGCTGGGCTTCACAATCCCCCCGGCATGGCAGCGGGGCCACCACCGGGGCCAAGTGGATCGAATGGGCAACAGAGCACGGTTTCTTGCAAAAAAAGTCGCATTATGCTATATTGAGATCAGGCACTACCAGTAACGGTAGGCGGTTAACCCCCTGACACAGGGGACAGCTTCTTTGCCCCCTGACCCTATTCAGGAAGGGGGGATGACCATGGTTACATATTCTGATTTGATTCAAATCGGCATTTTGACCGTAGCCATTATCAGCCTGTTTTTTCAGGTTAATGATAAAAAGAAGTAACCGCCTCGGCTCCCAACTGATGCGGTTACTTCCGTAATCTAGTAAGGGGCTAACCGTCTACCGGTAGTGCCCTTTTTCTATCTCTATTATATCTCCCTGCGCTTCCCCTGTCAAGCAGCGTGACGCTGCACCCATACTGTGCTCCCGCACCCGGTCATGCAGCCTGGCTAACTGGTGCGCTGGGCTTCACAATCCCCCCAGCATGGCTTTGCCACGCTGTCCCCCCTTTGCACAAGGGGGGCTTTTCTTTGCCCTGCGGCATACAACGGACTTGGGGCATTGACACAGCACGGCAAAGGGTTGTATAATATAACATAGAAAAAGGGCGCTGCCGGTAAGTCGGTCAGTTCCCTTGTTGGTTACGAAGAAGTAACCGCCAAATGTGGGGACATGGGGCGGTTACTTCTTTTTATTATTGACCTGAAAAAACAGGCTGATAATGGCTACGGTCAAAATGCCGATTTGTATTAAATCAGAATATGTAACCATGACCATCCCCCCTTCCTATACACAGGGTCGGGGGGCAAGAAGTTTCCCCCCTTTTTTGAAACAAGGGGGACTAACCGCCTACCGTTACTGGCAGCGCCTATTTGCAGTATAACATATTATGACATTCTCCGCAATAGACAAGCCCCGGCCAAATGGCCGGGGCTTGTCTATTGCGGAAGTTCTTCAATATTGACAATCCTGTCGGGGTAGTGTTCTTTGAAATACCGGAGATTTTCATTTTTTTGGCCTTGGAGCGTGGAACGCTGGCCCTTCCTATAATATAAGGTAACCGGGCCGGGGGGTGCATGGCGGAGAACTTCCTCGCACCGGCGGCGCAAAATGCGGCTTTGCACCAGCTGGCCCAGGGCCGGGTGATAGACCCCGGCGAGAGCCTGCTCTTCCAGCTCCCGGCTGGGGTTCAGCCCCAGGCGTATGACGGGGATCTCCTTTTCCTGAAAAACCTCCAGGGCGTCGGCACTCCACTCCACCCCCTCTTCCAGGGTGAGCGGGGTGTATTCCCCCCGCTCCATCATGGCAAAAAGGGGCGTGCCACGGAGCACGCAGACGGGATAGAGCCGCACCCCCTGGGGGCCCAGGGCCGCCACCGCCCGGGCCGAGCGCAAACTTTTTTCCCGGCTGTCTCCCGGCAGACCCACCATCAGCTGCAAAATCAGCTCAAAGCCCTTTTCCTGCACCAGGCGGGCTGCCCGAAGGGTGTCCTCCGCGCGGTGGCCCCGGCCGGAAAGACGCAGCACTTCATCGTCCATGGACTGGGCCCCCAGCTCGATGGTCCGGACGCCGTATTTTTTCAAAAGGGCCAGCCCTTCCTCTGTGATGCAGTCGGGCCGGGTGGACACCCGCACCCCCTGGGCCTGCCCCTGCTGCACATATGGAAAAGCCGCCTCCAGGTACTCTTCCTGTAAGGCGGCGGGTATGGCGGTGAAGCTGCCTCCATAAAAGGCGATCTGGGGGTTCTTCCCCAAGCGGAGCCCCTCCTTTAAGATACGCTCCACTTCCCGGCCAGTGGGGGCTTTCTGCCCGGTGATGGCCTTTTGGTCGCAGAACACGCACTGGTGGGGACAGCCCACATGGGGAATGAACACCGGCAGGATGTGCTTTGTCACTGCCCCATCAGCTCCAGCGCCTGCCGGGCCGCCTCCTGCTCCGCTTCCTTCTTGCTCCGCCCTTCCCCTTGGGCGATCACATTGGAATTGATCAAAAGCTCGATGAGAAAACGCTTGTCATGATCCGGCCCGCTTTCGCCCTTGAGCCGGTAAGTCAGGGTCTCCTCCCGGTTCTTCTGCACGATCTCCTGGAGGGCCGTCTTATAATCCAGAGGGTGCCGGGTGCGGGACACCGTCTCGGCCTTTTCCTTGATATAGTCCAGGATGAACCCCTTGGCCGCTTCCATGCCGCCATCCAGGTAGATGGCCGCCAGCATGGCCTCCACCGCGTCGGCCAGCACCGAGGCCCGCTTCCGTCCCCCGCCGCTCTCTTCTCCGTGACCCAAAAGCAAGTGCTCTCCCAGGTTCAGACGCTGGGCATATTCATACAGCGACTTCTCGCACACGATGGACGCACGCAGCTTGGTCAGCTCCCCCTCCGGCATATGCCGGAAGTGACTATAAATATATTCCGCACAGATGAAGCCCAGCACCGCGTCTCCCAAAAATTCCAGCCGCTCATTGCTGCGCACGCCCTTCTCCCGGTTCTCGTTGGCATAGGAGCTGTGGGTCAGCGCGTTCTGCCGCAGCTGATCGTTGTGAAACCGATATCCCAGCTTGAGCTGTGTTGCCATGGATTCTCCCTCCTTCTTCCCTTCCAGCAGAAAAGGGCCGGGACACAGATGCCCCACGCCCCTTTCTTCCGGTTTGCTCGATCATTCCCCGATCCGCTCTTTGATGAAATTCACCACATCGCCTACGGTCTTGACATTCTCCAGGGTGTTGTCCTCCACCTGGCCCAGTTCAAAAGCCTCTTCCACGCTCATGATGAGCTCCACCAGATCCAGGGAATCAGCGCCCAGGTCGCCCACAAATGTGGTCTCCTCGGTGATCTCGTCCTGATCCACCCCGAACTGCTGGGCGATGATGCCCTTCAGCTTCTCCAGTACCATCTTTGCCACCTCCTGCTGATCGAGATTTTCTATCGATCTCATTATATACTTTTTCCCCGGCGAGAGCCTGCCCCCGCCGTACAGTCAGTGATTATAGCAAACCCCTAAAGCCTTGTAAAGTGGCAGTTTCAATTTTTTCCCGGGGCCGATACCGTCATGTGCTCGATATTCTCGGTGATGTCCCGGATGATGCCGCTTTCGGCGTACTGCACCGCCTGGCGAATGGCGCTCTTGAAGGCCCGGGGATCGCTGGAGCCGTGGGCCTTGATCACCGGCTTGCAAATGCCCAGAAGGGGTGCGCCGCCCACTTCCTTATAGTCCATCTTCTTTTTCAGCGCGCCCAGACCGTTCTTCACCAGCAGCGCCGCCAGCTTGGTGCCCAGGTTTTTGAAGAAGATCTTCTTCAGCTCGCCTACAAAGTACAGGCCCACGCCCTCATAGGTCTTGAGCAGCACATTGCCGGTAAAGCCGTCGCACAGAATCACATCGGCCATGCCGAAGGGCACATCCCGGCCTTCGATGTTGCCGACGAAGTTGAGCCGGCCCGCTTCCCCGGCCTGCTTCAGAAGGCCGTAGGTCTCTTTGATCATGGGAGTGCCTTTGCTCTCCTCAGCACCGTTGTTGATCAGGCCGATGCGGGGCGAGGCGATCTTCATCTGCTTCTGGCAGTAGAAGGAACCCATATAGGCAAATTGCAGCAGATATTCCGGGGTGCATTCCACATTGGCACCGCAGTCGATGAGCAGCGCGCCGCCCTTGTCGGTGGGCAGAATGGGGGCCAGCGCCGCACGGCGGATGCCCCGGATACGCTTGACATACATGGTGGAGCCCACCAGCACTGCGCCGGTATTGCCGCCGGAGACCATGGCGTCCCCTTTTCCTTCGCTCAGCAGCCGCAGCGCCACGCCCAGGGAGGAATCTTTCTTCTCCTTGGTGACGCTCATGGGGCTGTCACACATATCGATGACTTCCGGGGCGTTGACCACTTCGATCTTCCCCGCCACATCATCGCTCTTCACTTTTTCCAAACAGGACAAGATGGCTTTCTCCTGTCCCACCAGAACGATCTCCACGCCCAGTTCCCGGGCGGCCAGCACGCTGCCTTCTACCGTGCTCTGAGGGGCGTTGTCACCGCCCATGGCGTCTACAATGATCTTCATTCCGTTGTCCCCTCCATTACTGTGTTCCGATATGCTTCGATTTGTTCCAGAGAGCGCCGGGAGATCTCCATGTACCGCTCCCGCTTGCCCTTGACCCTTCTGTCCAGCCCGTCGATCAGGCCGAAGTTGATGTTCATGGGCTGAAAATTCTTGCCTTCATAACAGCTGATGTGCCGGCTAAGGGCGCCGATGGCCGTCTGGGTGGAAAACTCCAGCAGCGGCAGGCCCAGCATGCTCCGGGCCATATTCAGACCGCAAGCAAAGCCGGAGGCGGTGGATTCCACATACCCTTCCACCCCGGTCATCTGCCCGGCAAACATCACCCGGGGATCTTTTTTCGCCCGGTAGAACCCATCCAGTACCCGGGGCGAACACAGATAACTGTTGCGGTGCATCACTCCATACCGGAGAAATTCCGCTTTTTCCAGTCCCGGGATCATGGAAAACACCCGCTTCTGCTCGGGGAAGCGAAGATGGGTCTGGAAACCCACCAGGTTGTACATGGTGCCCTGGCTGTTTTCCCGCCGCAGCTGCACCACGGCATAGGGCTCCTTCCCCGTCTTGGGGTCGGGCAGGCCGATGGGCTTCAGAGGGCCGAAGCGCAGGGTGTCCTCTCCCCGCCGGGCCATCACTTCCACCGGCATACACCCTTCAAAGACCCGCTTGTCCTCAAAGCCGTGGACCGGAGCTTCCTCGGCCTGGCACAGCTCCTGCCAGAAAGCCAGGTACTGCTCTTTGTCCATGGGGCAGTTGATGTAGTCCAGGCCGGTGCCCTTGCCGTAACGGGAGGCAAAATAGGCCTTGTCCATATCCAGGCTTGCTCCCGAAACGATGGGAGCCGCGGCGTCATAGAAGCTGAGGGCCTCTTCCTCCCCCAGCCATTCCATCATGTTCTGGGCCAGGGGACCTTCGGTGAGCGGGCCGGTGGCCACGATCACATGGCCGCTTTCCGGGATGGCATCCACCCGCTCTTCCTCAATGTGTATCCGGGGATGCTGCCGCAGCCGCTGGGTCACCAGGTGGGAAAAGGCCTGCCGATCCACCGCCAGCGCCCCTCCCGCGTCCACCTGGGTGGTGTCGGCACAGGCCACGATCAGGCTGCCCAGCCGCCGCAGCTCTTCTTTCAGAAGCCCGGCGGCATTGGTCAGTTCCCCCGAACGGAAGGAGTTGGAGCACACCAGCTCGGCAAAGATATCCATTTTGTGGGCCGGGCTCTTCTGCCGGGGCTTCATCTCCAGCAGCCGTACTTCAATCCCCCGGCAGGCCAGCTGCCAGGCTGCTTCACTGCCGGCCAGACCCGCTCCGATCACTGTGGCTTGCATCATTCTTTGTTTTCCTCTTCCGCTTCCGGCTTTTCTGCCGCCTTTTTGGCAGCTGTTTTCCGGGTGGTCTTCTTTTTGGGTGTTTCTTCCCCTTCACCGGCGGCCTTTTTGGTGCTCTTCCGAGTGGTCTTCTTGGGCTTTTCCTCCCCGGCTTCCTCCTGGGCCTTGGCTTTGGCCGTCTTGGTGGTCTTGGCAGCCTTTTTGGCCTTGGTGGCTTTTGCAGTCTCCGGGGTCTCCGCTGCATTTTCGGCAGCCGTCACCACATTCTGCTCTGCCGCCGGAGCTTCTTCATCCTTTTTCTTGCTCTTCCGCTGAGGCAAATCTTCCTCATAGCCGCACCCCGGCTTGTAGCACACATACTTTTTCTCTGCCTTGGTATAGCGCTTATAGAGAGGCTCGCCGCAGTTGGGGCACTTTTTGTTGGTGGGCTTATCCCAGGTCATAAAGGTACAGGTGGGATTTTTCTCGCAGCCGTAATAGTAATAGCCGCTGCGGGACTTTTTCTTCACCACCTTGGCTCCGCACAGGGGACACAGCACGCCGGTGTCCTCGGTGATGGGCTTGGTGTTTTTGCACTCGGGATAACCGGGGCAGGCCAGGAACTTTCCGAACCGGCCGGATTTGATGACCATCTTCCGGCCGCACAGCTCGCAGACCACATCGGTCTCCTCGTCCTTGATCTTGATGCGCTTTTTCTCCAGGTCCTTTTCCGCCTTCTCCAGCTCGCCCGAGAAACCGGTGTAGAACTTGCGCAGGATATCCACATAATTGGTGTTGCCCTGTTCCACTTCGTCCAGCTGCCGCTCCATACCGGCGGTGAACTTGATGTCGATCACATCGTGGAACTTGTCGATCATCAGATCGGTGACGGCCTCACCCAGTGGGGTGGGACGCAGGGACTTGCCCTCCTTCACCACATAATCCCGGCCCAGAACCACCGAAATGGTGGGGGCGTAGGTGCTGGGACGGCCGATGCCCTTTTCCTCCATGGTGCGGATGAGGGAGGCTTCGGTATACCGGGCCGGCGGCTGGGTGAAGTGCTGCTTGGGCTCGGTCTTTTTGTGCTTGGGCTCGTCGCCTTCGCTGAGGGGCGGCAAAGGCGCCAGCTCATCGTCGCTGCGCACTTCGTCCAGTCCCTCTTCGTACAGGGCCAGGAAACCGGGGAATGCCACCGTCTGACCAGTGGCCCGGAAAATATAGCCGTTGCAGCCAATGTCCACCGATGTGGTGTCCATCATGGCATCGGTCATCTGGCTTGCGGTGAACCGGGACCAGATCAGCTTATACAGCTTATACTGATCGGCAGACAAACTGCTGCGGATGCTCTCCGGGTCCAGCAGAGGATTGGTGGGACGCACCGCTTCGTGGGCGTCCTGGGCGTTCTTCTTGGTTTTGTAATGCCGGGGTTTGGCGGGGAGATAGTCATTGCCAAACCGGCCGCCGATGTAATCCCGGGCGGCGGCCAGGGCGTCATCGGAGACGCGGAGGGAGTCGGTACGCATATAGGTGATCAGACCGGTGAGCCCCTGGCCCTCGATGGACACGCCTTCATACAGCTCCTGCGCCACCATCATGGTGCGCTTGGCCGTCATGGACAGCTTCCGGGAAGCCTCCTGCTGCAAGGTGGAGGTGATGAACGGAGGCGCAGGCGTCCGCTTCTTTTTGGCCTTCTTCACCTTTTCCACCCGATAGCCCGCCCCGTCGATGGCGGAGAGCACCTTTTCGGTCTCCTCCTGGCTGGAAAGCTCCATTTTGCCCTCTGCCGTTCCATAAAAACCGGCGGTGAAATTCTTCCGCCCGGCGGTGAGGGTCACATCAATGGACCAATATTCCTTGGGCACAAAAGCCTGGATCTCCCGCTCCCGGTCCACGATCAGACGGGTGACCGCCGACTGGACCCGGCCGGCCGACAGCCCGGCCCGCACCTTCCGCCACAGGAAGGGGGAGAGCTGATAGCCCACGATCCGGTCCAGAATCCGCCGGCCCTGCTGGGCATCCACCAGATTCATATCGATGTCCCGGGGATGTTCCACCCCGGCGAGCACCGCTTTTTTCGTAATTTCGTTGAAGGTGACCCGCTTGGTTTTGCTGTCGGGCAGATGGAGCATCTCCTTGAGATGCCAGGAAATCGCTTCCCCTTCCCGGTCCGGGTCGGTGGCCAGGTAGACGAAATCGCTTTCCTCCGCCGCTTTTTTCAGCTCGTCGATGATTTTGTCCTTGCCCTCGATGGGCTCGTATTGGGGGGTAAAGTCCCCGTCGATGTCGACGCCCATCTTCTTTTTGGGCAGATCCCGCAAATGCCCCATGGATGCCTTGACCACATAGTCAGCCCCCAGGTATTTGCCGATGGTTTTCGCCTTGGCCGGCGATTCCACAATGAGTAATTTTGACATTGCGTTCCTCCCGGCGGCTCCTGCTGCGGGCCGCCCATTTCTTTGGCCTCCCCCATTCTGGGGCAAGGCCCATCTATCTACAATATGATACTATGGTTTTCATATGATTTCAAAATATTTTGCGCCCCGCTCCCGCACCACACCCCGGATCTGGAGCATGGTCAGGCTGGTGAGCACTTCCCCTGTGGCCAGACCGGTGTTCTGACAGATCACATCGATGTGGGTCAGGCCGTCCATGCTGTCCACAATGAGCTTTTCCCGGCCGGTCAGTCCTGCTGGCGCCGGTTTTCTCTTGCCGGAAGCAGACTGGGGCATCTCCTGCTCAGGCTCTTTCTCCTGGGCTTTCTCTTCCAGCCCCATCACAATTCCAGGAAAGCGCCCGGCATATTCTTCACAGATTTCCACCGGGTTTGTGCACAAAATGGCCCCCGAGCGGATGAGCTGATTGCTGCCTTCGTACTCCGGCCTGTCGATGGAACCGGGAACGGCAAACACATCCCGCTCCTGTTCCAATGCGGTGGCCGCCGTGATCAGACTGCCGCTTTTCCTGGCCGCTTCCACCACCAGCACCCCCAGGCTCAGGCCGGAGATGATCCGGTTGCGCCGGGGAAAATAGCCGGGATAGCCCCGACGGCCCGGAGGATACTCGCTGAGAACGGCGCCCTCTTTCTCCAGAATCCGCCGCAGCAATCCGTTGTGGGAAGCGGGATAACACTGGTCAATGGCCGTGCCCAGCACAGCTACCGTGGGAGTGGGACCTTCCAGCGCCCCTTGGTGAGCCGCTCCATCCACACCCTGGGCCAGGCCGGAAACGATGAGAAAGCCATGGGCCGACAGCACCTGGGCAAAGCGGCGGGCGGTCTCCAGCCCCAAAGGGCTGGCCTTGCGCTTTCCCACAATGGCCAGGACCGGCATCTCCTCCCACTGGGGCATGGTGCCCCGCAGATAGAGCACCGCCGGCGGATCGTAGATCTGCCGCAACGCCTCCGGATATTCCGCCTCTTCAAAGCAAATCGCCCGGGCCCCTGCCTTCTGGCAGTTCTCCAGCACCTGCTCCGCTTTTTCCCAGACGGCTTTGGCTCCCTGCTCCCGCTCCCGGGGCGTGAAAAAGGGATCGCCCTCTTTCAAAGCACGGCAGGCTCCCAATGCTCCTCCGAAACGCTCCCGGGCCTCCCGGATGCGGCGGGTGGGCAGCCTGGCCTCTTCCCGCAGCCAGATATGGACCAGCACAGCTTCCATCGGTTTTCCTCCTAACGGCCTAACGGCCTAACGGCGCATCTCCCACATACACAGGGCAGCCGCCACTCCGGCATTGAGGGACTCGGCCCCCTGGATGGGGATGATCACCTGGCCCCGGCTGTGCTCCAGAAGCTCCGCACTGACGCCGTGAGCCTCGTTGCCGATGGCCACCGCCGCCCCTTTCAGATCCACCTGCCGGATGTCCTGAGCGCTTTCGCTCAAGGCGGCGGCATACAGGGGGATGTTTCTTTCCTCCAGCGCCTGCCAAAGCTCCGGCCGGGACAGGCGGAACACTTTGCACCGGAACACGGAGCCCATGGTGGAGCGAACCACCTTGGGGTTATACAGTTCGGCACAGTTTCCCGTCAGCACCACCGGCAGGGAAAAAGCCTCGGCCGTGCGCAAAATGGTGCCCACATTTCCCGGGTCCCGCACATCTTCCAGCACCAGACAGGCTCCTTCCGGCAGATCCTTCCGGGGGGCGGGAATACGGCAGACAAACAGCACGCCCTGGGGGCTTTCCACGCCGCTCATCTGGGCCATGAGAGAGGGTGGCACCAAAAAGGTGGGCACGCCTCTGTCCCGCTGCTGCTCCAAAGGCAGGTCCCGGCTGAGAAAGACCTGAACCACTTCCACGCCCGCCGCCAGGGCCTCCCCCAGCAGCTTTTCCCCTTCGCAGCAGAACAGCCCTTCCTTTTCCCTTGTCCGTTTGCTGTCCATCAGGCGGCAGACCCGGCGGATGCGGGGATTGTCCCGGCTGGTTATCTCTTCCATAATTACCCCAATTTCTTGATATCGTCGTTGGCGCCGATGACCACCAGCGCATCTCCCCGGCGGATCACATAATCCGGCTCGGGAGAAACATGGATGGTCTCGCCGTTGTGGGTCTTGACTGCCAGGATGTTGATGCCGTAACGGGCCCGCACATCGATCTGACGGATGCTCTTGCCGCCCCACCGGTCGGGGGCCGCCACTTCCACAATGGAATAATCCTCAGAAATATCGATATAGTCGATGATGTTGTTGGAGGCCACCATCTGGGCGAACCGGGCGCCCATATCGGCCTCGGGGAAGACGATCCGGTCGGCGCCGATGCGTTTGAGCACCTTAACATGCAGATCGTCGTTGCCTTTGGCAATGACATTCTTCACCCCCAGCTCCTTGAGCATCAGGGTGATGAGGATGTTGTCCTGGATGTTGTCGGCAAAGGCCACCACCGCATGATCGAAATTCCGCACGCCGATGGATTTGAGCACCTGCTCATCCCGGGCGTCGGCGGTGATGGCATGGCTCACCGAGTCGGACACCCGGTGCACCGCTTCTTCGTCCTTGTCCACCGCCAGCACTTCATGGCCCAGGCGGTACAGTTCCCTGGCCAGGGTCATGCCGAAACGCCCCAGGCCGATGACCACAAACGATTCCATCTTGTTTCCTCCTTTAGCCGATCATCACCCGTGCTTCGGGGTATTTGATCTTGGCGTCCTTTTTGCCGCGCATCATGGCGGCCATGCCGATGGTGATGATACCCACCCGTCCCATATACATCAGCGCCGCCAGCACCAGAAGCGAGGGGGTGGAAAGCTCCGTGGTGATGCCCAATGTGAGGCCCACCGTGCCGAAAGCCGAAGTACATTCAAAGAGGGCCGAGCTGAGGGTGACTCCGTCAAAGGCCGACAGCAAAAAGGTACCGACGGCCACCGAGCAGATGCCCAGCAGAAACACCGACAAAGCATCCATCACCAGCTTATAGGAAATGGACCGGCCGCCCACAGTGGTCTGGTAAGTGCCCCGCAAAGAGGACAGCGCCGCCATGAGAAGCACGGCCAGTGTCACCGTCTTGACACCGCCTGCCGTACTGCCGGGGGAACCGCCCACAAACATCAGCGCCACACTCATGGCCTTGGAGGCCCCGGTGAGATAGGCCTGGTTCAGCTGGGCAAAGCCCGCCGTACGGGTGGTGGTGGATTGGAAAAAGGCGGACAGCAGCCGGCCGAAAAAGCCCTGATTGCCCATGGTCTGGGGATTTTCGTATTCTGCGATGAAGAAGAACACCGTGCCCAGCAGCAACAGCAGGGCGGTGGAGCGCAGCACGATCTTGCTCTGGGTGTGGAGCCGGCCCTTGTTGTCCCGGGCCGAATAGATGTCGCTCCAGACAAAAAAGCCCAGGCCGCCCAGAATGATCAACAGGCTGATGGTCACCGTCACCGCGAAATCCCCGGTATAGCCCCCCAGGGAAATATAGGCGCCCTGGTCGCCCAGAATATCAAACCCGGCGTTGCAGAAGGCCGAGACCGAGTGAAAGATCCCTCGGCCGATTCCGCCCAGGATTCCATAGTCCCGGGCAAAGCGTACCGACAGAATCAGCGCTCCCATGCCTTCAAACAGCAATGTGCCGCAAAGCACCCGCTTCACCAGACGCACCATACCGGAAAGCCCGTCCATATTCAGCGAGGTGCTCACCAGCCGCCGCTCCCGCAAAGAGATCTTCCGCCGCAGCAGCAGGGACAGGGCGATGGCAATGGTCATAAATCCCAGCCCGCCGGTCTGGATCAGGCAGAGGATGACCGCCTGACCAAAGGGACTCCAGAACAGATAGGTATCTTCCACAACCAGCCCTGTGACACAGGTGGCCGAAGTGGCGGTGAACAGCGCGGTGACCGCACCGGCGCTTTCCCCGCTGCGGGTGGCAAAGGGCAGCATCAGCAGCAGGGTGCCGATCAAGATCACGGCGGCAAACCCCACGGCCATCACCCGCACCGGTGCGGCCCGGCGCACCGCGGCGTTGCGCCGCTGAATGCTTTTCAAATGCTCTCTGCCAAAACGCTTTAGCTTGCTTTTGAATGACTGCATATTGGTCTCCCTCCGGGACCTGCGTCCCGTCGATCCTTTGGACTTTTCCCAAAATCCGGCTTTCTGGAAAAGCGCAGACAGACCTGACGCCATTGGCGTCAGGCCCGCTTGCGTTCTTCGTCCAAAAGGGAAAGAAAGGTTTCTTCCTGTTTTCCCCCAGCGAAAGCTGCGTTTTTTTAATACAGCTTGGCGCCGGCGGGGATATGGCTGTCCACCATCAGGCAATGGAGCTTCTCCACGCCATTTTCATGATGAACCGCCGAAATGATCATACCGCAGGAATCAATGCCCATCATCTTGCGAGGGGGCAGGTTGGTGATGGCGATCAAAGTCTTGCCCACCAGTTCCTCCGGCTCATAGGTATCGTGAATGCCGCTGAGGATCACCCGGTCTTCTCCCGAGCCATCGTCCAGCACAAACTTCAGCAGCTTCTTGCTCTTGGGCACCGCAGTGCATTCCTTTACCTTCACCGCCCGAAAATCCGACTTGGCAAAGGTTTCAAAGTCCACAAAATCGGCAAACAGAGGCTCTACTTCCACCTGGGAGAAATCGATCTCCTCCACCTTCTGCTCTACTGCGGGAGCAGCAGCGGCGGGCTCCTCTTCCTTCTTCTGAGAATCGTTCTTGTTGTCCAATGGCTTCATTGTGGGGAAGAGCAGCACATCCCGGATGCTGGCAGAATCGGTGAGCAGCATCACCAGCCGGTCCAGGCCAAAGCCCAGGCCGCCGGTGGGAGCCAGGCCATACTCCAAAGCGTTGATATAATCGTAGTCCACCTGGCTGGTGTCCTTGGGGTTGGCTGCTTTCCGCAGGGCCACCTGCTTTTCAAAGCGCTCCTTCTGATCGATGGGATCGTTCAGCTCGCTGAAGGCATTGCCGAATTCCATGGCGTTGATGAAATACTCAAACCGCTCGGTGAAGGCCGGCTCGTCCTTCTTCCGCTTGGCCAGGGGGCTGTTTTCCACAGGATAGTCGTAGATGAAGGTGGGCTGGATCAGCTTCTCTTCCACAAAGGCATCGAACAGCTCCACCAGCACAGCGCCCTTGGTGGCATTGGCAGGCACCGGCACATTCTTCTCCTTTGCGGCCTTCCGGGCGTCTTCGTCGGTCTCCCAGGTATAGTAGTCGCAGCCGGAATACTTTTTCACCGCTTCCACCATGGTCAGACGCTCCCAATGGCTCATATCAATGGTCTGACCCATATAGGGGATGGTCAGGCTGCCGCAGACGGTCTTGGCCAGGTGCTTATACAGATCTTCCACCAGGTCCATCATGCCCTTGTAATCGGTGAAGGCCTGGTACAGCTCGATGCTGGTGAATTCCGGGTTGTGCTTTGTGTCCATGCCTTCGTTGCGGAAGATACGGCCCACTTCATACACCCGGTCAAACCCGCCCACGATGAGCCGCTTGAGGGCCAGCTCGGTTTCGATGCGCAGGTACATATCCATATCCAGTGTGTTATGATGGGTGACGAAAGGACGGGCGGAAGCACCGATCTCCAGAGGCAGCAGAATGGGGGTATCCACCTCCAGGAAGCCCTGGCCGTCCAGGTAAGCGCGGATCTCCCGCAGGATCTGACTGCGCTTGATGAAGGTGTCCTTCACCTCGGGATTGACGATGAGATCCACATACCGCTGGCGGTAGCGCAGGTCGGTATCCTTCAGGCCATGCCACTTTTCCGGCAGAGGACGCAGGCTCTTGGACAGCAGCTGGATCTTCTCCACCTTGATGCTGATCTCGCCCATTTTGGTGCGGAAGACTTCACCTTCCACGCCTACCACATCGCCGATATCAAACTTTTTGAAGGCGGCATATTCTTCTTCGCCCACATTGTCCCGGCGGACATAGAGCTGGATGTCTCCGGTGGAATCCCGCAGATCGGCAAAGCTGGCTTTGCCCATCAGCCGCTTGCTCATCAAACGGCCGCCCAGGCGGACGACCTTGCCGGTCTCCTCCTCATTGGCGATGCCGGCAAACTCTTCCTTGATGTGGGCGGCGTAATGGTCCACAGGGTACTTGGTGATGGCAAAGGGGTTCTTGTCCTCCTGCTGCAAAGCGGCCAGCTTGTCCCGGCGGATGCGCAGCAATTCCCCCATTTCCTGCTGAGCGGCCTGCTCGGCTGCCACAGCGCTCTTTTCTTCCTTCATAATCTTCCTCCATATCAAAAGACAGCCGCAGCCATTTCCGCTGCAGCCGTTTTTTCTTCCTTTTTACCGATCGATGGCCACGATCCGATAGGTGATGGCGCCGTCGGGAGCTTCCACTACCACGGTATCGCCCACGCCATGGCCATAAAGAGCCTTGCCCAGCGGGGACTCATCAGAGATGCGGCCCTGGACAGGGTTGGCCTCCTGGGAGCCCACGATGGCATATTCCTCAGGCTCATCCTCAAAGCCCTCTTCCACCACGGTGACCCGGGTACCCATGCTCACATGCTGGGTGGTGATGGAGTCCTCGTTGATGATCACCGCGCCGGCGATCACATTCTCCAGCTCGGCGATGCGGGAATACAGCTTGCCCTGTTCGTTTTTGGCCTCGTCGTATTCACTGTTCTCCGAAAGGTCGCCGAAAGAACGGGCTTCCTTGATCTGCTCGGCCACTTCTTTCTCCCGGACGGTCTTCAAATATTCCAGCTCATCTTTGATCTCTTTGAGCCTTTCTTCGGTCAGCATAAATTGCTTTTGCATAGTTTCCTCCCCTTTGCCCCTGGAAATGGGCATAGATATTCAGGATAATACTTCACATTATATGGTGCTCGTTCCCATGTGTCAAGCGTGGTTTTCCCCAGGATGGGGGAAAGAGGCCTGGGTTTCCCCCTCCTGGCTGCCTTCTGCTCCCAGATCTTCCGGACGGCACAGGCCGCTTTCCAGCAGCATGGCTGCATACAAAGTATCCCCCATCCCAGACGGTTTTTGCTCCCTGGCCCACTGGGGGGATACAAACCGCAGCCCCGGCCAGCCGCCAGGGGCCAGCATCAGCAGATCCTCCCCTGTCTCCCCCTTCTCTCCCGGCTGGGGAAAACAGATGCGCAGGCAGGGGTATTCCGGCGGTGCACTTTGCTGGGGGGCAATGCCGAACTGTTCATACAGCGCCTCCTCCAGCTCCTGCTGTCCCACTTTGACGCTCACCGACAGATACCGCACCTTTCCCCCCAGAATTCTGGCGCAGCGCACCACATCCCGATCACATCGGGCGGCCTCCAGACGGCAGAAGGCCTGCTCCAAAGGAATCCCCCGGCTGTGAAGGGCCCACAGTGCCCCCAGTCCGGCCCCCTGCCGCCAGGCCGTCCCTTCTTCCACCGCCAGCATCCCCATTTCCAGCGCCTTGTTCCGCCACTTCTCCCCTGTGGCCAGGCGGTGAACCCCTCTTTTCTTCATCTGTTCCATGGCCCATTCCACCCGTTTTTCCACTTTATGTTCTCCCGTGCCGGAGGGCACCGGCAAGCGGACCGTCAGGAAAGAAGCCCTCCCCACCGGCCGCAGCTCCGTCTCCAGATGTTTTTTCCAAAAAAGGCCCCGCTTCTTTTCTTCCTCCACCGTTTCAAAATATGCGATCATATCCGGCACCCTCCCCTTTTTCATTATATTTATGTTCCGGGAGGGGCTGCTATGTCCGGCGCAGCAAAACGGGCAGCCATGAAAGGCCGCCCGTTTTTGAGCGTGTCGAAAAAGTGGCTTAGGCCACTTTTTCGAGTTTTTGCAAGGGGCTGGCGGAGTGCCTCCGCTCCCATACTGCGCTCCCGTGCTGGGCAGGTCCGATGCAGAAAGGCAAAGAAAGTATGGCCGTCCGGCCACCGGACCAGCGGGGCGCCCCGCCCTTGAGAAGTGCAAAAAGCCACGCACAGGTCGCGGCTTTTTGCGGATTTATAGGGGTAGGGCGGACGACCCTTTTCGTTATATAGGTTTTTCGACAGTCTGAACGGGCGGCCATGAAAGGCCGCCCGTTTTTATTGCTTCATTTAATTTTCGCTCATCTGCTGCCGCAGCACTTCCAGAGCTTTTTGGAGCTGGTCGTCCTCTTCCGGCTGGAGAGTATAGAACCGGTTGAGCTTGTCCTCGCTGAGGGAGGACTCCACATCCGGGGTAATACCCACACCGGCCAGGCTGACGCCCTTGGCGGTGTAATACCGGCTGGTGGACAGATTGAGAGCTCCGCCACCGGTGAGGGGAATCATGGTCTGGGCATAGCCCTTGCCCAGGGTATGCTCGCCCACCACAGTGGCCACGCCATATTCCTGCAAGCTGGCGGCGAAAAACTCCGCAGCGCTGATGGAATACTCATTGCACAGCACAGCCATCGGCAGCTTGACGCACTCTTCATCGGAAGAATAAGTGGTGCTCTCTCCGGCCTTGTCGGTGATGCTGATGACAGTACCCTTGGGCAGAAGCTCATCCAGCATATTCACCAGCACATCCACAAATCCGCCGGGATTGAAACGCACATCGAACACCAGAGCCTGGGCCCCGTCATCCAGCAGCTGCTGGAGCTTCTGGGAAAACTCCTGTTCCACATTTTTGGAGAAGGACTCGATGCGTATCAGGCCGATGTTGCCTTCCAGCATCTGAGCCTTGACCCCAGGGGTCTGCACCTCTTCCCGCTGGAGGGTGTATTTCTGCTGCACCCCTTCCCGCAGAATGGTGAGGGTAACTTCGCTGCCCGGCTCTCCTTTGACCCGGTCGCTCAGATCGTCAAAGGACATTTCGGCAGCGCTCTCCCCATCCACGGCCACCAGCAGATCCAGGGGCTGGATACCGGCCTTCTGGGCGGGAGAATCCTCGGTGACAGCAGTGATCACATAATAGCTTCCGTCGGTAGCGGTGGAAATGGTGATGCCCACGCCGGCATACACCCCTTCCCGCTTTTCCATCACCGCTTTGTATTCTTCTTCGGTGAGATAGGAGGACCACTGATCCCCGGTGCCCTGGATATAACCTTTCAGGGCCTGATCCATCATTTCCTGCTTATCGTATTCTCCCACAAAATATTTATCTACCAGCTGGGAGACCTCTTTCAGCTGCTGGTATTCCCCTTCCATCTCCTCGAAGTTGCCCAAGCGGGCGTTATAATACTCCGAAGCCACATAGAAGGTGATATTGAAGGTGGTCACCACCGCCAGCATCAGGAGCATCAGGGTGGAACCCAGGGTGAATCTTTTCTTCATGAACAGGGCTTCTCCTTGCGATGATTTGTTGCTTAGTACAGGCCCAGGATCCGGCCGCCATCCTGGTAGCTGCCATTCTGGCGCACCTCAAAGTGCAGATGGTTGCCGGTGGAATAACCGGTGGAACCCACCTTGCCGATCTGCTGGCCGGCGCTGACTGCGGCGCCCTTGGTGGTGAGGATCTTGCTCATATGGGCATAGAGGGTGGTAATGCCATTGCCATGGTTGATGACCACATAATTGCCCCAGGCGCTGCTGTAACCGGCGATGATGACGGTGCCCGACTGAGCGGCATAAATGGGTGTGCCGTTGGGGGCCGAGATATCCACACCGGTGTGGAGCTTATATCGCCCGGTCACCGGATGGTTCCGGTAGCCGAACCTACTGCTGACAGTGCGATAGCCCGAAGGCAGAGGATAGGTGTAATTTCCCACCTGGGTGGTGCCGGAAGAACTAGAACCGCCGCCACCCCGGGCCGCCTCTTCCCGGCGCTTCCGCTCGGCCTCTGCTTCCCGGCGCTTCCGCTCGGCCTCTGCTTCCATCTCCTTGACGATCTTATCGATCTGGGCGTTGATGGAATTCTCTTCCGCTTCGATTTCCGCAAAAGAGGCCTTCACTTCTTCTGCGGCACTCTCCAGTTCCTTCATGGCCTGGGAGCGATTGGCCAGCTGGGTATCCAGCTCGCTCTTGGACACTTCCAGCTCTTTGCGGGCATTTTCCGCCTGCTGACGGTCCTCTTCCAGCTCAGCCTTGGTCTGGGCGATCTCCTCTTTCAGGGCCTTCAGCTCTTCAAACAGGTTTTTATCGTATTCCGCGATCTGGCTGACGATCTCGTATTTGGACAGGAAATCCGAAAGGTCATCGGCAGAGAGCAGCACTTCCAGATAGCTGGTCTCTCCCTGCTCATACATCACCCGCACACGGGTCTTGAACTTTTCGTACTGTTCTTCTTCCTTCTGCCGAGCCTCGACCAATTCCTCTTCCTTCTGGGCGATCATCTCTTCCAGACTGTCGATCAGGTCGTTTTGCAGTTCGATCTGTTCTTCCGTGCTGTTGATCTGGGCGTCCAGCGCTTCGATCTGCTCTTTCACGGTGGCTTTTTCGCTGTCGATGCTGTTCAGTTCAGCTTGCAGCTCCTTCTTTTCCGCCGCCTGCTCCTCCAGCTTGTCTTTCAAAGCATCCACATCGCTCTGGGATGCCGCCGAAGCGCTGACACGGAAAAACAGATCGGCCACAAGGCCGAAGAGCATCAGCCCGGCCAGAAGTCCGGCAATGGCGCCGGCCACCACCCGGGTGATTGTTTTTTTCTTGGCTCGTTTCATCTTCCTATCCTTCCTTTCTGGTCCGTTACACTTTCAGGAATTTGCGGATGGTGAGCACGCTGCCCCCGGAGCCCAACACCAACCCTGCCGCCAGCATCAGCAGCAGCAAAGGCAGGGCGAACTGGGGAAAGGCCACCATTTCCATCAGGCCGGTGCTGCCCACCACGCCTTCCGCGATATAGTCATAGATCAGCCATTCCAAACCAAAGGCCACAAGGGCTGCGATCTCTCCCAGCACCAGACCTTCCACAATAAAAGGGGAGCGGATAAAGTGATTGGTGGCGCCCACCATGCGCATGATGGCGATCTCCTCCCGCCGGGCAAACATGGCCAGCTTGACGGTGTTGGAGATGATAAAGATGGACACTGCTCCCAGCATGGCGATCAGTGTATAGCTGATGGCGTTGACCACGCTGCGCATCTTTACCAGTTTATCGGAAAATTCCTTTTTGCTGGTGGTGCTGGCGATGCCGTCGATCTTTTCCAGGGCATCCACTGTCTCCTGGTGGAGAGACACATCCTTCATAACGATCCGGTAACCATCCCGCAGGGGATTGTCGTTTTCCAGACCTTCCAGTATGTAGGCGTCGTCTCCCATCTGCTCCTTATAATCCTCCAGGGATTCTTCCTTGGGGATAAATTCCACCGTCTCCACATTGTCCACTTGTTTGATTTCCTCTTCCAGGGCCTGGGCCTGGGGACGGGTGTAGGTCTCATCCACCCACAGCATGATTTCGCTCTGGGTCTCCAGATCGGCCACCTGGATTCCCAGGTTGTAGGCCACCAGGCTGAAGCTGGAGGTGATGAGCAGGCAGGCGGCAATGACCGTGATGGCCGCCACCGACATCAGCCGATGGGAAAAGAAATTGCTGATGCCCTCTTTCAGATAATATCTCAGATTAAAACGCTTCATCAATTTGATACCCGCTTTTCTCCAAATCGTCGTAATAACCGCCGGTGTGGTCCCCCACTACCTGGCCCCTGTCAATGCTGATGACCCGCTTGCCGAACTGATTGACCAATTCTTTTTCGTGGGTGACCACCAGCACAGTGGTACCCAGGGCGTTGATCTTGCCCAGGAGGGTCATAAGCTCCAGAGAACGGGCCGGGTCCAGGTTGCCCGTGGGCTCGTCGGCGATGATAACACTGGGGTTATTCACCAACGCCCGGGCGATGGCCACTCTCTGCTGCTCACCGCCGGACAGCTCATCGGGATGGCGCCGGGCCTTGTGGAGCACGCCCACCAGGTCCAGCACATAGGGCACCCGCTTTTTGATGATCCGGGGAGGTGTGCCCACGGCCCGCATCACAAAAGCCACATTTTCAAACACTGTCTTTTTATCGATCAGGCGAAAATCCTGAAAAACCACGCCCACCGTCCGGCGCATATAGGGCAACTGCCGGTTCTTGATGGTGGTCAGGTCGAAATCGTTTACATACACCTTGCCGCTGGTGGGACGGATCTCCCCGATGAGCAGCTTCATCATGGTGGATTTGCCCGAGCCCGAAGGGCCCACAATAAAGGCGAATTCCCCGTCTGCTATCTCCAGATTCACACCGTTCAGGGCTTTGGTGCCGTTGTCATAGGTCTTGTAAGCATCCACTAACTTAATCATGGTCCGGCCTCCGCCTCCCCTCTTTCTTTTTTGCCCCTTTTGGGCAGCATAAGGACAAGGGCCGTCTCGTCCCCCTCCCCCTCAGAGGGGAAGGGGGACAAAGCGGTCCCTGTGATTTTTTTTACGCCATGGTCTCCCGGGAGCGGAGGTACTGCTTGACCATCAGGGCCACTTTGAGCACGATGGCGTTGTCAAACTCCCGCAGATCCAGCCCGGTGAGCTTCTTGATCTTTTCCAGCCGGTAAACCAGGGTATTCCGGTGGACAAACAGCTTCCGGGAGGTTTCGGAGACATTCAGATTGTTTTCAAAGAACTTCTGGATGGTGAAGAGAGTCTCCTCATCCAGAGAGTCGATGGAGCCTTTTTTAAAGACTTCGGACAAGAACATTTCGCACAAGGTGGTGGGGAGCTGGTAGATCAGACGGCCGATGCCCAGGTTTTCAAAGTTCATCACCGTCTTGTCCTCATTGAACACATGGCCCACATCCACGGCGATCTGAGCTTCCTTGAAGGAGCGGGCGATGTCTTTCAGCTGGCCCACCACCGAGCCGATGCCGATCACATGGGGAATACCCACCTCTTCGTCCAGAGCCTTGTCCATCTGTTCGGCAATGCGGGAGACCTCCCGGGCATCGCCGTTTTTCAGCTCTTTGATCAAAGCGATCTCGCTTTCACTGATAGTGATGACGAAATCCTTCTGCCGGTCGGGGAAGAGCTTGACCAAGGCCTCCATGACGGCGGCATCCTGCCGGTCCTCCATGCGCACGCTGTAAGCCACCCGCTTGCAGTCGCTGACGAAATGCATCTCCCGGGATTTGATATAGATATCCCCGGGGAGGATGTTGTCCAAAATAATCTTTTTGATAAAGGTCACCTTGTCATGCTTTTCATCGTACTGGGTCTTGCTGTTCTTGATGGCTACCGCAGTGAGGGCGCACACCAAGGTGGCCCGCTCTCCGATACTGCCGGCAAAAACAGCGTTTTCGGCCCCGGCTTCATACCCGCCGATCATATGGAAAGTATAGCCGCCGGCCTGGCCTTCTTCCAGGCCCATTTTGAAAAATTCCACGGCGGCTTCGATGCTTTCGCCGATAAATTTCAGTTCAGTGCAGGCGGTGATCACACCGGTGTTGTCCACCACTCCGAGGATAAAATCCACATTGTCCTTCACTTCCAGCAAGATGCTCTGAAACAAGCGTGCTGCCATCAAAACCACCCTTTGTCTAATTTCAATAAATTGCGAGAAAGCGCTATGTCTATTTTAATGTATTTTTCTATGAATTTCAACAATTATTTGCAAAATATTTTATAGAACTTTTCTCCAGCTGCTTTGTTTCCGTCATTTGTAAGGGAAAGGGCAGGCAAAAAAGGGGAAGCGGGCCATGGCCCGCTCCCATTTTCACGGATTGGAAGAGCTATCCTGAGCGTCCGATACCGGGCGCAGCCCGTGCATAAAACCGTCCAGAGCGGCGGAATACACTGATCCGCCCACCACCTTCTCCCCTTTCAGAAGCACATCGGCCATGGCCTCCGGCTCGCCGGGGTAGTTTGTCAGGCGATAGGTGTACAAAGTGAGATTCTTCCCCTTATAGGGGGAAAGATCGAAGCCGCATTCCTTTTGCAGGTTGTTGTATTCCTCATAGACCGAGTCAAACTTCTTGGGCAAGGTGATGTCCTCCTGGCGCACCGGCTCCTTTTCCAGTTCGTACCCCAGGGACTGGAGATAGTTCCCCGCTCCCTCCAGACTTCCCATACTGGAAACAGGAGCTCCCTCCTCCTTGTGGGGCCACAGCAAAATCACCGCTCCTATCAGGACAAAGGCCCCGATCACCAGGGCGAGCAGCTTCTTTTTGTTCAGCTTGGTGGTGAAAATCAGCATAAAGCACCTCCATGTGTTCCTCATTGTGCTTTATACCTATGCCCCTGTCCCACTTCTTATGCCTGATCCATGGAAAAGCGCCCTGGCATATTTCCGAGGCGCTCAGACTGTCGAAAAACCTTGTTATGTAAGAGGGCTTTTCGCTCTTCCCTTCATCCATCCGCAAAAAGCCGCGACCTGTGCGCCGGTTTTTTTACACTCCTCAAGGTGCTGGGTGCCTCCGTAAGCAAATATTTTTTGCCCTGCCTCATACGCCCTACCTGGGTAAAGAAAAGAATGGGAGCGGCGGCTCGCCGCCAGACCCTTGCAAAAACTCGAAAAAGTGGCCTGAGCCACTTTTTCGACATACAAAGCGCCCCGGCGTATTTCCGAGGCGCTGTGAATCAATCTTCAGTTTTGCCCTCCGGCTTTCCTTCTCCGTTTTTCCGGGGGCGGCGAGGGGGATAGCGGCGAGGCGGACGGCTGCGGTTTTCCCGATTCTCCCCGTTTTCCCGGCCTTCCCGGTTCTCACGGCTCTCACGGTTATTGCGGCCCTCCCGCTTTTCTCTGTTCTCTCTGCCCTCCCAGTTCTCCCGCTTCTCCCGATTTTCACGATTTTCACGGTTCTCCCGGGGACGGCGAGGCTGGGGCCGCTGAGGCTTTTCCCGGCTTTCTCCCCGTTCCTCTTCCACTTTGAGGGCAAGAGCGGGCTCCGCCTTCTGGGAAACCGGTTCCGGTTTGGGGCCGGTCTCCTGGGCCTTGGGGGAAGCTTCCCCATGGTCTGCCGACTTGTTCTTGGGGCGGCGGGCCCGGATGCGCCCGGGGCGCAGCACCGTCAGCTCATCCTTGCGATAAAGCCGGGGCGCTTCGTTGCTGTCCTCCAGCCGGACCTTGCAGAATCCCCGCAGCAGGCTGATCTCGGTGACCACGCCCTGGCCGTTGGGAGTCTCCACCAAAGAATCCACCGGCGGCGTGGTGCGCAGCAGATCCTGATATGCCTCGTTTTCATATTTCAGGCAGCACATCAACCGGCCGCAGCTGCCGGAGATCTTGGAAGGGTTGAGGGACAAGCCCTGGTCCTTGGCCATGTTGATAGACACCGGGGCAAAATCATCCAGGAAGGTGGCGCAGCACAAGGGGCAGCCGCACACACCCAGTCCTCCCAGCATTTTGGCTTCGTCCCGCACGCCGATCTGCCGCAGCTCAATACGGGTGCGGAACACCGACGCCAGATCCTTCACCAGCTCCCGGAAATCCACCCGGCCGTCAGCGGTGAAATAGAAGAGGATCTTCCCCCGGTCAAAGGTGTATTCCACCTCCACCAGCTTCATTTCCAGCTGATGGGCCCGGATCTTCTTTTCGCAGATGGCGAAGGCCTCTTTCTCCAGGCGCTGGTTTTCCTCCACCGTTTTTTTGTCCTCTTCGGTGGCGGCCCTGAGCACCCGGCGCAAAGGTTTGACGATCTGATCGTCCTCCACTTCGTGGTTGGGCGTGGCCACCTGACCGTACTCCACCCCTCGGGCGGTTTCCACGATCACATAGCTGTCCTTGTCCACCTTCAGATTCACCGGGTCAAAATCATATACTTTTCCTACTTTTTTAAAACGAACTCCGATAACTTCCGTCATATTTCCTCCCTTGGGGCCCGGCAAAGAGCAGCTGGCCGCAAGTGGCAGCCAGTCCCCCGCTCATGGCGGACACCGAAGCGTTCCATTGGACGCGGGCCGAAAGGCCCCGCACATATTCATACAAGGACAAAATCCAGTCTTCCCCGCCCTTTTCCCGGGCCAAATGCCACAGGCCCACGCAGGCCTCATCGCAGAAAAGGGCAAACTCCTCCCGATTCAGGCTCCCTGCTTCCACACAGGCGGTGAGCACCTGCCATTCTCCCTGGTGCAAAGCCGCGAGAAAACGGCGGGCCACAGCGCTTCCCTTGCCCTCGGCTCCCTCCAGAAGCTGAAGGGCCCGGCCCAGAGATCCGCCGCAGTTTTCCGCCGCCTGGCGTCTTGCTTCCGGCTCTTTCTCCGGCTGGCGCTTTTCCAGTTCCTCTTCCACCACCTGCCGGGGCAAAGGCTCCAGAGCATAGCGGACACACCGGGAGCGCACCGTTTCCAAAAGCTCCTCGGCCTGACGGCACAGCAGGATAAACACCGTCTCCCTGGGCTCTTCCAGCACCTTGAGCAAAGCGTTCTGGGCCTGGGGATTCATTTTGCCGCTGTCGTTGAGCACAAAAACCTTCTGGCTGCTTTCACTGGGGCGGATGAAGGACAGACGGCGGATCTCCCGCACATCGTCCACCTTGATCAGCCCTCCCTCCGGATTAAACAGCCGGTAGTCCGGATGGGAACCGGCCTCCATGCGCACACAGGGGCCGCAATGGCCGCAAGGCCCGTCTTTTTCCTGGCACATCAGGGCTTTGGCCATAGAAAAGGCGGCGGTGCGCTTTCCCAGGCCCTCCGCCCCCTCCAGAATCACAGACTGAGGAAAATCCTCTTTGAAAAGGGGAGCGAGCGCCTCTTTGAGACGCTCGTTCCCCAACAAATGCGAAAGACGCATAATCGATCAGACTTTCTTGAACTGTTCCACATCCAGCACGAAGATGGTGGCGCCGCCCACAACCACTTCCACAGGCATGGAAGGATAGAAGCTGATGCCGGCTTCGGCGCTGCTGGGAATGAGCTGCTTGCGGCTCTTGGAGTACTTGCCGATGATCTCCAGGCAGTGCTCCAGCTTGTCGTCCTCCACGCCGATGAGCACCGTCACATTCCCGGCCCGGAGAAAGCCGCCGGTGGTGGACAGTTTGGTGATCTGATAACCTTCCTTCATCAGGTTATGGATGACGGTGGAAGCATCGTCCGAATTGAGGATCGCAATAATCATTTTCATATGTAGCCGCCTCCTTGGTGGTTTTTATTAAAAATATTGGTGGAATCCCCCTTTGGATTGTTCTTATTATACCCCATCTGGAAAAAAGATTCAATGGATATTTCGTGAACGAGCGTCCTTTTTCCTCACCGGTAGACCCGGAGAATGGAGGGGGGCACGAACATGGGGGATACATCGAACAAAGCGATTTCCCCCGGCTGGCAGTCGATGTCGGTCACATCCACCGTGGTATGGTTGAGACCCACATGCCCCAGCACCCGCACCCGGCGATTTCCCACCGTTACATAGAATTTTTTCCGCCGCAGCCATTTGGCCATATCTCCAAGGGCATAGCGCAGGCTGTCCCGGAATCGGAAGGCGTCCCGGCCCTTTTCCACCATGAATCCGTCGGAATAGCCCACCGGGATGACGGCGATTCTGGTGGGACGCTTTGTGACAAAGGCCGGGCCATAACCCACTCCGTGGCCTACCGGAAGCCAACGGACTTCGGCCACCTGGCTTTCCAGCCGTCCGGTCTTCTGCAGCCCGGTGTCTCCCTTGGCCGTGGTGCGGCCGCCGATGGCCGAACCGATGCGCACCCCGTCCAGAGAGGGCAGGTCACAGCGGAACAAGGCGGCGCTATTGGCGGCGTGGAGCATCCCTGGGTCAAAGCCCGCCTGGCGCACCTTGGCCGCCATTTCCACCAATTTGTCATACTGGGCCCTGGTAGCCTTGGGGCTGGCAAAGGCCGAGGGGAAATGGGTGAACATACCGGTGACATGGAGATTTCCCATAAAGCGGAACACCGAAAGCACCCGCTCCAGTTCCGAAGGCTCGAAGCCATAGCGGCCCATGCCGGTGTCGATCTCCACATGGACATCCACCACCATTCCCGCTTCTTCCGCCATGCCGTTTACCGCCACGGCCGCATCATAGGAACCGATGGCCGCTGTGGCAGTGGAGGACAGAATCTTCTCAATATCCTCCTTGACGGCGGTGGAGCGGAGCATGAGAATTTCCTCATCCAGAAATCCTCCGTCCCGCAGGGCCACGGCATCTTCCGGCTCGGTGACGCCGAAGCGCTTGACTCCCTGACGGCGGAGCAGGTCGGCCATGGGAAGCATCCCCAGGCCGTAGGCATTGGCCTTGAGCACAGCGATCAGCGGGGCCCCGCCGGATTTTTCCCCGATGACCTCCAGATTGTGTATGATCTTTTCTTCTTCGATCACAAGCCGTTTCATCTGTTATCCCCTTCCCCAAGGGCTATTTGTTTTCCTGTTTTTCTTCCTGCTTCTCTGTCTCTTTGGCGTTTTCCTGGGGCTTGTCCTTCTTGGTTTTCCGCACATAGGCGGCATGGCGCAGGGTGCGCACCATTTTCATTCCGGCGCCCACGGCCAGATTGACCACAGGCTTATAGATGTATTCCAGCTCCCCGCAGAACTCCACCAGCTCTCCGCTGAAGCCCTTTTTGAACAGGTACAGGCCATAGAGGGGGTTTTCCGGGGTCAAATCTCCGGAGACGCCCCGGAAATCATAAATATCGCAGCCTTCTTCCACGGCCCACTGGATCATGTTCCACTGGAGCAGATAGTTGGGCATTACATTCCGGTACTGGTTGGAGGAAGCGCCGTAGAGATACCAGACTTTGTTGCCGAAGTGGATGGCCAGGGTGCCGGCCACCGGCTTGTCGTTATAGATGGCCATATACAGCCGGGCGTCCTCTCCCATCTCCCGCAGCAGCTTTTCAAAATAGCTCTGGGGTCTTGTGATGAAGCCGTCCCGCTGACCGGTCTCTTCCATGATCCGGGCAAAATGGGGCAGCATCTCTTTCACCTGCTCCTCGTTGCAGCAGATGACCTCCACCCCTTTCCGCCCGGCCAGGCGGATGTTATAGCGGGTCTTCTGGTGGAAGGCGGCCATCAGCTCATCCAGGCTCTTGCCCGCCACATCCAGGCGGAACACATAGTTGGGCTGCACCCCTTCAAAGTTCTTGCCGCTCTCTCTGTGCTTGTAGCCCAGCTCCTTCATGATGGAGATGAACTCCTTATCCTCGCTTTTGATGTCCGGGTCCATCATGAGAGAATAGGCATGGTATTTTTTCGCCAGCTCTTTGGCCCCCTGGGTCAGTTCGGCCAAAGTCTCCTTGTCGTGGCTGTCGCACACCGGGCCGCGGCCAGCGTACATCAGGGTATAGGGCGCGGCGGGAACCTTGCGGATGAGCACCGCCAGGCTGCCCCGGATCTTGCCTTCTCCATCCCGGCTGACGATGGCCTCCCACTTCCAGCTGTCCTTCAGCCGTCCCCATTTGGAGGACTGGAGGAAATGGCCCTTGGGATGCCCCTTGATAAACCCTTCGTATTCGGCCAGGGTAGCCGTTGTCACTGTTTCGATCATTGTATCATCCATCCTTTTTCTGAAAGGGCGAAAAAACCGCCCCGGTGATGCCGAATCCTACTTTTTTCCCAAAGGGAAAAGATATATGGATTCAGTATAGCACCCCTTCCAGGCGGGTGTCAAAATGATTCTGCTTTTTCCCGGTTTTTAAAGTGCTTCACCCTTCCCCCGGCGCTCCCTCCCGGCAGATCTCCTCCAAGGCCCGCAGGGTCTCCAGATGGCAGGCCTGGCATCTGGCCACATCCCCCAGGGAGATCACCCCCTGCAAAACACCATCCTCCACCACCGGCAGTCGGCGCACCTGCCCCTGGGCCATGAACTGGGCAGCCTGACGGGCGTCGGCCCCCGGCGGGATGGTGAGCACATGGCGGGACATGATCTGCCCCACCGCCGTTTCCTCCGGGCTTTCTCCCAGAGCCACGCAGCGCACCGCCACATCCCGGTCGGTGAGGATGCCCTTGACCCTCCCCTCTCCGTCACACACCGGCAGGGCCCCCACGCCGTGACGCTCCATCAGCCGGGCCGCTCTGGCCACCGACTCCTCCGGCCCCACCGTCACTGCACCAGGGCTCATCAAATGCCAAACCTCCATGGCTTCCTCCTTTTTCCACACCCTTTTCTCCCTCTGTCCAGGCCCGGATTCTAATTTTGAGCTTTGGCATTAGTTTCACTCCCCCAGGGGGAGATTATTCCTTCTTTTCCTTCAGTTCCAGGTTCCGTTTCAGGGGTTTGATCCCCCGGAAAGAAAAGGCCTTCCCAGCATATTTTTTCCGGAAGGCCCGGTCAGAAAGCCCCTCCAGATCCTGTTTTTCTATACTTTTCGTAATATTCTCTGTAAATTCTGCAATATAGCTGGTTTTTACCCCTTTGTTTTCCGGGCACACCTGCTGGCAGATGTCGCAGCCCCATATTCGTTTGCTGCGGGCAATCAGATCTTCCTGCCAGGGGGACAGCTCTCCCCGGCTTTGGGTGAGGGCGGAAAGGCACCGGCTCTCCATGAGCTTTCCCTCTTCCGTCAGGGCCCCACCAGGACAAGCGGCCCGGCACAGGCCACAGCCCCGGCAAGGCTCCGGCTCCTTCCCCCCTGTGAGAGGCAGGTCACAGGCGATCAGACAGCAGAACACATAGCTTCCCCACTGGGGCGTGATCAGCAGGCCGTTTTGTCCGATTTTCCCCAGCCCACTCCGGGCACAGGCATAGACCTCGGGATAGGGGGAAATATCTGCATAGCCCCGGAATGTATGGCCGGGAAACAGCTCCTCCAGCTGCTTGCAGCTTTCTTCCAGATAACGCCCCGCCACCTGGTGATAGTCTTCCCCCCGGGCATACAGAGACAGGTTCCCCTCTTCTTCTCCGGCGTAATAGGGCAGAACGCAGCACAAAAGAGCGGAAAGGCCCGGCATCTGCTCCAGGGCCTTTTTCCGTTTTTCCTCCCTCATGCGCCCCAGCACCGGCTGTGCCTCGGTGATGCCCCAACCCCCGCTCCAGCTTTCCAGTATTTCCTTGATTTTTTCCACGCCGTCCATCTGCACCCCTCCTTGTTTCTCCCCTGGCCTTATGATAAAATATCCCTATCCAAATTGCAACGGAAAGGGGGAAACACCATGATCCTTCAGCTTTTGGGGGCCTCCGGGGCGGGGAAAAGCACCCTGGCCAAAGCCCTCTCTCAAAAAACCGGCCTGCCCCATCTGCAAAGTGACCACTATCTGTGGCCCGATGAGAAGTTTGACATTCCCCGGCCGGTGGAAGAGCAGCGGCGGATGCTGGAAGAAGATCTCAGGCAGTTTCCCTCCTTTATCCTGGATGGGGATGTGACCCGCTGGTTTCCCGCCCCTCCCTTTACCCCCGACCTGCTGGTGCTGCTGCGCTGCCCGGAAAAGAAACGGATGGAGCGGCTGCGCCAAAGGGAAACCCTGCGCTATGGTCAGTGGGAAGACCCCCGACACCCTCACCACCAGCTGACCCAGGAGTTTCTGGAATGGGCCGCCTGTTATGACACCGCCGGGGAAGAAGAACCCAACTCCCTGTGTTCCCATCTGAAAAAGATCGCCCAGGCTCCTTGTCCCGCCCTTATTTTATGGCCGGAAAGCACCGAAACCCTTCTTCGGCGGGTGCTGGGAGCGGCCAACCTGTTGTGAAAGGAGAATGGATATGCTGTCCAAATGGAAAGAGCAAATCAACCAGAAAAACCTGGGCCGGTTTTCCTCCCTTGCCAATGTGGTGCTGTTTTTGTGCATGGCCGGGCTTCTGCCCTCGGGAGCAAAACAGTTCACCCTACTCACCATCCTTGTGTACATCCTTCTGGGGCTGTGGGCCGTCTTTACCCTTCTGTATTTTGCTATGAAAAAACGGTATGTCAGCCTTATACTGTTCCTTCTGTTCTTCCTCTTTTCTGTCGCCTATTTTACCGCTCCGTTGTGGTCCAATTAACCCATTCCAGACAACAATCCCCCATCTCTCCATGAGAGATGGGGGATTGAGCGTGTCGAAAAAGTGGCCAAAGGCCACTTTTTCGAGTTTTTGCAAGGGGCTGCATACACGCCTACGGCGCACACTTGTCCCTTGATCGGTGCAAAAAGCCGCGCACAGGTCGCAGCTTTTTGCAAATTCATATGGATAGGGCAGAATCCTTTTTCCCTATGCAGGTTTTTCGACAGTCTGGAATATTTTTCATTCTGTCCGTCCGGCCAGGCGCAAAGCGCAGCTGGCAAAGACCTTGGCGCTGAACACCAGCACATCTTCTCCAAAATCAAACCACTCGTTGTGGGCCGAACCCCAACGGCGGGTGCCCAGGAACATATGCATGGCCTTGCCTCCATGCCCCTGCACGGTGCGCATCATATAAGTGAAGTCCTCCGAACCGCCCAGATCCTGGCGAACGGTGTCCGGCTCCATCCCCAGGCTGTCCCGCACCACCTGCTCCACCACCTGGCGCAGGCTCTCATCGGACTGGGCGCTGGCCGCGCCGCCCATTTTTGTCACTTCATAGGTGCAGCCGTACATCTTGGCCGCCCCTTCGATGCTGTCCACGGCATGGCGGTAGATGTCCTGAGCAATCTCACTGGTGGAGCCCCGGGTCTCGGCCTTCAGGGTGGCCTGGGCCGGAATCACATTCCGCCCGGTGCCCGCCGTCAGCAGGCCCACATTGCACCGGCCCATGCCCCGGCCGTCCTGCACCTGGGTCTGCATTCCCAGGGTGGCCAGTGCCGCCGCCAGCAGAGCGTTGCGGCCCTTTTCCGGCGATCCGCCGGCGTGGGAAGCTTCTCCTTTGAAGGTCACATCGAATTTGTCGGTGGCCAGGTATCCGCCGGTGTTGGTGCACACCTGCAAGGAACCGTCCGAGGTCTCGGCGATGTGCCCACCCAGCACAAAGTCCACATCGTCCAGAATGCCCGACTTACACACCGACAACGCGCCCCGCACTCCTTCTTCCGCCGGCTGGAAGATCACCTTCACCTTGCCCTGCAGCTGTTCACGGATGCGGTAAAGGGACAGGGCGGTGATCAGGCCGATGACCGCATGGCCGTCGTGGCCACAGGCATGCATGGCCCCTGCGTTGCAGGAAGCAAAACCCTCCTTCTGAGGACGGTGAGCATCGGTGCGGTTTTCTTCCACATCGTTGCTGTCAATGTCCATGCGGATGGCCACCACCGGCCCTTCCCGGCCGGTGTCGATCACGGCGCACAGACCGGTATAGCCCTCGGTGCGCTGCACATAAGAGGGGTCGGCCCCCTGCTCCACCGCCCGCTCCATGGCGGCCTTGATCACGCTTTCTTCCGGATAGCCCATGGCGTATTCCGGGCAGACCACCTGCTTGCCCATGAGCACAGGGACCCCCGCTTCCTCCAGCGTCTTGGCCAGAAAAGCGGTGGTGCGGAACTCCGTCCAGGCCGGTTCCGGGTGCCGGTGCAGATCCCGGCGCCACTCCACCGCCTTCTGAGCATATTCCTCACAGATTCCATTGAGTGCCTTGTAATCCATTTTCTTTCTCTCCTTTGCTCATTTTCCCCGCCGGTTCCGGTTGCCCGGGCGGGTGCGCACATAGATCTTCTTGGTGTTTCTGTCTATGGGACTGGGTACTTCCCGCACCTCAAAGGCATCCAAAGCCTTGACAAAGGTGGTCAGTTTCCGGTGGCCGTAGTTGCGCACATCGAATTCGGGGAAGCGCTTGATCAGAGTATCTCCCACAATGCTGAGAGGCACCCACTGATCGTCGTCTTCGCTGCTGTCGTCGATGATGGTGCGCACCGCCCGACGGATCTCCCGCAAAGAAGTGCGGGCGGTGTTCTGGCCCCCTGCGGCGGAGTCATTTTCCATGACCTCTTTCCGCTCGGGGCACTCAGGAGCCTCCGGCTCGGAATTTTGCAGGACTTCCAGGTATTTGAATTTATTGCAGGCCGCGATAAAGGCAGACGGGGTCTTCCGTTCCCCCATGCCCACCACGATCTTCCCCGCTTCCCGCAGGCGGGAGGCCAGGCGGGTAAAGTCGCTGTCGCTGGAAGCCAGACAGAACCCCTCCACATTGCCGGCATAGAGGATGTCCATGGCATCGATGATCATGGCGGAATCGGTGGCGTTTTTGCCGGTGGTATAGCTGTATTGCTGAATGGGCGTCACGGAGTTTTCCAGCAGCACATCCTTCCACCCCTGCATATTGGCGCTGGTCCAGTCCCCGTAGATCCGTTTGTAGGTGATGACCCCTTCGTTGGAAAGTTCCTCTAAAATGCCTTTGATGTATTTGGCCGACACATTCTCCCCGTCGATGAGCAGGGCGAAGCGCTTGTCTTCTTTTTCCATCCTTTTCTCCTCTTCCTTACAGCGTCTCCGGCAGGTGATATTTTTCCTCCATCAGAGCGCCCACCTGTTCCTCCAGGTGGATCAGGCTGCCCCGCTCGATGAGATAATCAAAGGGGATCACCCGTCCCCCCTGCTGCCGGTATCGGTCCAGTGCGTCCCCGGCCGCCTGCTTGTCAAAGAGCAGGGAATCGGGGGAAACCACAATGGCTCCATACCGGCCCATAAAGCCGATGGTGCTCTGCAGGTCTGTTTCAAAATTCACCGGATAGCTTTTTTCTTCCTCCCGGAAATAACACAGCTGCTCGGTAATGAGATTAGCAAACTTGTTGCTGGAGCAGATGATGCCGATGGGCGTTTCCCGGGGCAAGGTGGTGATGCTGACGATGGTATGCCGCGAAGGGGCCATGGCCACTTTCAGAAGTTTTTTCCCAAAACCGGCCAGGCTCTGGGCGATCTGGTCATAGTGGGTCTCGGTGGTGACCACCAGATCGAAATCGGCCAGAAGGGCCCGGGGATCGTCGTCCAGAATGATGCTGTCCACCATAAAGAGGGACAGGGAAACCCCGGGCAGGTACAAAAGCTGCTTTTTGAAAATGGCCAGGCTCTCCGGGTTGCAGTCGATGACGGCCAGGCGGAGGGTCTTTTCCCCCGGGCTGGCCTTGTCCAGCACGATGCGCATCATGTTCAGGCTCTCCTCCGGCGAAAAGCCCCACAGGTCCAGCCGGTCGGCGGTCTCCTCCAGAAGGGCCATGGCCAGCTTCCGCTTCTCCCCTTCCGCCCCCTGGCGGTGGGAATGGACATAGGTACCGCTGCCCTGGATGACTTCCACCAGGTTGTTGTCGGCCAGTTCCCGATAGGCCTTTTTCACCGTGCCCCGGGCCACCCCCAACTGGGCCGCCAGCTCTCGCTCGGTGGGCAGCCGGTCCCCCGGGCGCAGCTTTCCCTCTTTGATGTCCTGCAAAATCTGCTGGGCCACCTGCTGATAAATGGGTTTGTTTGGATCCAGATTGAAGGTCATAGCTCCTCCTTCCGGGGAAATTGGTTCATTCTCTCTGTTGTTTTACCAGATTGAACCGTTGGCACAGCCTGCTCCCCGGCAAATTGGTCTAGTCAAAAGCATACCATATCTTTGGGGAAATTGCTAGTTTTTTTCTCATTTTTCGGTGAGAATGTACCAATTCTTTCGGGAGTCATTGACTTTGCGTTTTGTTTTTTATACAATGACCCTGTACCTTTATGATTTTTAGTGTACCAATTTGCCAAAGATCGTCTTTTTACGAAAAATTTTTCATCCCTACGGAGAGAAAGGAAGGAACAGATATGGCTCTTATGATCGACGGCAACCATCTGACCATCGAAGATGTGATCCAGGTGGCCCGCCATGGGGAAAAGGTGGAACTGACCGAGGAGGCCAAGGCCAAGGTCAACAAGGCCCGGGCTTATGTGGACCAGAAGCTGGAGGACGGCGCTGTGATTTACGGCCTGACCACCGGTTTCGGCAAATTCAGCGATGTGCTCATCTCCGCTGACGAAACCAAGGAACTGCAGCGCAATCTGATCATCAGCCACAGCTGCGCCATGGGCGAGCCTCTCAGCGAGGAGATCAGCCGGGCCGTGATGCTGCTGCGGTGCAATGCGCTGAGCAAAGGCAACTCCGGCATTCGCCTGAGCACCATCCAGACCATGATCGATATGCTCAACAAGGGCGTTCATCCGGTCATCCCCCAGAAGGGCTCCCTGGGCGCCAGCGGCGACCTGGCTCCCCTGAGCCACATGGTGCTGGTGATGCTGGGCGAAGGCGAAGCCTGGTACCAGGGCGAAAGAATGCCCGGCGCCGAAGCCATGAAAAAGGCCGGCATCCCGGTGGTGGAACTGGCCGCCAAGGAAGGCCTGGCCCTGATCAACGGCACCCAGATCATGACAGCCATCGGCTGCTTCGTGGTGGACGGCGCCGTCAAGCTGATGAAAACCGCCGACATCTGCGCCGCCCTCACCGGCGAAGCACTCCTGGCCATCAAAAAGGCCTATGATCCCAAAGTCCATGCCGTGCGCGGCCACCAGGGCCAGATCGACTGCGCCGCCAATATGCTCCGCCTGCTGGAAGGCAGCGGTCTTGCCGCCGATGTGCAGCCGGGTAAGGTGCAGGACGCCTATTCCCTCCGCTGCGTGCCTCAGGTGCACGGCGCCTGCCGGGACAGCATCCGCTATGCTTACGATGTGATCTCCCGGGAGATCAACGCCGTCACCGACAACCCCCTGATCTTCCCCGATGAGGACGATGTGATCTCCGGCGGCAACTTCCACGGCGAGCCGGTGGGCCTGGCCATGGACTTTATCGCCATCGCCATTTCCGAGCTGGCCGACATCTCCGAGCGCCGCACCGAGCGCCTGGTCAATCCCCAGCTGTCCGGTCTGCCCGCCTTCCTCATCGAGCACGGCGGCGTCAACTCCGGCCTAATGATCACCCAGTATGCCGCCGCCTCCATGGTGTCGGAAAACAAAGTGCTGGCCCATCCCGCCTGCGTGGACAGCATCCCCTCCTCGGCCAACCAGGAGGACCATGTGTCCATGGGCACCACCGCCGCCCGCAAGGCCCTGTCCATCCTGGACAACAGCCAGAAGGTGCTGGGCATCGAGCTGTTTGCCGCATCCCAGGCCATGACCTTCCGGGACGAAAGCAAGCTGGGCAAGGCCATGAGCGCTGTGTACAAGCACATCCGCAAGAGTGTCCCCGCCTGGGAGCACGACCAGATTTCCTATATTGAAATGAACAAATTTGACAAGATGGTCAAGTCCGCCGAGCTGAATGAGCTGGTGGAAGAAACCATCGGCGCACTGAAATAAGGAGGAACACCCATGCTGAGCAACAAAGAGATCGGCCAGGCCATGCAGATCAAGCTGGATGCCACCTTGCCGGAATATCCCGCTTTTGTAGAGGGCATCCGCCGGGCCCCTGACCGCGGCTATCGCCTCACCGAGGCCCAGACCAAGCTGGCCCTGATGAACGCGCTGCGTTATGTTCCCGAAGAGCTGCATGAAACACTGGCTCCCGAATTTCTGGAGGAGCTGAAGACCCGGGGCCGCATCTATGCCTACCGTTATCGTCCCGAAGGCCGCCTGTCCGGCAAGCCCATCGACGAATACAAGGGCAACTGCATCGAGGGCAAGGCCTTCCAGGTGATGATCGACAACAACCTGGATTTTGAAGTGGCCCTCTATCCCTATGAACTGGTGACCTATGGCGAGACCGGCAGCGTCTGCCAGAACTGGCTCCAGTACCGTCTGATCAAAAAATACCTGGAAGAGCTGCGGGACGACCAGACCCTGGTCATCGAATCGGGCCATCCTGTGGGCCTGTTCCCCTCCAAGAAGGACGCTCCCCGGGTTATCCTCACCAACGCTCTGATGGTGGGTATGTTCGACAACATCGACGATTGGGAGATTGCCGAAGAAATGGGCGTGGCCAACTACGGCCAGATGACCGCCGGCGGCTGGATGTACATCGGGCCCCAGGGCATCGTCCACGGCACCTTCAACACCATCCTCAACGCCGGACGGAAATTCCTGGGCATTCCTGCCGAAGGCAACCTGGCCGGTAAGCTCTTTGTCTCCTCCGGCCTGGGCGGCATGAGCGGCGCTCAGCCCAAGGCGGCGGAAATCGCCGGGGCCGTGGGTGTGTTCGCCGAAGTGGACGAAAGCCGCATCAAGACCCGTCACGATCAGGGCTGGGTCAGCCAGGTCAGCGACAACCTGGATCAGGTATTCCAGTGGGCCAAGGAGTACATGGAGAAGAAAGAGCCTATCTCCATCGCCTACCACGGCAACATCGTAGATCTGCTGGAACACTGCCTGGCAAAGGACATCCACATCGACCTGCTTTCCGACCAGACCTCCTGCCACAACGCCTATGACGGCGGCTACTGCCCGGTGGGCATCACCTTCGAGGAGCGCACCCATATGCTCCACAACGACCGGGAGAACTTCCACAAGATGATCGACGCCACTCTGCGCCGTCATTTTGAAGCCATCAAGGCTCTGGTAGCCAAGGGCACCTATTTCTTCGATTACGGCAACTCCTTCATGAAGGCCGTCTATGACAGCGGCGTCAAGGAGATCTCCAAGAACGGCATCGACGAAAAAGACGGCTTCATCTTCCCCTCCTATGTGGAAGACATCATGGGCCCCCTGCTCTTTGACTTTGGCTACGGTCCCTTCCGCTGGGTGTGCCTCAGCGGCAAGCCGGAAGACCTGGACGCCACCGACCAGGCGGCCATGGACTGCATCGATCCCGACCGCCGGTATCAGGACCGTGACAACTGGGTATGGGTACGGGATGCCAAGAAGAATAAGCTGGTGGTTGGCACCCAGGCCCGCATCCTGTACCAGGATGCCGAAGGCCGTGTGAAGATTGCCCTGCGCTTCAACGAGATGGTGCGGGAAGGCAAGATCGGCCCTGTGATGATGGGCCGGGATCACCACGATGTGTCCGGCACCGACTCCCCCTTCCGTGAGACCTCCAACATCAAGGACGGCAGCAATGTGATGGCCGATATGGCAGTGCAGTGCTTCGCCGGCAATGCAGCCCGTGGCATGAGCCTGTGCGCTCTGCACAACGGCGGCGGCGTGGGCATCGGCAAAGCCATCAACGGCGGCTTCGGCCTGGTGCTGGACGGCAGCGAGCGCGTGGACGAGATCATCCGCTCTTCCCTGATGTGGGATGTTATGGGCGGTGTTGCCCGCCGCAGCTGGGCCAGAAACGAAAACTCTGTGTCCACCAGCGTGGAATACAACAAAAACTACGCCGGAAAGGGCCATATCACCCTGCCCTATGTGGCCGATGAAGCCCTTGTGGAGCGGGTCATCAAAGAGAGCAAATAATCATCTTTCCCTGGTTTGGGGCGGAAATTTTCCGCCCCGAACCCCGGTCTGCCACTATTTCAGAGACATATAGAAAAAGGAGAACAATCACCATGGCTAAAATTTTGGAATGCGTCCCCAATATCAGTGAAGGCCGCCGCACCGAAGTGATCGAAGCAGTTGTGGATGTGGTGCGCCACACCCCCGGCGTAGCCCTGCTGGACTATTCCTCCGACCCCAGCCATAACCGCACCGTCATCACCTTCCTGGGCGAGCCCTCCGCCGTAGCCCAGTGTGCCATCGATCTGGCCGGTAAGGCTGTGGAGCTCATCGACCTGACCAAGCACGAAGGCGAGCATCCCCGCATGGGCGCTGTGGATGTCATCCCCTTCATTCCCATCAAGGATGTGACAAAAGAAGAAGCCATCGCCATCAGCAAGGAAGTGGGCCAGAAGATCTCCGACAGCTTCGGCCTGCCGGTGTTCCTCTATGAGGATTCTGCCAGCGCTCCCCACCGTGTCAACCTGGCCAAGATCCGCAAGGGCCAGTTCGAAGGCATGGCAGAAAAGGTGCAGCAGGAAGAGTGGGAGCCCGATTTCGGCGGCCGGAAGATCCATCCCACCGCAGGCGTGGTGGCCGTGGGCGCCCGGATGCCTCTTGTGGCCTTCAACATCAATCTGAGCACTTCCGATGTAAGCATCGCCAGCAAGATCGGCAAGATCATCCGCCGCAGCTCCGGCGGCTTTGACTGCGTCAAGGCCCTGGGCGTCATGCTGGAAGACCGGAACATCGCCCAGGTCTCCATCAACATGACCGATTTCAACCGCACCCCGCTCTATCGCGTGCTGGAGCTGGTCAAGGCCGAAGCCGCCCGCTGGGGCGTCCATGTGGTGGGCACCGAGATCATCGGTCTGACCCCCATGAAAGCCCTCATCGACTCTGCCGAATACTATATGCAGATCGAGGACTTCGATTTTTCCAAGCAGGTGCTGGAAAACCACATCCTCTAAGGGTGATTTTCTATGGAAAAAACACTGGTACAGAATATTGGTCTGCTGTGCACGCCCCTGGGCTCCTCTGTCCATGCCGGTGAGATGCAGGGGCAGATGGAGAAGATCCCAGAGGCCTGCGTGCTGATGGAAGACGGCATCATCACCTATGCCGGAAGCCAGGCCGATTTCCCCATGGAAAAGGCCCAGGGAGCCCAGGTGATCGACGCCAAGGGGAGCCTGGTCACCCCCGGTCTGATCGACGCCCACACCCACCTGGTCTTTGGCGGCTGGCGGCAGCATGAGATTCCTCTCAAGCTGGCGGGGGCCGGGTATCTGGACATCCTGCGCATGGGCGGCGGCATCCTGAGCACAGTTCGCCACACCAGAGAGGCCAGCGAAGAAGAGCTCCTCCAGCGTTCTGAGGGCTTTCTGAATGAAATGCTCTCCATGGGCGTCACCTCCTGCGAGATCAAAAGCGGTTACGGCCTGGACCTGGAAAACGAGCTGAAACAGCTGCGGGTGATCAAAAAGCTCCAGGAGACCCATCCCATGGACATCGACGCCACTTTCCTGGGCGCGCATGCCGTGCCGGAGGAATACAAAGACGATCCCGACGGTTTTGTGGATCTGCTGGTGGAAAAGATCCTCCCCGCCGTGGCAGAGGAGAAGCTGGCCCGGTGCTGCGATGTGTTCTGTGAGACCGGGGCCTTTGATGTGCCCCAGTCCCGGAAGGTGCTCATGGCCGGCAAGGCCCTGGGCCTTGTGCCCCGCATCCATGCCGACGAGATCGACGCCATCGGCGGCGCTGAGCTGAGCGCCGAAGTGGGCGCCCTCTCCGCCGAACACCTGATCGCCTCCAACGAAGAGGGGATGCAGGCCATGGCCAAGGGCGGGGTTATCGCCGATCTGCTCCCCGCCACCTCCTTCTATCTGGACAAAACCTTTGCTCCGGCCCGGCGCATGGTGGAACTGGGTATCCCGGTGGTCATCGCTTCGGATTTCAACCCCGGCTCCTGCCCCTCTCTCAACCTGCCTTTTGCTATGAATCTGGGGCTGCTGCGCTACAAGCTGAAGCCGGAAGAGGTTCTGTGCGCCGTCACCCTCAACGCCGCCTGTTCGGTGGGGATGGGTGACAAAGTGGGCACCGTGGAAGCGGGCAAACAGGGTGACCTGGTGATCTGGGACGCCCCCGATCTGGATATGATCCTCTACCGGTTCGGCTCCAACCTGTGCCGCACCGTCATCAAAAAGGGCCGGGTGGCCCATGAGAAAGGATAACGCCTTATGAAACTGGCTGAACTGACCATCAAGGATTTTGTGGATGTGCTGGGTTCCGATGCTCCCGCCCCTGGCGGCGGCAGTGTCAGCGCCCTGTGCGGGGCCAACGGGGCCGCGCTGTGCGCCATGGTGTGCCGCCTGACCCAGGGCAAGAAAAAATACGCCGAGTTTGACGAGCTGATGGCCGAGATCATTCCCCAGGCCCAGGCTCTGTATGAAAAGCTGATCCTGTCCATCGACAAGGACACCGACGCGTTCAACCTGGTTTCCGCCGCCTTCAAGATGCCCAAGGAAACCCCGGAGGAAAAAGCCGCCCGGAGCCAGAAGATCGCCGAAGGCATGGTGGAGTCCACCAAGGTTCCCTTTGAAACCATGGAGCTTTGCCTTCAGGTTCTGCGCCTGGTGGACAAGATGGAAGGCAAATTCAACCAGAACGCCGCCAGCGATCTGGGCGTGGCCGCCCTCAACCTGGGCTGCGCCATGAAGGGGGCCTGGCTGAATGTGTGCATCAACCTGGGTTCTTTGAAAGACACCGCCATGGCGGAGGATTACAAAGCCCGAGGCCAGAAGATGGTGGAAGAAGGAGAGGCACTGTCTCAGAAGATCTATCAGACCATCCTCCAGTCCCTGTAAAAAAACAAAAAACCTGGTGTGGGATCCCACACCAGGTTTTCTTTTTGTCGTTATTCACTTCTATGCTTCCATAAGCCAATCCAATTCCAGGGAGACCGGAGTCAAAACGGTATCCGGCCGAGGTATTTCTCCATGAAAATCACTTCCTGCGCTCATGTGCAGATCATAACGCCGAGCCAGCTCTAAATATTTTTTCACCATCTCCGGAGTATGCCGGGGATAATAGCATTCCAAAGCATCCAAACCACATTCTTTTAGCCATCGAACCGTGGACTCAAGCCGATCATCGGAAAATCCCAGCTGATAGGGATGTGCCAAAACCGCTTTGCCGCCGCCTTGATGGATCGCTTCAATACAAGCGGGGGCCTCCGCCTTATAGCGCTCGATTCGTTGATATTCATCGGTATCCAGATAGCGGTCAAATGCCTCCCGTGTGGCAGCCACATAGCCGTGGCGCACCATAACCTGTGCAAAATGCGGACGGGCGATCACATTGCCCCCGGCCAGTTCTTCCACCTCTTTCAAATCAATGGAAATTCCTTTTTCCTTCAAGAAATCCACAATACGGTATTTCCGCTCATCCCGGCTTTCTCGCAATTTACGGCATAGCTCTGCCAACTGAATACAGTCCGGCCGAAGCGCCAGACCCAGAATATGCATATGACGGTCTTCGCTGGCCCCCAGCTCTACCCCTCGCAGCACTTTCATGCGCAGATCCTGTCCTGCGCAAATGGCCTCTTCCACTCCGTCGATGGTATCGTGATCGGTGAGAGCCAAAACTTCCACACCGGCCTTCTGGGCTTTTTCCACCAGGTCTGCCGGTTTATATTGTCCATCAGAGGCCGTAGAATGGGTATGCAGATCCGCTCTATATTCCATATTTACACCTGCGGTTTTGCCGCTGCGATACGGATCACCGGCGGATCATCGTTGCCATAGGGGGCAAAGCCTGTCTGTTCCTTGACATATTCCACCCGGAATCCGCAATTTTCCAGCCCATGGGCCAGCTCATCCCGAACAATGAACCGGCGATAATGATTATCATAGAAAAATGCATTGCGCTCCACGGCCTTCCCTTTGCCATAGAGAGGGTCATTGACGCTGCGCACTTCGATGAAAAATTTACCGCCTGGCTTCAACGCCCGGAACATGGTTTGCAGCAGCATGGTTTCTTGTTTTTGATTGATGGCATGAATTGTGAAGCGGCTATAAGCATAGTCGTAACTGTCCGGTTGATGCACATCGCTGGCGATAAAATCACCGCACACAAAGCGGGCATTTTCCACCGGCTGCTGGTTCAGCTGATCGATGGCCGACCTGGACAGATCGATGGCCACCACCTGCATTCCCTGCTTTGCAAAAAACAGAGAGTCTCTGCCGTTGCCGCATCCCAGATCGATCAATGTTTTGCCCGGCTCCACCAGCGTGGCCACATACTGGGCAAAGGGAGAGGGCTGAGTAGAACAGATCTGGTTGCGATAATATTGATCCCAATAATCGGTATTGTTGATGGGATTTTCCACAATGTTGGGATAAAAGATCCGCTCCACTTCCTCCACCAGTTCCAGAGGAGTGCGATCACCGTCGTTTTGCAAAATCAGGTCAGGAGACTTGGGTTCATCAAAGGGCAGATCGACCCCCACCACATTGCTTCCCGAGGTATACAGTCCCTTCTGGTTGCGGCGGAGCAGGGTCTCTTTTTTCACCCGGATATAGATCTCCTTATAATTGAGGATATTCTCCCGGTTCCACCGACGCACGGTATCAAACATGGCGATGGAACAACAGACCACATCAATGCCCTGATCGGACAGGAGCTTGCACACCCGGAAGATCCGCCCGGCCCAGCGCAGCCGTTCCTCTTGAGTATACCCCACATCTTCACCAAAAGCTACCCGGATCTCATCTCCATCCAAATAAACCGCATTGGGCTTGGTGTTTTTCAGACGGCGATAAAACAGGCCGCCCACTGTGGATTTGCCCGCGCCGGACAGACCGGTGAAAAAATAGACGGTCCCTTTGTTCTCCATCCTCATTCCTCCTCAGTGATACAGCGGCTGCTCCAGCAGCCGGGGGTCCAGCTCCAGCTTTTTCATCAGGCGCAGGGGCTGGTTGTCCCGGTTGACAAACATCAGGTTTTTCAGCAAAAGTTCTGTCATCTGCAAGCGGCCTTTATGAATATCATCCAATGCGTGCTGAGCTGCCAAATCGCAGCCCTCCTCGCGCTCATAGGTGACCCCGTCGGACACAATAATACCATTTTTACTTTGTCGATCTATGGCTCTGCGGTAGGTCTCCCGGATGCGGCGGTCCAGGTTGTGCACCCCTTCCAGCTTTTCCTTCACCCAGTCCATATCCACGGTTTCCCCATGGTAATAATGGAAATCATATCCATATTCCTCATAGGCATCCCGGAGGAAATATTCCAGCAGGCTCCGGTCGGCATCGTTCACATAGTCATCATAGGTGCGGTAGATGGCGGCCGGGTCAAAGCCCAGATCATTGCCCGCCAGCGATTCCGGGTTCAGCCCGCTTGCGCCGGAGCAATAGGTCATGCTCTCGGTGTAGGGGATATCGAGAAATTCCGCCAAAGCGGTGAAGGTGGCCTTGGGGTTGAGCTTGCCGTCTTCAAAGCGAACCAATACACTATCTCGGTATAACCGATCCCATCGGTCCACCATAAAGCTGCGGTTGAGCAGGCGGACGGTGAGGACATCCCCCACCACTTTCTCTCCTTCCAAATCCTCATTGACTTTCCGCTCCATAAAGCGCACGGTGGCCCCATAGCTGGTGGTGGGGCGGCGCATGGGGGTAAATGTCTTGATGTATTTAAACTGCTGGAACAGGGGGGAATTGCGGATGGATTCATATTGCTCCGAAACCAAAATGGCCCGGTCCCCGGTCTGGTTCAGCTGGGGGCGATAAACCATGTTGGAAAAGTGGGGCTGGAAAAACAGGGCGGGCACGATCCGCTCGCCCCCCCGGTTGTCGCCGCTGACCTCATCGTTGGCCAGGAACGTGGCCACCAGCAGATCCTTGTCGGTGGGGCTGGGGATGTCCAGCAAGGCCTTCAGGGCCGGCGGAGGCGCACACTCCCCCCGTCGAACCTTCCGCAGTTCCCGGCGCTGCTCCCGAATCATCTCCTCCGCGCTGTCAAACATCAAAGATTCATAGGCGATCAAATTGGGGTGGCCATAGAAGATCTCGTTGAAAAAGTCGCCGCCGTTGTGGGTGGCCAGCTGGGTGTGCCAGATCATCTTTTTCACTTCCCGGATCCCCACGGGCTTTATGGGGTACTGGCTGTAATCCATGCCAAACCGGGCTTTGAAATCGATGGGATAGCGGTCGATCTCCTCTTCTATGAGAAAGACCAGCTTTTTTTCCTTCAGCAAAGCGGTGAAATCCAGACACTGGAGGTAGGCGCAAAACCGCTGCCACTGGGCATAATGGAGATAGATGTGGTTGTCCCGGGCCACCCATTCGCTTTTGCGCACATTGTCGTTCAAATATTCCAGCTGATACTGGGAATAAACATCCTGGGCCAGGATGGGTTTTTCCAAATCCTTAAAAAAGTACCGGTCGATCACCGGGTCATTGAAATCGATGTAATCGCCAAAGCGATCCTCCCCTTTGAAATAAGGGATATACCCCTTTTCGTTAAAGGGGAAAAAGAGAATGGGCAGCTCTTCCCATTCCAGAAAACCCTCGTGGAAAAAATAGGGGTATTTGCCCAGCGCACGGCAGTTGCGCTCATATTGCTTCTTCTGCTTTTGCACATTGGGCAGATAAAAGGCCTGCTGCATCAGGTTCATCAGCTCCGCCCGGAAGAACCCCCGGTTATACAGCGAAACAAAAACGCTGAAGGGCAGCTTATGATCCCATTTGGAAAAAAAGAGATAGCTGGCCGCTTCCAATTCCTCTTTTGGCTCCAGGTCTTCCTCTTTTTGCAGGGCCAGGAAATACCCCTTCTGGGCGTCCTCCTTCTGGCCCATTTCGGCCAGTTTTCTGGCCAGTTCAATGGTTCGCATGACTGTGCTTCCTCCTGTTCCCCATTGTCATGATTAAAAAAAGGGGGGCTGGGCATTGCGCCCAGCCCCCTTTCTTGCAATCGGGCTTATTCTTTTTTCTAAGCCGCTTTCCAGAAATTACTGGAGCAGCTGGAGAACGCCCTGAGGCACCTGGTTGGCCTGAGCCAGCATGGCCTGAGCAGACTGCACCAGGATGTTGTTCTTGGTGTAAGCCATCATCTCGTCGGCCACGTCGGTGTCGCGGACGGTGGACTCGGCGTCCTGAATGTTCTCGGTCATGACGCTCAGGTTGTTCTGAGTGTGCTCCAGACGGTTCTGGATGGCGCCCAAGTCGCCGCGGGTGGAGGAGACCTTGTTGATGGCATCCTTGATGTTCTGGATGGCGGCGGCAGCGCCGGTCTGGCTGGAGATGTCCAACTTGTCGATCCCCAGACCCTTGGCGTGCATATCGCCCACATTGACCTTCAGCTTGTTGAACTTGTCAGCGGTGTCGCCGATCTGCAGGGTCAGGGAACCCGTCTTATTGGTAGGGTTACCGGTAGCATTTTGGATGCCTGTGCCATTACCATCTTTAGTGGTGGTACCAGAGAAGGTGACACTCTTCAGTGCCTTCTCAATGGCAGCCTTATTATCACCATTGGCAACAGTGGCGCTGCGGATGGCCTTGTTGATTACATCAGCGGTAGCTTCCTCACCCTTCTTCAGGGTAATGGTTACCTTACCACCGCTGCTAGCAGCTGCCTTGGTCTCAGCACCATCGCCATTAACAGCAAACTCGAAGGTCAGCTGCTTCGTGGTACCGTCCTTGGCTTCGTAGCTGTCCGCAGTGATGGTACCATTGACTGCAATTTTATTAGTAGAAGCGGTGCTAGCAAACGCAACGGAGGTGCCGCTATACAGAGAACCGTCGAGCAGGTTCAGGCCGTTGAAGTTGGAGCTGTCAGCAATGCGGTCGATCTCGCTGCGGAGGGCATCGACTTCCTTCTGCAGGTTCAGGCGGTCCACCCCGTCATCATAGGTGCCGTTGGCGGACTGGGTAGCCAGAGAGTCCATGCGGTTGAGCATATCGTGGACTTCCTGCAGAGCGCCTTCAGCGGTCTTCACCAGAGAAACGCCGTCCTTCACGTTCTTGGTGGCGGTCTTCAGACCGGTGATCTGAGCGCGCATCTTCTCGGAAATAGCCAGACCGGCGGCGTCGTCACCGGCGCGGTTGATCTTGTAGCCGGAAGACAGCTTCTCCAGGTTCTTAGACAGAGCGCTGGTGTTGTTGTTGTAGTTCCGATAGGCGTTCATCGCCATGATGTTGTGTTGAATACGCATAATTTTTTCCTCCTATTGGTGTGTTGACCGGGGGTATCCTTCCCCCCGCACAATTTATTCCAGCCATCCGCCGTTGGTACCGGACGGCGGAATGGAAGAAATCAAAAATCATTCGGCTTATTCAGCCTGAGCGGCTGCTTTGGCTTTGGAGCGCTTTTTCCGATCCCGCTCCTGCAGGCGGACAATGCACTCCGGTGTGGGATGGGTCTGTTCATACACCGCTTCCCGCAGAATCGCCATATCCCGAGGGGCCTCAATGGCCAGCTGCACCTGGTTATCCACCTGCACCGCCTTGATGACGATGTTATCACCAATGACGATGTATTCTCCCGAACGGAGACCCAGTGTCAGCATAAAAAAGCCCTCCTTGGCGCTGTCTGTTACAGGTTGTATGCAACTTGTAACAGCCTATCCTCATGTTCCTTTTTTTCCGTACACTATGTTTATCGGCACCCCAAAGGGGAAATTAAGTCTTTTTTCAAAAAAATTTTTTCGTTACAAAAACTATACAATATGTAACGGTCCCTTTGCAAAGTCTGCCAAATGGGCAGGCTTTTTTATTTTGGGCCTCGTTAAAATGAAACCAACTATCTTTTTATAGGAGGCTCTCATTATGAACGGAAAGATCTATGGCTATGCCCGGGTTTCCACCAGAGAACAAAACGAAGCCCGGCAGATCAAAGCTCTGCTGGGCTTCGGTGTGGAACAAAAGAATATTGTGGTGGAAAAACAGTCGGGAAAGGATTTCGCCCGCCCTCTTTATCAGAAACTCATCCGCAAGCTGAAAGCCGAGGACACCCTGGTAGTGACCAGCCTCGACCGCCTGGGGCGGGACTATTCCCAGATCCTGGACCAGTGGCGAAAAATCACCAAAAGCATACAGGCCGCTGTGGTAGTGCTGGACATGCCCCTTCTGGACACCCGCCGGAGCAAGGACCTGACAGGCATCCTCATTGCCGATATCGTTTTGCAGCTCCTTTCTTATGTGGCCCAGACCGAGCGGGAAAACACCCGCAAACGCCAGCGGGAAGGAATTTTTGCCGCCCAATCCCGGGGCGTCCACTTCGGCCCTCAGCGGATGGAGCTGCCGGAAAATTTTCCCGCTTTGGCCGATCTGTGGCATCAAGGAGGCATTTCCTCCCGCCAGGCCGCCCTCTCCCTGGGCATTTCCTACCAGACATTTCTCCGCCGGGCCAAGGAGTGGGAGCCGGCTCAATAAGCAAGCCTTTCGAAAAAGTGGCAAAAACCGCCGCACAGGTCGGCGGTTTTTGCAGATCGATGAAGGGTAGGACAAACGCCTCCTCTAGGCTGATCCGTTTTTCGGCAGTCTGAAGCCTTGCCTTTTTCCCCGAAAATGGGGTATCATAAAAAGAAAAATACCCGGAGGGCTTTTGTTATGACCGATCTTCCCTTTTCCCGCCAGATGCTCCTGCTGGGAGAGGAATCCCAGAAAAAATTAGAACGATCCGCCGTTTTGCTCTTTGGCGTGGGCGGCGTAGGCTCCTATGCGGCCGAGGCCCTGGCCCGGGCCGGAGTGGGGCGCATCACCCTCATAGACCCGGACGAAGTGGCCCTGAGCAACTGCAACCGTCAGCTGGCGGCTCTTCACAGCACTCTGGGCCAGAAAAAGGCCCAGGTGATGGCCCGCCGTATCCAGGACATCAATCCTCAGTGCCAGGTGGAAGCCCTGTGTCTGTTCTATGGACCGGAGACCCGGGGTCAGATCCGGATGGCCGAATACGACTACATTGTGGACGCCATCGACACGGTGAGCTCCAAGCTGCTTCTGGCCGAGGAGGCCCAGCGGGCCGGGGTCCCCCTCATCGCCTCCATGGGCACGGGGAATAAGCTGGACCCCTCCCGCTTCCGCATCGGGGATATCAGCAAGACTTCGGTCTGCCCTCTGGCCCGGGTGATGCGCAGGGAACTGAAAGCCCGGGGCATCTTCCATCTGGAGGTGCTCTGGTCCGATGAAAAGCCCCTGACTCCCCTCTCCGGCGGCGAGGCTCCTCCGCCGGGCCGCCGCCAGACCCCCGGCAGCCTGTCCTTTGTCCCCTCGGTGGCCGGGCTGATGATCGCCGGCCATGTGATCCTTCGTTTGGCTGGAATCAAATAAATAGCCAGCAAAAAACGCAGGCAAATGCCTGCGTTTTTTGTGTTTTCAGCCTTATTTACTTCTTTTGCAGAGGAAGCTCTCCTGCGGGGAACACACAGTCCACACTGTAACCCATGTTTTCATCCAAAACAAACCGGGCCCGCACAGGATCTTCTTCAAAATAGAGGTTCTTGTCGGCCAGCGCGGTAAAGACTGCCTTTTCCAGCATCCGAGCGATCTGATCTTTATCGGTGATATACACATCCCCATCGCCGCTGACCTGGACATTCGCGGTGCCGATGTCCTCTTCCAGATTCAAAGCATGAGCGCCTTCCTTATCCCAGCTCCACAGCCATACGCCCTGGACCTCATCCAGATTCAGCACGGCCCCTGGCTGATAGATGCCGTACTCTTCCATAAGGGCCAGCGTCTTTTCCATGGAGGGGTACACCGGCATCTGGGTGACCATGGGGCTGTAATTGCCCTCTTTGCCGTAATCGGGATCGTCCCCCCATTCCAGGATCGCCACCGGCACCTGATGCTTCAGCTGCTCCACAGTGAGATTCAAAGTCTCTTCCCGCAGGACCTCGGCCAGCGCAGCCGCCTGCTCCTGCTTCCGCACAAAGCCGGTATAATCCCCTTCGCTCTGCCAGCAGCCTGCGCTTTGCAGCTCGTTGTCCTTCACCTGGAAGATGGGATAGTAATTTTCTTTATACTCCCGGCTGTCATAAAGGACGGCCCATTGTTCTAAAAACGCCTCCCGGGGGCGGGCAAAGTAGCTGCGGTAGACCTTCCGGCCACTGTTCATCTGATAGCAGACCCAGATTCGGGCTCCATCCCAGCCGCTTTCCTCTGAGGCCGGCTCAATGGCGGAGGCACACAGTTCCAAAGCGGCCTGGATGTTCTCCGGCTGACGGTAGGTCTGCCGGTACAGAGTGTCCAGCTGGGTTTCATCCACGCTCAGCACATAATCCTCATTCACATTGCTCATCAGGCTCACGGCCTTCACCTGATCCGCCGTGGGCAGGAACTCGTCATATCCAAAAAGATCCATATGGCAGCCAGTATACAAGGCGGCAAAGCACACCCCGCAGATCCCCAGACCCTTGATATGGCAGAAGATCTTTTTGAAGTCCAGGTTGTAGATGACCTCCAGCACACAGTGGGAAATGATCCCGCCGCAGAAAAAGCCGAAGATCTGCCAGCCCAGGCCCACACCGATCACACGGAAGAGCATGCCGCCAGCCAGGGTGCACAGAATCACGGCCATGTATTTGAGCACGGCGGCCGGACGAGCAAACGCCACGGCTTTTCCCGCACTCTCCGAAGGACGGCGGGTATAGAGGAACATCCCCAGGCCTGCCAGCACCAGCGCCCACAGAAGCCAATACAACACCATTCCCGCCCGGATGGAATCATTGTAGAAAAAGGACATGGTAAAGTAGCTCCACAAAGGGGAGAGCCACTGCCCCATGCGATTGAAGATCTCATCGGGAAGATACCAATGACGATACAGCAGCTGACCATAGACGATGGTCAGCCCCAGGGCTGCGGGGAAAAGGGCCAGCAAAAACCCGTTGCAAAGAAGTCCGGTGGCCGTGGTGCCCGCCAGCTGGTGTGCTGCAATGGAAAGGGCATAGACCGCCAGGAAAAACACCAGATGCAGCGCCATGGTTCCCAGCACCTGCGGCCCGCTCAGCGCCTTACCGAAGCCGGAACAGAAGATGATACCCAGAGACAACACCAGGTTGAACAGATAGGCAAACAGGAACCCAAACATCCCCGCCAGGAAATTGGCCAAAAAGAGCCAGGGACGGCGAATGGGCAAGCTGTGATAAAAGTCTACCTGCTTTTTGTTGTGCATATAGCGGAAACTGACGGCCGCCAAAAGCACGGCCATGGCCACGGTGGCCAGGGTGACAAACACATTGTGCCGGCCCACGATGGTGCTCAGCATGGAATAGATGGATTCCATGGCCTGGGGATCTAGCTTCCGCCGCTCCAGCTCCTGCTGCACTCCCATGATGGTGGGTACCGTGAGCATGAAGAAGAAGGCCAGGGTACACAGGCTGATGGCCCACAGGCTGCGGCACATTTTTTCCTTTGTCATCATCCGCAGCAGCCGGGATTCTTCTTTAGAACAGAAGCTTCTTGATGTCATAGCCCTGCACCTCCGTTTCGCTGATAAAGATCTCCTCCAAAGACAGGGGGAGCACTTCATAAAACACCGGGCCCATGGACCGGACTTTCTCTTCCAGCTCCTCCCGGGACGAGCGGGCCGTAATGGTAAAAAGACTTCCCCGCTTGTCAAAGCTCATCACTTCCAGGGGCGCAAAGTCCCCCCGCTCCACCGGCTCCTGGAACACGCACTGGAGCTTATGGATACCCAGTTTCATATCCTCCAGATCCCGGCTGAACAAAATGCCGCCCCGGTGCAGAAGCCCTACATGATCGCAGATGTCCTCCAGCTCCCGCAGATTGTGGGAAGCGATCACCGGGGTCATGTTCCGCTCGGCCACCTCTCCGGCCAGAAGGCTCTTCACCGCCTGCCGGGCCACCGGGTCCAGTCCGTCAAAGGTCTCGTCGCACAGAAGATAGTCTGCCCCAGAACAAATGCCGCAGATCACAGACACCTGCTTTTTCATGCCTTTGGAAAAGGTGTTGATCTTCCGCTCCATCTGAAGTTCGAAGCCCTTCATCAAAGTCTGGAACCGGCCTTTGTCAAAGCCCGGATAGATGCTGGCGTAAAAATCCCGCAGCTCCCGAGGGGTGGCGTTGGAATAAAAGTACTGTTCGTCGGAAATATAGAAGACCCGACCCTTCACTTGGGGGTTTTCGTAGATCTCCATGCCATCGGCCATCAGACTGCCGCTGTCCGGCCGGAGAATACCTGCGACCATACGCAAAAAGGTGGATTTTCCGGCGCCGTTGGAGCCGATCAGCCCAAAAACGCTGCCTTCCCGGATCTCGGCCGTCACGGCGTCCACCGCCAGGATATTGCCGAAACGCTTGGTTACATCGGTGGCCGTTATCATGCCTTGTTCCCTCCTTCTTCCTTCTCCAGCAGGCTGTGCAGCCAATTTTCCATTCGCTCCCGTCCGACGCCCAGGGCCAAAGCCTGACGCAGCAGCTTCTCCATCTCCTGCAAGATCTGTTCCATTTTTTCCTCCCGCAGCCGTTTGGGATCGGCCGCCACAAAATTCCCCTTGCCTTTGACCGAATAGATCACCCCGGTCTTTTCCAGCTGGGAATAGGCCCGCTGGATGGTGTTGGGGTTGATGGAAAGCTCCACCGCCAGCTGCCGCACCGATGGCAGCTGACTGTCCGACTCCAGCACCCCTCGCACCGCCAGGTCTTCTATGCTGCTGACGATCTGCTCATAGATGGGCCGCCGGTCTTTATAATCTATGGTGATCAATCCGTACCCTCCTTTCCCAAGGTGTGTTATCTGTATTATGTGTGTTAGTACAGTTGATATTTTATGCGAACTTCTCCCTTTTGTCAAGAGGGGAAAGCATGGACAAGGAACGGTTTTTTTTATATAATGGAAAAAAGGGCCTGTCCCTTTGATTTAACACAAAACAGAGGAGGAAATACCATGGAATATCTGCTGGAAGGCCGGGAGCCCAAAATGGCGCTCCGGTATTTTGAGGAGATCAGCCGCATCCCCCGCAGCTCGGGAAATGAGGAAGCCATCAGCCAGTACCTGCTGGACTTTGCCAAGGAGCAGGGACTGAAAGCCTGGCGGGACGAACACTTCAATGTGTGCATCACAAAGCCCGGCTCTCAGGGCTGTGAAAACCTGCCTCCCCTGATGCTTCAGGGCCACACCGACATGGTGTGCGAAAAGAACCGGGATGTGGACCATGACTTTTTGAAAGATCCCATCCAGTTGGTGGTGGAAGGCAATATCCTGCGGGCCAAAGGCACCACCCTGGGCGCTGACAACGGCGTGGCCGTTGCGTGGATGATGTCCATTCTGCAAGACCGTACCCTGGTGCATCCTCCTTTGGAATGCGTCTTCACCGCTTCGGAAGAAGTGGGGCTCATCGGCGCTCATAACCTGGATTACAGCCGTCTCCAGTCCCGCCGTCTCATCAATCTGGACTGCGGCCCGGAAGGTGTGTTCTGCTGCGGCAGCGCTGGCGGCCAGGTCACCGACTTCACCCTGCCCCTGACCATGGAAGAGGGAAATGGGGCTCTGCTCCGTCTGGCCATCCGCGGTCTGTCCGGCGGCCACTCCGGCGGACTGATCCACATGGGGCTGGGCAATGCCAATGTGCTCATGGGCCGCCTTTTCCGCCGTCTGATGGAAGAAATGGAGTGCCGGGTCCAGTCCTGCCAGGGCGGTGACAAGGACAACGCCATTCCCCGGGAATGCGATGCTGTGCTGCTTGTGCCCCAGGACAAACTGGATGCGGCCCAGGCTCTGGTCAAGCAGACCGAAGAAGAAATCCGTTCTCAACTGATGCCCGCCGACAAGGATTTCCGGGTGGAAATCGCAGCAGAAACGGCCGGAACATATCAGGCCGCTTCCCTGGAGCAGAGCCGCCAGATGATGCGCCTGATGGTGATGCTGCCCTGCGGGCCCCAGCTGCGGGACCTGACCATGAACGACCGGGTGGTGGCTTCGGAGAATTTCGCCAGTGTGTACACCAGTGAAACGGAATGCAAGTGCATCGTCTCCATGCGCAGCAGCAACGACGCCTACCGTCAGGATATGGCCGCCCGTCTGGATATTCTGGGCGATCTTCTGGGAGCAGCGGTACGCCATCACGACGACTACGAATCCTGGGAGATCGAAAAGAACTCCCCCATCCGTCAGACCGTGCTGGACTGCTACAAGGCCCTCACCGGAAAAGAGGGAAAAGTGGTGGCCACCCACGGCGGCCTGGAATGCGGCATCTTCCAAAAGAGAATGCCCGGCGTGGACATGGTGACCATGAGCTGCAACAGCGAAGGAGCCCATTCTCCCGAAGAGCATATGGAGCTGGATTCCTTTGCCCGCACCTATGACCTGCTCAAGGCGGTTCTCCAGAAACTCTGCCAGTAACCAAGTAACCAACCTGCGGGGGAGGGAGGATTTACAATCTATTGCTTTTTCCCCTCCCCCGGTGTGTTATGATACATTCGACCTTTTTCAAGAAAAAGCGTCAGGCCGCCAAAGGAGGTGGGGCGTTATCTTAAAAAACCTGCTGAAAAAGCTGCTGAAGCTGCTCACCATGCGGGTAACCCTGGTGGGCGTGTCCATTCTGGTTCAGGCAGTGTTCCTGGCTATTGTCGTAATGTCTTTCGGCAGCTATTTCGTCTATTTTTATGCCCTATCCCTGGTCATCAGTCTGATCGTGGTGCTCATCATTGTCAACGGCCAGAGCAATCCAGCGTACAAAATCGCCTGGATCGTGCCCATTTTGCTGTTCCCGGTGTTCGGCGGGCTGTTTTATCTGCTGCTGGGCGGCAACCACATGGGCCGATGGAGCCGGCAGAAGATGCAATCGGTACAAAGGCAGATGGCCAACAGCCTGCGGAACAACGACCCCTTGATCCAGCGGGTCAAGACCCGGGCTCCCTCCGCCGCCGGACTGATGCGCTATGTGCAGAAATACGCCTACTGTCCCCCTTGTGAAAACACTCACACCAAATATTTCGCTCTGGGCGAGTTGGCCTTTGAAAACATGAAGGCCCAGCTGCGAAAAGCCCAGCACTATATCTTCCTGGAGTATTTCATTGTGGAAGACGGAAAAATGTGGGGCGAGATTCTGGAGATTCTGCGGCAAAAGGCGGCTCAAGGGGTGGATGTGCGCCTGATCTATGACGATCTGGGCTGTGTGATGACCCTGCCTTACCGGTATGATCTCACTCTGGAGCAGATGGGCATCCGCTGCTGTGTGTTCAATCCCTTCCTGCCGGTGCTCAATTCCCACTTCAACCACCGGGATCACCGGAAGATTTTGGTGGTGGACGGCCACACCGCCTTCACCGGCGGCATCAACCTGGCGGACGAATACATCAACGCCCGGAAAAAATACGGCCACTGGAAAGACAACGCCATTCTGATCCAAGGCCCCGGGGCCTGGAACCTGACGGTGATCTTCCTTTCCATGTGGAATTACCTGCGGGGCAGCAAAGAGGACATCATGTCCTTTTTCCCCGTCTTTCCCGAAGTCCACTCCGGCGGCATCGTTCAGCCCTTTGCCGACAACCCTCTGGATGGGGAGCCGGTATCGGAGACCGTCTATCTCCACCTGATCAACAGCGCCAACCGGTATCTTTATATCAACACCCCCTATCTGATCATCGACAACGAAACGGTCATCGCTTTGACAGCGGCGGCCAAGCGGGGCGTGGATGTGCGCATCATCACCCCCCATATTCCGGACAAATGGTATGTCCACGCCGTCACCCGGGCCAACTATACCACGCTGCTCCAGGCCGGGGTGCGGATCTATGAATACACCCCCGGTTTCAACCACGCCAAAACCATTGTGGTGGATGACCGGTGGTGTGTGGTGGGCACCATCAACATGGATTACCGCAGCCTGTATCTCCACTTTGAATGCGGTGTGCTTCTCTACGGCACCGATACGGTGGAAGATGTGCGGGATGATTTTACCAAGACTCTGCGCCGGTGCCAGATCATCTCTCTGGCCGACTGCCGCCGGGCGCCCTGGTATATCAAGACGGGCCGGGCTCTTCTGCGGATGTTCGCCCCGCTGATGTGATAATTTTACCTTGCTGACCGAGGAGGAATGGTTATGAAAAAGAAAACCAAATTCGCTTTGTTTGCCGCCGCTTCCGCCGGCCTGGCCCTGGCCGGGGCCAAGCTTTGGCAGATGATCCGCTGTCAGAATGACGAGCTGAACGAAATGATCCGTCAGGAGCCGGGCCACTCTGCCCCTCCCATGGAAGAGCCCGATCCGGAGGATTATGTGATCCCCGTCCATCCCGCCGCCGGGGCTGTGCAGCCCTCGGAAGACCTGGACGAAGATGACTTTGTCCGTCCTGAGGACGATGACGAGGAAGAGGGCAACGAACCTCTGTAAAAAGAAAACCTCAGACTGTCGAAAAAAACGCAAGGCTGAAAAGTCTCTGCCCCATTTTGAACCAATTTGCAAAAACCGGCGACCTGTGCGCCGGTTTTTTGCACCTCTCAAGGGGCCAGTGTGGCCGATTGACTGCTGAAAGCGGCCAATCGGCTGCATGCAGACCCTTGCAAAAATTCGAAAAAGTGGCTTTCGCCACTTTTTCGACACGCTCAACGCCCCCGCTTCATGGAAACATTCCCATGAAGCGGGGGCGTTTTCTATTTTCGCGGATTTATGCCTGTTTTTTGGCTTCTTCCCGAGCTTTGACCTGCTGGGCAAATTCCTCATCCACCTGGCTGCGGAACTCCCCATCGGACAGAATACGGCTTCCGGCCCGGGCCATAGCCAGGGCGGCCTTCATCATCTGCTCATAGGCATAGGGGGTATCGGATGCCTTCTCAAACTCCGGTGTGTGACTGGCCACACCCTTGGGAGCGATCTTGAAATAGGTGTGCACTGCCGGCATTTTCAGCGTCACATTGCCGATATCCGAAGAGCCATAACGGCCCATCAGCGGCGCCCGTTCCACTTCTTCTCCCAGCTCTTCCAGGGTCTTCTGGATCTCCCGCTCGATGTGGTCATTGGGATACCGCTCGGCATATCCCGGCTCCAGCACATACTCCGCCCGGGCGCCGGTGAGCTGCTCCACGCCACGGATCACCCGGCGCAGATGCTCCATCACCACTTCCCCTTCGGCCTGGGTGCGCACCCGGACGCTGAACTGGGCATGGGCATAATCGGGGATCACATTGCAGGCCTTGCCCCCATCCAGAATGACACCGTTGATATTGGTATCGGTGGGCAGCAGCGGCCGCAGATTGTCAATGGCGTTAAAGAGCAGAATCACTGCATTCAGAGCATTGATTCCCTTTTCCGGCCCGGCGGAATGACAGCCTTTTCCGTGGAAAGCGATGTCGAACTTCACCGTGGCCCGGCCGCCCCGACCCACCAGGTTCTCGGTGGAGGGGTGCATCATGATGGCATAGCCCACATCGTCAAAAGCCCCATTTTCCAGCATAATCACCTTGCCGCCTCCCCCTTCTTCTGCGGGGGTGCCCATGACCACCACTTCTCCGTTTACATCCCCGGCCAGACGGCGCAGCAAAATACCGGCCCCTACTGCTGCTCCGGCGATGAGATTGTGGCCGCAGGCGTGGCCCAGACCGGGCAGGCAGTCATATTCCGCCAAAAAGGCCACCCGGGGACCTTGACCGTTGCCCAAGGGGAACCGGGCCTTGAAAGCGGTTTCAATACCTCCCGTCCCCTTTTCCACCGAAAATCCCTCTTTTTCCAAAAGGTCGGTACACAGGGCCTGGGCCTTGTGCTCTTCAAACCCCAGTTCCGGGTTTTGATGGATGGTACGGCTCATCTCCTGAAGCACGCCTTCCAGTTCCTTGGCCGTCTGTGTCCATTTTTCTTCCATTGCACCTTCATCCTTTCCCTTTGTAGTCTGTGACATCATTTCTCTTGCTTCTATCATGCACCAAGCCGCCGCCTTTTGCAAGAGATCTTTGCCATTGTTTTGATCTATCGGGAAAAAATAATTTTCTTTGCATTTATTTGGAAAAACAATTCAGAGTTTATCAATGTATGTGCTATTCTATTACCGGTTTTGTCGAAACTTTGTCAAATTTATTCAAAAGAGGAACCATGATGAAAGTCACTGTTTTGGTGGACAACGACACCCTGGTGAGAATTAACTTCCAAGTGGAACCGGCCCTCAGCTTTTATGTGGAGGAAGGAGAGAAAAAGATCCTATGCCCTCACCCCTCATCTCACCTTCCTGGGGCAGATCCCCCGGGTGCTGGAGTTTGAAAACACCCACTCCAAGGTGGTCACCAAACTAAATGGGGATTGGGAAGAGGACAAGCTGCTGGACGACACCTCCCTGGTCTTTGACGGCGAAGAAGGCCTTGTGATCCTCTCCAGCTGGGCCCACGCCGGCATCTGCAACACGGTGGAGGCCGCCAAGGCCATCACCGGAAAAAACAAAATCCAAGATATTGTGGGCGGCTTCCATCTGCTCCATCCCTCCGAAGAGCGAATGGACAAAACGGTGAACTATCTCTCCCAGCTGGGCCTTTCCCATATCACCCCCTGCCACTGCACCGATTTCCCTTCCCGCTGGCGGTGTTCTCGGTGCTGCGCCCCTGTTCGCCGATCTGATACAGCCCGGCGAACACCGTGTCCTCCAAGCCCTCGGTTTCAGTGACCGGGATCTGCTTCACCCCATCGTTCAGTTCGGCGTTTTTCACCTCATCCTTTGCGGTGAGGAGATTCAGATAGCGGATGGACGCGCTCTGCTCGCCATCGTCCAGTTTGAACCGCACCGCCTCGTTCAGCAGCTCCACCTGGTAGGTCTGACCGGCCTCCAGCACAGCGGACACCGTGGAACCGCTGACGGTGTAGTCCACGGCCATATTGCCGCCTGTGATATTGATGAATTTCACGGCAGCTTTTATATTGCTGTCTCCGGTCACACCCACCATGTCAAAGGAATATGTACCTGCCTGAAGTTTCGTGCGGGTCACATAGTTTGGCGTTTCCATGGACTGCGCTTCTTCTCCCGCTGCCGTCTTGGCATAGAGGGTCATGTTTTTTGTCACGGTGTCGCCCGTTTCCACCCCGCGGGTCAGTTCGGCGTCATAGTACCAGCCCAGGAAGATCACCCCGGCCTTGGCCGGCGTAGGCAGGCTGCTGATGGGGGTGTCCTTCGCGGCGGTCTGGGGTTTGGGAAGGCTGATGTCCGTCTGACCGCTGCCCAGCACAAATTGCACTTCGTAATAGGTGGTCTGGCTCGTCCCTCCGCCGGAGGAGCCGCCTCCGCCAGAAGATCCGCCGCCTGTGGAGGGCGTTTCCGGCTTGACGGCTGGATCTCCGGCCTCGGGATCGATGCTGACCCGCTCGGACGGCATGCCGGGTTCCTGATACCAGGTCTCCACCGTTTCGTCCGTCCGCATACACAGTGTGGCCGCCTGGGCGCGGCTGGCATTGCCCGCCGGATTAAAATTTACTCCGTCGCCGTTCAAAAGGCCGGTTTTCCACAGCTTCAAGACTGCGTCCCGCGCATAGGGGGAAACCGTGTCGATGTCCGCAGGTGTGGTGGTGATCACCGTGTCAGTCGTATAGTCCACATCAAATTTCTCAAAATAGCGCACAAAGAATACTGCCATCTGCTCCCGGTTGATGAACGCATCGAGGGAGAACTTCCCGCCGCCTGTACCAGCCGTGACCCCGTGCTTCACCGCCCATGCCACATAAGGGGCATAATAGGCGTCTGCCGGCACATCGCTTAAGCTGCTCTCACCCTGATAGCGATCGGCATCCACTCCAGCCATCCGTCCCAGCACGGTAACGAACATCCCGCGGGTCATGGTCCCGTTGGGTTCAAAGGTCGTCGCGCTGGTGCCACTGAAAAACCCATTGACCCGCGCGTACTGCACAGCGTCATAGAACCAGTCTGTTTCCTTCACATCGGCAAATGGGTCTGCCTGCTCCGCAGATGCTCCCTGTGTATCCGCAACGGCCAAAGCCGTGGATGGGATCAGCGAGAACACTATGGCGAATACCAGCAGCAGGCTGAGTATCCGTTTTTTCATATCGTGCGTTCCTCTCGTGCGTTCCTCCTTTTCTTCTACTGGGGAAATCCCATTTCAATCACAACAGCAGCGCTCCTCTTCTCCCAGCGCAGCAGCCGAATGTGTCCCCTTTCCCTGAACACCTCTGCTCAGTCCTTATAAACGGTGGTCGAGATCTCGCCGCCCACGCAGTCAAAGGTCACGGCGTCGGAGTAGGCGTAATTGCCCGCCGCATCCCACATCTCAAAGACCATGGAGTAGCTGCCGTCGAACAGGGGCGCCTCTCCAAAGGCCGTGTCGGCGGTGACAGTCAGTTCCTCGGCGGCGTACATCTCAAAATCATCATCCCCGGTGAAGGTGGCGGCTTTCCAGATGGTGGTGATGACATCGCCCTCGGCCAGCAGGCGCAGCTCTTTGCTGGCCATGCCGGACTCGTCCAGCCCCTGGGAAGCGCCCAGGATGCTCCATTCCTCAGCGGTAAAGTCGTAGACCACCTGCAGATTGTACGCCTCGCCATTTAACAGGATGGGAACGGAGTAGAGGTTGTAATCATCGCCCCCGAAGGACAGCTCCATATAGACCAGATGACCGTCCAGCGCGCCCCAGACGCCCCGGAAATTGTCGTAGAACACGCCGTTTTCCCAGTCAGCGTTCAAATCGTTGTCGGTACCCAGCAGGAACATCTGGTCGCCCGCCTCGTCCACATAGAACAGGGAGAAACCGATGCCCGCCAGAACATCGTTGGCCTCCGGGCCGAGGGTCAGGAAGGAGATTCCCTCGTCATCCAGATCCAGCGGTGCGCCGTCCCAGTCCATATTGGCCAGCGTGACCCGCTCCGGCAGCTCCCCAATACCCAGGGAGCTGAGGTATTCCTCGCCGCCCTCGGCCAGCTCACCGGTGAGCTCGTAGGCGTACAGATTCTTGAATGCGGTGCTCTCGCCCACGGTGATATATCCGTTCAGATCATCCACATCGCCGTTATAGGAGTAATAGCAGCTCAGCCCTGTGGCCTCAGCCCGGTAGGGGCCGCTCACCTGATAGAGCACACAATCTGCCAGCGCATCGCAGACATTCTGGGCGGAAGGCAGCATCCACGCAGTCTGCCGGGCCAGATGGCCCAGGTCCACCATGTTAGTATAGCCCTGTTCACGGGTGTTACCGCCGTAGTTCTCGCTCTGGACGGCGGCCCGGCCCAGTTCGGCAAAGAAGCCGGGATCCTCCGCCGAGGCCGCGAGCGCCTCCTGCCCAAAAGACTCGTAAGCCTCCAGCAATGGATCCAGTTTGGAGAGGTCGGTCACGGACAGGGTGGTCTGATCCTGGGTGCCTACCGCCTCGCAGCCCTGGTAATAGGTGTCGCAGATGGCAACGCCCAGCGCCGCGCCGTCCATATCCGTATTTTCCGCCAGCGCCCCAAGCCAGCCGGAATAAAGCCAGCCGTTGCCCGGCTCCACCTCCTCGGAGGCCACTAAATATTTGGCAAAACCCTGGAAGGTGGACGCCACATCCACCGTAGCCATCAGGCAGGTGTCGAAGCCCACCAGCTCCAGCGCAGGGTGTTCGGCGTCTGCCGGCCATACGGCGTCAAAGGCCTGATACATCTCGGCAAGGTCCAGGGAATCCAGCCCGTAAAGCTCATCAAAGGCTGCGCCGCCCACCGAGCCGCCGCCATGGTTCCAGAAGGTCACCGCCACCTTGTCGGCGGGGTAATTCTCATTGGCAAAAGCTAGGAACTCATAGAGGGTCTGGGCGTCGCCCATATTGGCGGTGTCCTGCTCCTCGATGAGCTGAAGCCCCTCGCTGTTGTAGAGCCAGCGCTGGAGCTTTTCCGGGTTCATCTGGTCGTTCTGCCAGACGGCGGCTCCGCCGGTCTGGATGACTACATTGACGTTTTCGGGGAGCTGTACCTCCATCATTTCGGAAAGGTCGGTGGTGGCGAAGCCTCCGTCGGTCTCCAGATCGCTGCCGCACAGATACCAGTACACCGCCCAGCTCCCGTCCCCGGCCTCGTCCCCGCCGCAGGCGACGAGGGACAGGCACATAGACAGTGCCAAAAGAAATACGAATATTTTGTTCTTCATCCCTGCCTCCATTTCAGATCCCCAGAAGCTGCCGCTTCTTGGCCGCAAATTCTTCCTCCGTCAGCACACCCGCATCCAGCAGGGCCTTGTACCTCTGAATCTCATTCACAGCATCCACCGGCGCCGCCGGACCGCTCTGCGCGGCCTGCGCTGCAGCGGAGGAATTGAGATGTACTTCGCCCGCATTGGGATCCATCATGTACATCAGCTTGGAGGCCAGGAGATGCAGCTCCTCCGTCTGCTCCCGGTAACTTTTCAGATAGTCCTCCGCGCGGGGGTAGTCTCTGTCAAATTCCGGGCCGGAGAACTCGTCCTCGATTTTCTGCCAATAGGGGTGGTCCAGTATGATCTCAATACGGAACTTCTGCACCGGCGCAGACGCTTCAAAACGGGGGCGGTACAGATCGCTGGTGCGTTGGCGCTTCCGGCGCTCCTCGCTGCTTTCATCCATACAGTTCCGCAGATCCTCCATGGCCTCCCGGCGCTCATACTCCTGTTTGTGCATATGGAACTGAGCGATGATCTGTGCCATATCGTTCACCCGGTCGGGAACGCTGCTGGCGTGGCAGTTCAGGACCCCATCGCCGCTTTCAAACAGGGTTTCACCGTCCTCTGAAATGCGGAAGGACTTCAGGTCCTTCCCCTCAAAGACCCAGCCGCTGCCCTCCTTGACCCGGAGAAGGCCATGGGCCTCATCCACATACAGCGTGCCGCTCCAAAAACCAATATGAAATTGATAGCTGCTTTGAAACTCACTCTGAAGGCTCTTGTTTTCCGCAAACGCGGCGAGGTACTGCCTGAAATCGGTGAGGGACATCCTGTTCACTGCACCGTCCGGCAGGTCGATCTGGCTGTCACATTCCTTACAGATGGGCTGCCCCTCGATTTTGGTCGCCAGCAGGCGGGGCGTTGGGCTGCCGCAGATGGGGCACAATTTTTTGTTGTTGGTGAATAATCCCATGGTAGGCTCCTTCCTGGGACCTGTTGACAGGTCCCGTCAAGATTTATGCGCAAAATTGTTTGCAGGCTCGGCTGAGTGAAGTCAGCCGGCAATAGAGGCGTCGTCCATGACCGCCTCCAAGTGCTTCATGTTCATGTATTTCTTGCTACCCCACAGTGCCCTTATTGTACATTATCCCGCGAAAACATCGATATCAAGATAAGCCTTCACCGCGTCGAGGTATTCCTCATCAGCGGGGAGGACGAGGGTGTAGTCGGGCTTTCCATCGACACGCAGCGTCATGCGGAGCATTTCATCCCGATTTTCATTGCGCCAAGGCTCTGCAGGCGAAAGATAGCTGCGGTCGATCCCCATATCCGGCGTCAGCAAGCTGCGGGCGTTGGGGACAAAGGCACTGTACCGAGCATCCTTTTGAACACAACTTGTTTTTCGGTCTCGCTCAGAATCTGCGGTGCCGTCATCGGCGCATTGGGAGCAACTGTGTTCGTGACATCGGTGGTGACGATGCGGTACAGCCGGGCGCTTGACGAACATATATCCGATACTCTATACTAGAAGAAAACCTTAAGGATACCAAATGTAGGTTGAAAAGGATAGAATAAAAAGCATGGAGAAATTGATCTTTTCGCTGGTTTTGCTATTGACTGCAAAAATCATTTATCTGATCACAGGAAGAAACCGACGGCAGATCGCGCGTATCCCCAAAGGGATGGCAATCTTATGCCAGCCGCCAGGACAACGGTATGTCGTTTATGCAGTAGGCGTATTCCAACTTCTTTTTGTTGCCTTTTTCCTCGTACTTTACATAAAAGACGGCGCACCTGCAGAAGCGCGGCTGATGTGGAGCCTGCTCGTCATAACTTCAATCTTGATCTGCATGCTTCTGATTTTCTGCGGGAATGTGGCAGGTCGGGACTGCGTTTATTTTAACAGCAGGGAAGTCCGGATTGAAAAGCCCTTTCGCAAGTCCAGAACCTTTCAGTGGGAGGAAATCCGAAAAGTAGACGGTAACTTTGACAATGCAGTCAACTTATATCTTCTGGATGGAACCAAGGTTCTTACCGCAAGGCTCGGAATGGTAAATTATGATGTATTTTGCGATATGATCAAGAAAACATGCCCAGAAAAGATTGCCAGCTACTATCGTTCCCATATGTACGAAGAACCGCAAAAATGCATTCTGCGCTATGGCTCCGAGTATTATCTTCTGGCAGCTATGGGCATCGGCATTCTCCTGATTTATATGGCAATTCTGGTGCCCGCAGCAGCGGAAAACAGCATCATACAGCAGTTTCTGCAGGGTGATTTCTCCCAGAGGTTTACGCTTTGGTTTGCACCTGTCTGCGGAGTCATCAGTATCGTGTTCCTGGTCGTGATGCTCAATACAAATATCCGGTATTCACAAGAAAAAATGACCATCAAATACCCACTGCACAGAAAACATGAACTTTACTGGAGAAACATCCAAAGAATCGAAATGGCTGCAGTGGAAAAAACGGAAAAAGCGGAATGGATGAAGCTGCGGCTGTACACACGGGAAGGTACTTACAAGATCAGTTTCAAATTCCTGACACATGGAAAAGATGAATTTTTATCCATACTTTTCATGATGATTCAAAAATATGGAATTTCCTGCATGCAAACAGATAAATAAACAGAGTAATGGAGAAAAAACAATGAAGCAAATTTCGGATACCTGTATGGCATCAAATCAGAGCGGCGGTTGGTGGAGGAAGTTCAGCTCAACATCGCCTACCGATGGTTTTGCGGATTTGAACTGGATGACACGATCCCAAATCACTCCACATTCAGCAAGACCAGAACGCGAAAATGGCAGCAGAGCAGCCTTTTTCAGAAAGCCTTTTATGAAATAGTCAAGCAATGCATAGACAGCGGGCTGATCGACGGAGAAGCGATGGCTGCGGATGGAAGCTACATTCCGGCCAATGTATCAAGAGAAGGCTGGATCAATGTAGAAACAGAAGTTGAACAGAGTATGCAAAGCTATCTCGATTCTTTGGATGAAGAGCTTTCCAATCAGCCGGGTTTCAAAAAACCACCAACAAAAATTGTAAGGAAGTGCCATACCACCAGCCAAACGGATCCAGACAGCGGTTATATCAATCACGGCAGCAAATCGACGGGCAAATATCTGCGGTGCTACCAGGTCGAGGGCGATGCCTGTATGCGCTGTCCAAAACGGCCGGGCTGTTTTGACAAGGCTGGAATTCGGCGCAGAGTGTTGGCCAGCAGCTGCTATCCGGCATTTTTCAGAGGGCATCAGCGCGTGGGAACTCCTGAATACCTGTCCATGATGCGGCTTCGCAAAATCTGGGCCGAAGGCAGTTTCTCCGTCTTGAAACGGGAACACTGTATTTCAAAGATTCGAAAAAGGGGCATTCTCGCGGCTACGGAAGAATGCCTCCTTGCTGCCATGGCCCTAAATCTTAAGCGGATGGCAAAATGCCATCTTTCGCTATCCCCAAATTTATTATTCTGCTGGGGCCACGATGGGTTTCAGCTGAATTTTTATGTTTGTCAACAGGTCCTTCCTGCATCAGCAAATGGCGACAGGTTCCCTGCGAGCGGCGCTCTTGAGCACCTGACACATCCGTTCCAAATCGTTGCCAAAGCCACCAAAGCCGTAAATGTCATCGGGGCTGTTGAAGTAGATCTCCAGCTTCAGTTTCGGCCAGTAGGGCTCCGTGGTGGTGATCAAAAGGCGAAAATAATCGTTGCTGTTCTTATCCTTATCCAGTATTTTTGCAATGCCGGACAGGGCGGAAAGGGCGCTTTCCAATGCCGTTGCGCCGGGCGTATCGGAATCATCCACTTTCTGATTCAGCCGGTACAGCTCATACCGGGTGATCTGATCAAAAGAAAACACCACCGGATTATCCGAATCATCCATATCCGCATCGACGAGATACAGAAAACCGGCGCCGGGATCTACGCCCATCTTCGTGCCGCGGGCGTCGTACTCTGCCTCCCAGTGCAGCGCGTTGTATTTCAGGGCATTCTCCCTGCGATATTCCAGATGTTCCTTTATAAACTCCGGCGTTGCGTCCTTCAGCAGCTCCTTTGCCATAGAAACCTGAGCAGAGCAATCCTTGCACAGAGCCTTCTTGCCGCCGATTTTTTTGTGAAACAGTCCCTTGACCTCGCCCCCGCATACCGGGCATGCTTCTTTCTTGCGAAACAGTCCCATCATGTCCCTCCTTGTAAAACATTCATCTATTTTCAGCGGATCCCGCCGCGGCCTCCGCCGGAGAAACCGCCGCCTCCGCCAAAGGACACCCTGCCGCCGCCTCCGCCTGCTCTGCGGTTCGGTGCTCTGCGCAGTTTTTCACGGCTGTACGCACCGTACATCACGCCATTGTAACAGCCGGTATAATGGACATAGCGGCGATATTGGTTTAACTGGGGAAGCTGATCCGGATATAACTCCTGAATCTGTGCCTCCAGCTTGTCCGCGATGCCCAGTATCAGGGCATATATCATATAATCCTGCCAGATGACCGCTTCCTTGACGCCCCGTTCGTGGATCAAAGAGAAATCCAACAGGAAATGCTTCAGGCCGTATATCTCGTCCAGTTCCTGCTGCCCCTTTTTTGTCAGGTCCTTGTCGTGATTCAGAACAGCGCCTTTCAAACAGCCGCTCCTGATCAGCGTCTGCTTGCCGCTGCGCTCACAGGACTCCATAAAGCGGGACAGGGGGATGTAGTTCTGCCCACAGTAGCGTTCCAGCTCGTTGGGGTCCAAAACGCCGTCTGATCCGGCGGCAGCTTCCAGAATGGTGTAGAGCGCGTCGTCGTACACATTTCCGCTCTGAGGCCCATGGCTCAAACGCAAACGGACCGGTTCCGCGTCAATGGAATCATCTGTGCTTTCCAGGCAGCCCTGGCTGATCAGCCGCATCAGATAAGCGCCCAGCAGGGCGTCCTCTTCACACAGGCCGCTGCAACGGCCCAGCTGATAGGTCACATTCAAATCGCCGTTATTGGGCGCGTCACGAAAGTAGCCAACCCGCTCCATTCGCTTTTTTCTCCTGGCTTTTCCCACTTTTACGAGCAATACAACCAGCAGAAGGATGAGCAAAACCGGTGTGAGAACGATGGCGGCAAACAGCAGGGCATCCCCCGCCGTAAGGGGTTCATCATCCCACGCCGCGTCCTCACTGTCCCCATAGTCGCTGCCCTCAAGGGCACGCTCCTTCACCGATTCAAAGCTATCCTCCACGACGCGCCTGGGTGAGAGGACGCCCTTTTCCAGAGCCACCATAACGGTCATGTGCGCACCGCCCTCCAGCGGCGCTTCGCTCCACGCCCGGATAACGCCGTCCTCAAACTGGATCTGCCCGTCAAAGCCAAAGGCCCAGATGTCACAGTTCTCATCCGTCAGCGGCGTGCCGTCCTCGTTGCGGATGGTCAGCGCCACATCGGTGGGGAAAAAGCTCATCTCGTCCACAAAGCGGTGGTTGAAGCCGTCTGCGTCAGAGTAGCTTCCCACCAGATCGTGGAGCACATATTCAATGGTATAGCGGTTTTCTCCGTATTCGCTGATGCCCCAGCACAGCTCCACGCCCTCGTCGATTTCAAGGATCCCGCACCGGTTCGCTTTCTCCTCAAAGGAGGCGTCCACATCCCAGTCCTCCACATAGACATAGGGACCGTTTTGGTCGGAAACGGAAAAATCGGTGATGGTCAGATAGCCGCTGTCCCTGCATCCGAGATAAAATTCCGTCCCCTCATCGGTATCTGTGGTCCAGACCTGGGTAATATGGGCCGAGCCGTCGGGCCGCAGGGCCACGTTCAGCTCCATCTCCGGCACCCGGCTGGCCGCCAGAGCCGGCGTGCAGAGCAGGATCGCGCAGAGGAAGGCCACAATGATGGCCGCAATCTTCTGTTTCATTGGCTCACTTCATACTAGGCATATCCGCCTTTTCTTCCACCATCTCCAGATAGTCCCGCTGACGGAATCCGAACATACCGCCCAGCAGGGAGGTAGGGAACATCCGCAGTTCCCGGTTCAGCTTGGTCACGCTGTCGTTGTAGATAAGGCGGCTGGTGCGCACCATTTTTTCATAGCTGTCCACGGCGTCCATGCACTTTTTATAACTCTCGCTGGCCTTCAGCTCGGGATACCGCTCCGCTACCATGGAGATGCGGCCCAGAGCCTCGGAGATGATTCCCTCCTGCTTCAGTACATCGTCCGGGGTGGATGCGGCTGTGATGACGCTGCGCCGGGACTTGATGGTCTCGATCAGGGTCTGGGATTCGTGAGCGGCGTAGCCCTTGGCCAGATCCAGCAGGGCGGTGAGCGCGTCGAACCGGGAGGAGAGCTGTACCCCGATCTGGCTCATGGCGTTGTTGACATTCTCGTCCATGACCACCAGCCTGCGCTGGACGCCGATCCCCCAGATCACGAAAATGGCGATCAGTCCGCCAATTATGATGAACGGCATAAAAATAGCCCCCTTCAAAGCTCAAGGCGGATGCGGACTGGCGCATCCGCCTTGAGCAGAATCAAAATGACATCCTGTATCGTTGTCTTGGATTATTCTTCGTTCTCCAGATATTCCTCAATGACGCCGTTGAACTCATTGCACGCCTTAACCATCTCGTCGAGCTGCTCCTGCGTCAGCTCATCATCGCTCTCCAGCTGCTCGCCGTACTTCGTGATTGCATCGGCAATCGAATTCATGTAGTCGATGTCTTCTTCACTCCAGCCGCTCAGATCCTCATTTGAGATCTCCACAAACTTGTTGTAGTTCTTGGCAAGCTCGTTGTAAGCGTCGATGGCAGGCTGCTTATCCGGGCCGCCGCAGGCCGCCAGAGAGAGGCACAGCACCGCTGCCAGCAAAATGGTAAGTAGTTTTCTCATGTTCGTATTCCTCCTATATTTCATACAGCCATTTGGCTTATTTGTATCATAAGCCCCATGAACGAAAAAAGGGGGCGCACGGCCGGAATCGTACGCAGAATGTACTGAATCGACCGCGCACCCACCTTCAAAGGGACAGCCGCAGGAGAAATATTCCGTTGTTCGCCGAGAATGAGCAGACGCCGCCGTACCGCTTCACGATGGCGCAGATGCTCTGAACACCCAGACCGTGACCGGGCCGGCTGGAGATGGGAACGCCGTTTTCAAATCGGACCGGTTCGGCGCAGGGATTGGCCACCTGCAAAAAGAGCCTGCTGTCCTGTTCATAGCCCTCCACCGAAATAACGGGGGCTGTTTCCACAGCGGGCAGGTTCCGACAGGCGTGGAGGGCGTTTTCCAGTGCGTTGGACAGCAGTACGCACAGATCGCTGTCGGAGATCAGGAGAAAGGGTGGGAGCGTCACCGCCGCATTCAGGGAAATGCCGTCCCGGCTGGCGCGCTGCGCAAAGGCGGAGAGGATGAGATTGGCCGTTTCGTTTTCACAGTACCATTGCACCTTCTGCGCCTCAATCTCCGCGCAGATGCCGGAGATATAGGACTGCGCCCGCTCCGTCTGCCCCTCTGCCATACAGCCCGCCAGATATTGCAGGTGGTGACGCAGGTCATGGCGATAGGCACTGGCCTGCTTTTGGGACTGGCGCAGCGCGTCGATCTCCCGGACAGCCTGGGTCACCTGCATCCCCAGGCCGTTTTGAAGCTGCTGGAGCCGGTTCCGCTGCTCCTCCTCAGCCACATAATACAGAAGAAACACCAGATATGCTCCACAGCAGACAAAGGGCATAAACTCCACCACCACAGGTCTGCCGCTGGTGAGAATGCCTGTGTAGACGACGGTTGCGTAGTCAAACACATAGTACACCGTTGGGATCACGCCGAATACCAGCTTCAGTTTGATGGAGTGATCCGCCAGCCTCCGGATGGACGGTGCGGCAAAGCGCAGCAACAGGGCAAGCAAGGGCAGCGTAACGGCAAGTTCCACCACATTCTGCATCACATGGCCGCCGGAGGCCAGCGCCACCACAAACAGTGCAAGCCAGCGCCGGAGCTGGCAGCAGAGATAGGCTGTCAGGACGGAAACCACTGCCCACCATGGCTTTTTGGTGAGTACGGACATGAGTAGGATCAGGGGCAGGTGGATGATCAGCGGGTAGATCATCCGGAGGAAACTCGCATCCCATGTGGCATAGATCCAGCCCGACACAAGAGGGATCACCACCATGCAGCACCAGAATACCACCCGGTTCCGGCGGGAGTCCAGTGCGCCGCAGAAGCTGGCCGCCAGGATGCTCCCGAACAGGCTCACCGCAACATCGTTCAGCAGGGAGACAGCCGTGCTCATACCATCACCCGCCTGTTCCGAAAGGCGTAGTCCAGATATGCATCCTTGATCTCATTATACTTCCCCCGTGGGAGTGGGATTTCTGTCAGGCAGGACATGGTGATCGCCCTGGCGGAGATGTTCCGGACATATTCCAGATTCACCAGATAAGAACGGTGGGGCCGCAGGAAGCGCCGGTACGGCTTCAACTGAGCGCTCAAGGCATCCAGACTGCCGATGCTCTCCAGCACCTTGCCGGAGGTCAGATGAAAAAACAGCGTCCGGTGGATGACCTCGCAGTATTCCAGCTCCTTGAGCCCGATCCGGGCGACGCCGCTTTTACACCGCAGGACGATGCTGTCCGCCTGCTCCTTTTCACACGCTGCAAGGGCGGAGTCCATCAGCCGGAAAAAGCCCTCCTTCCAGATAGGCTTTAACTGGTAAAAGTAGGCTCCCACTGCATAGGACTGCACTGCGAACTCCGCCGAGGAGGTCAGGAAAATGATTTTTACATTGTTGTCAAGCTTTCGGATCTCTGATGCCGCATCGATCCCGTTTTCCCCCGGCATCAGGACATCCAGGAACAGAATGTCAAACCGGGTTTTGCACTCCATGACATGAAGCAGCTCCAGTGGACTGTGAAACATGGCGCAGTCGAGATCTTCGTCCCGATCCGCGCGGTATTGGTCAAACAGCGTCTGAAGCTCTTGCAGCATGGAAATATCATCATCACAAAAGGCGATTTTTTTCAAAGGAATTCCCCCTTTCGCAGGGTTCTCATAGACCATAGGTGCATTTATATTTTATCCGGCTGCTCTTGCAGGAGCGCTTCTGTAATGCTATATTCATATTATTATAACTCGCCCCTCAAGGGGCGAGTCAAGAAAATACATTATAAAAACTGGTGACTAAAATGAAAAAATATGGTGATAACCTGTTTCAAATCGGGGAGGCGGCAAAGATCCTCGGCGTGACCCGCAAAGCGATCCTGGTCTATGAGGAGATGGGACTTTTGACCCCGGCGGTCAAGGATAAGGACAGCGGGTTTCGATATTATTCAGCGGATAACCTGGCTCAGATCCGCTCCATCCGTTCCTTGCAGACTCTCGGCCTGTCCCTGAAGGAGGTGGCGGAATATTACTACGATACGGAAAATATAGATGCTCATTTACAGCGCCTCCTGGAACTGCGGGCGGGCCTGGACCGGAATATCCAGACCCTTCAGACCCGCGCCGTCCGGCAGGGCGACCTGACCGTCCACAGTACGGCGCTTCCCCGGCAGGTGTGCTTCTGCCGACGGTACCAGTGCCGGGACACCGCCGAGGCCGCAGTCAATCTGCGGAGTACCTATATCGCCGCCGCCCGGACGGGGCTTATGTCCAAGACATTGAGATTTTTCACCATGCGCATGACGCCGGACCCCAATGTGCTGGATCTCATGTGCTGTATTCCCGTGGAGGAGCACTTCGACGGGCCGGAGCGGATGGAGTTTGCGGAAACATCCGCACTGTGCGTCTACTACCGGGGCCCCTATGAGGGGATAGGCGACGCTGTCCGGGCGCTGGCGGTATATGTACAGGAGCATGGCGTCCAGACCACTGGGCCGTTCCGCTCCATCTACCTGGAGGGGCCGCCCAACCGCGGTGAGAACAGCGGCGACTATATCACGCAGGTCTCCGTGCCGGTCAAGGATCTGCGGGGAGAGCAGCGTTGATGCTCACAAGTTTTTTGGAGAGACAATAAAGCAGGAATCTATCATTTTGACCCAATTGTAGAGTTGGGGCGGTCTTGAAAACCGCCCCAACTTTTTATCTTTGCGGGTGGATACCTTGCCCCACAAAGCCTGTATTTTTCCGTCTGGTTAAAGGCAGGCAGTTTTCGGAGATTTTCCTCCGAAAACCGCCTGCTGTTCCTAATCCTATTATCAACCCGGCGGGGCGGGCTGGCCCGCCCCGTCGATAATCCGGATATTGCGCTGCGTCCGAAGCGTTTTTCAGCATCTGCACCATCTGGGCCCGGGTGCAGGAGATGTTGGGACTGAAGGTGGTGTCCGATGTGCCGGAAGTGATTCCCTGCTCCACCGCCCATGCCACCGCACCGGCGTACCAGGAATTTGCGGGTACATCGGTGAAACCCATGACCTGTTCGGTGTGGACCAGCAGGTAGTGGGAGAGGTGGTCAGTCTCAAAGACAAAGCAACCGCTCTTGGCATCATAGCTGCCGCCCTTGTTCTCAATGGAGCCGTCGTCCCGGATGTGCCAGACTGCCAGTGTGGACATGTCCTCGCCCTTCTCAGGGGTGTAGGGGATGGAGATGGTCAGCCGCCCACCGCCGAAGGCGGACTGCTTCACCTTCCCGACCACGATGTCTACATCCACCACCACGGCCACCTGAGCCAGCGCGCTGACGGCCTCCTGCTGGGCGTCGGTCAACTTGGCCTGCTGGACGGAGACGGTCACGGTTTTGCCGGAGGCAATGGATTCCAGCGCCGCTTCGTCCAGCTCCACGGCGCCATCAGGGAGGCGGACCGTCAGGCCTGTGTCCTCAGCCTCTTCGGTTTTGGCGATGACCGAGGCGGGCAACTTCACGCTGTCTACCTTGGAAAGCCCGGAGAGATCTACTCAGTGACCAAAGAGCAGATCGGCAAGGTAGTGGCCACCATCACCGCCGCCCTTGACAAGTAGTTTGTTTCCCCTTACTATTTAAGGTATCAAAGTATCGATCTCCCAGAATGGGAAAAGAAAGGGAAGTGATGCCGTGGACCGGAAGATCGAAAAGGATTCCCAGGTGCCCATGTACGAGCAGATCGCCGCCCGGCTGAAAAACGAGATCCTGGAAAAGAAGTTCGGTTCCAGCGGCAATATCGGCACCCATACCCAGCTAGCCGAGGAATTTGGCGTCAGCCTGATCACTGTTCGGAAAGCAGTGCAGCTTCTGGTGGACGAAGGGCTGCTGGATGTGGTGCAGGGCAAAGGGACTTTTGTGAAAAACACCGTTTTGCAGGATGACCTCACCCGGCTCACCGGCGCCAGCAATATCATTTCGGAAAGCCATCTTTCCGCCAAGGTGGATGTGGCCGCTTTCGAGATCATCGACACCCCCTCCTCCTTCGGCCCTGAGCTGGAAGAGGGGTTGGGCCAGCAGTGCCTCCACATCCAGCGGGTGCATCTGCTGGAAAAGGCCCGCACTGCCTATGCCGAGATCTATATTCCTGGCAAATACGGAGCCAATTTCACCAAAGCTGATGTGGAAAGCCGCACCATCTACCAGCTTTATGAGAAAAAGCTTCATATGCAGCTGGGCCGGGGCAAGCAGACCATCCGGGCCGACCGGGCCTCCTCCCAGGCAGCCAAGGCTTTGCAGATCCCCGAAGGCTGGCCGGTGCTCTCCATCCGCCGCCGGGCCTATAACGCCCAGGAGGAACTGGTGGAATACATGATCATGACCTATGAGTATACCCAGTATTCCTTTGATGTGGAGCTGAACCTGAGTTCCCGATAAAATCAAAAGAGGAATTTCCTAAATTTTGAAGAAAAGAAGGATCTGTATGAAAAAAGCAAGACATTGGGTCCAGGCTGCACAGTTGGTCACCATTGTGGAATAACCCCCTCAAAAATCAAAAGAGACGGCTTTCCGCCGTCTCTTTTTTCATTCTCTTTTGGCAAAGGGGTCCCGATGGGGGTCTTCATTCCACAGGTATTCCATATCCTTTGCAATGGCCAGAGCCTGCTGCCGTCCATAGAGCCGGGCCACAAACCCCAACGCCATGTCCATCCCTGCGGAAATACCGGAAGAAGTAAAGAACTTTCCATCCTCCACCCAGCGGGCCGCAGGCTGCCAACATACATTCTCTCCTTGCTTTTTTACCCAGGCAAAGGATTTTTTGTTGGAGGTGGCCCGTCTGCCGTCCAGCAGGCCGCAGCGGGCCAGCAAAGCCGAACCGGTGCACACCGACAAACAGTATTGCGCCCTTGCTCCCTGCCGGGCCAAAGGCATCCAAAGTTTCAAACTGAGAAAAGAGCAATAAAACGATCTTCATCCAAACCCCTCCTAAGACTTAGTATACACCCGGAAAAAGTCAAAGACCATCCCTGTGCTCTCTTTCAAAGAAAAGAATGAAACCCCATCCTGCCTGCATAGAATGAGGTAAAGACGAAAAGAGAGGGAGGGCAAAGAGGGTGAAAGGTCTACCCGAGGAACGGTGTGCCGAGCTAGCCCGATATATCGTGCATAACAATGCCACCGTACGCCAGGCCGCTCAGCGGTTCGGCATTTCCAAATCTACCGTACATGCAGAAGTAACAAAAAAGAATTTCTAATTTGGATGATAACATAAAGCCGCCTGGTCAATTTAAACATTGGCCAGGTGGCTTTTTCACTTCGCCCCTTATGTAAGGGATGAAAAATCACACTCATGTAGAGCTGAGCCATCGCGTTATTTCAATTCACGCCCCTACATGAGGGGCGATCAGTGACGGGTTCCAGCCGGTAAAGGGTGGTTGTATTTCAATTTACGCCCCTGTGAGAGGGGCGACCAGTGCCAGAGGCGAAGCCAGGTTTCCCGCAATATTATTTCAATTCACGCCCCTGCGTGAGGGGCGACACTCAGAAGATCCTGGACAAGCTGTGCGCCGACCAATTTCAATTCACGCCCCTGCGTGAGAGGCGACCGAGGAAACTGGGGCTGATTTGATGCAGGAAGTATTTCAATTCACGCCCCTGCGTGAGGGGCGACTCGCAATTCCTGTTTCATACTCGCCACTGTACACATATTTCAATTCACGCCCCTGCGTGAGGGGCGACCGATCACTACGGCCTGAACGCCCAGCTGCATAAATTTCAATTCACGCCCCTGCGTGAGGGGCGACTCTACGACACCACCACCGCCCACCTTGTGGGCAGCTGGATTTCAATTCACGCCCCTGCGTGAGGGGCGACTGGCCTGGACACCCAGTTGAACCCAATCACACAAATTTCAATTCACGCCCCTGCGTGAGGGGCGACCCGATGGCGCTTCCCAGAATATCGCCCTGCCCGTTCCAATTTCAATTCACGCCCCTGCGTGAGGGGCGACGCGGAAGTCAACGGCACGGAGATCACCGAGGGAAACGGCCTATTTCAATTCACGCCCCTGCGTGAGGGGCGACGGGGCCTTTGTGGACCAGCCTTCGGAAGGGGGCAAATTTCAATTCACGCCCCTGCGTGAGGGGCGACACGAAGATCTCCAACAGCCTTTACGAGGTGAACAAATTTCAATTCACGCCCCTGCGTGAGGGGCGACCGGCAACCGGCAGATCGGATACATGATAAACGGCCAATTTCAATTCACGCCCCTGCGTGAGGGGCGACCCAAAAACCTTCTCACCAATTTTGATAAGCGGCAGGTGATTTCAATTCACGCCCCTGCGTGAGGGGCGACGGGGACATCACCGGGAAAAAGATGAACAATGTGTTTATTTCAATTCACGCCCCTGCGTGAGGGGCGACACGGGGCAAACCGCACGGCAGCAGAGCCTTTTGCAAATTTCAATTCACGCCCCTGCGTGAGGGGCGACTGGGGCAGAAGCTGGGGAGAAGAGTAACCTGGACAGATTTCAATTCACGCCCCTGCGTGAGGGGCGACGGAATGGTCTGTTTTTGAAAAAACAGAAAAGAAAGAACCGATTTCAATTCACGCCCCTGCGTGAGGGGCGACAGCAAAATTAGACAAATACATGTAGCTATTTTGCTGCAATTATAACAAAATTTAAATGAGTTTTTTAAAATATAGCTCGGACTAATGAGAAAACCTCCATTTTTCAGCTATATTTTCCTGTTTTTCTGCGCCTACCTCCCCAATTTTTCTGTGTTGGCACGATAGGCGCACTATCACAACAGCAGAGCTTCGCCTGCTTGCACCAAAGGGGTACGCCCCATGGTTTCAATCTTATGCTGATAGGAATTCCCCAAGCGATAAAAGCGAATAGAATCGCGCTCATGATCAATCACTTTGGAAAGTTCCTCTTTCAGAACTACCCATTGTGCAGCATCCACCAATACCTCGAATACGGAATTCTGTACCCGCATACCGTTGTGTTCACACAGTTTGGCCACCTTCCGTAGGCGTTTTGCCCCCTGTGCATCGGTGGTATCCACATCATATGTAATGACCAACAGCATGTGCTACCTCCAAATAAACGGCGGATACCGATCCAGATCCCCCCGCAAAACCCGGGCAAACAGCATCGCTTGAGAGTAAGGGATCATCCCGATGGGGATTTTTTCTCGGAGAAACGGATGCTGCACCGTTTCCCCTTTTCTCTTTTGCCAGCTGCTCAACACAGTGCGTCGGCCCCGCTCATTCAGGAAAACTGCCTCAAAATCTTTTTCCCCCAGCTGTCCCAAATTGAACAACGACAACACAAACCGATCGCACAGCGGTGCTCGCAATTCTTCAATGAGATCCAACGCAAATGAGGGTCTGCCCGGACGCAGCGTATGAAGATACCCCGCTGCCGGATCCAACCCCACCGTTTCCAGCGCAGAGCAAATCTCCCGTGTCAGCAGCGTATAAACAAAAGACAGCACCGCGTTCACTTCGTTTGCGGGTGGCTTTCGGCTTCGTGTTTCAAACCGAAACCCAGCTGGACTATGCAGCATAAAATCAAACTGAGAAAAATAGATGGTGGCCGCTGCGCCTTCGACTCCCCGCATGGAGTCAATGGATTCACACGATTCCAGCTGAATCGCCAGCTGGCTGAGATGATTGGACGCCTGTGTCAGCGATTGGGCTGTCTCTTCATTTTTTCGCGCAGCACGCATAAGGACGGTCTTGCTGTTTTTGATTTTCCCCAGTAAAATATCCCGAACCAGCAGGTTTGCAAATTCCGGGCAAGCAATGCTTTCGTACTGTTTTTTCCGCAATAGCACATTGCCGCTGACCGGACCGTAAAACCGCCCGTAAAAATGGCCATGAGACGATAAAAAGGTAATGGAAATACCCCGTTCCCCACAAAACCGGAGCAAAGGCGTGGAAACTGTCATCTGTCCAAAACAGACAATCGCTTCAATGTCCTTGGCCGGTACAGCAGTTTTTTCCTCTCCACCGATCTTTACCGCAATGGTTTCATTTCGACAAAACAAGTAGCTATCCGGTGTAAGAACATAGAGGGTATTGAGCAATTTTTTCAAACCATTTCCACCTCCTTGGCCTCCTGGGCCAGCTTCTGGCAGTATGCCCGAGCCGAATGTCCAACAGTAGGCATACAGTATTCCAGCAAAGAACACCGCCTGCATTTTTCAGAATATGGGGCCACGGGAACCATGAGAGTTTCCCGAATACGGCGAAGCTCCTTGGCTGTTTCCAGCACTAAGCGGCGCAGCGGCTCATCCAGCATCACCCTTTGCCGCCGGTGAGATGAGATGTAAAAGAGGGCTCCTTCTGGTATCGAAGTATGATACATCTCTTCCAGGCACATGGCCTGGGCACAAAGCTGGATTTTATATTCTTTTTCCTCCCGCAACTTTCCATGTTTATACTCTACCGGATAGAGCAGAACCGGGAAATCCACTGCGGGAATCCGGCACCCAGAGGGATCTCCCCGTGCTTCAATCAAATCACATTTCCCTGAAACGCCCAGATTATTGGAAACAACCGGGTATTCAAACAGCTTCAGTTCCTGACCTCGCCGTTCAATTCGCTGAGTGTGGACGCTCTCGTGTTCCTTGCGCCCTTTTGCTGTATCGGAACTCTCCAGCCAAATCCGCTCATTCAACAGCAATCCCACTCTTCGGGGGCAATATCCCAGCTGTGATAGATAGGAAAGGGGCAAATATTCCACATCACACTTCATGGAACCAATTCTCATTCTCTGGAAGTTTACCCCAGGTAATTCCCGTGTAGGTTTGGAAGCCCACTTCCACCCCTGCCGGAATGTGTTTCAAATCAATGGCCGCATCATAGTCACGGTAGGAACGGGGAACCTCTACATCCGGCTTTTTTGTAACTTTCACCAGCTCAAACAGCTTATGGGCTGGAGCGCATCCCAACTTTGCCTGCCGGATACGCTGCTGCTCATCGGTGTCTGTTCCCACATGCCGAAACAGGATCAGCGGAGACACCACGGACATTTCTCCTTTGCTGGCCGAATGGTCATGCTCATACATATTGAGAATTGCTTCAAACAAAATCCTCAAATCTTCTTGGTCAAAGCCAGTTTCTGCCGCAAGGTTGGCGCTGATAAATCCTCTTACCTCATAAAGCCCAAAGGGGATCAGCTGCTTGCGCCCCATCGTGCGCAGAGAATCCACATCCCGCTTCTTCTCATCTTCCAAATAGGCTTCCACCGTTTCTCCTTTGACACTGTCTGCAATAGCCATGCGAGTGATGGAAATATCCAGAGGCAAAATGGGATCCATGCTTTTTCCGAAGGTGATTTGGACCGGTCCCCGCACCTGTCCGGCGTTAGGACCAGTGGACATCACAGCGCCAAAGGTGCGCACATCGTAGAACATTTCACAAGCTTTCTGCCGTCCCTTGTAAACCGCTTCCGTGGTTTTGGCGCACTCTTCCACCTGGGCAGCACGCTTGGCAGATGCAATATGCCGGTTGATGTTGGTGCCCTGCTGGATGATGATGCCCATACCAGGACGGTCTCCATAGGCGGTTTCCACATAATTGCGGATCCGCCGTTTGGTGGCCACATCGGTGATATATCCCTGCATCGTCTGGGGATCAATGCGCGGTGTGTTACCCATATCCGGGTCGCCGTTGGGATTTGCATTGGTGCAAGCCACATAGTACAGAAACTCATATCGATTTTGAATAGCCATGATTTACTCTCCTTTGTTTTGATCGGCAGAAACAGAGCTGTTTTCATACCGTTGACGGCGTTCCGCGTTCATCGCAGCAGACATCTGATAATATCCCAAAGCAAACAAGGACTGCTCCGGCAAGTCCAGTACAGTGGGAATGCTGTCGCCGATTCGGGTGCTGATCTCCGCAAGACGGGCTTCATATTCCTGCACCAACCATTTGTTTTCCAGTTTTGCCAAGTAATGAGTGGACATTTTAGCCAATCTTCCCAACACCAGTGCTGGAGTCTGCTGGGCCGAAGCAAAAAAGCGTTGTACCACGGTGACATTCACATCTGGATATGCCTTTTTCTGCAGCGCTGCATAGACCGCCACCATGGCACCAATATGGTAGGCGGGGTTGGGATGTTTGGGATTGTATTCCGGCATAAGATCATCCTCCTTGTGATTTCGAATCAGCCAAACCTTAAGCCACTGACAGGCGATGGGGTCTGGAAGCAATGAACCATGACGATCCGGCTCTTGGGTGAGCATCTGTGAGCGAATATATTGCAATGCACGGACGGCAACAGAATCCGGAAGCCTTGACCCATAAAGGATTGCTTGCAAAATGGGGGCACTTAAACCAGATAGCTCTTCATTCAATCTCTTGAGTACATTTTTATCAGCATTCTGACGCTTCAATAAACGAATCAAACGAGCCGTTAGTTTCGCTGGTCTTAAATTCCCCGTGCCTCCCGGATTTGCCAACTGCAAATCAACATACCACCGGTCCAGACTGGCTTTCAGCTTCTTATAACAACCCTGGGCGAACCGGCGGACCATTACCCGACCATTCACTCCACTGAGCAATAAAATGTAGTAGCTGTTGGGGAGATCGGTTACTGCCTGTCCGCTCTCCACTGACCGAACCATCCGATCAGCATCTCGTCGGGCCTGCTGCATTATTGCTGTATCTTCTTCGGGCCTATTATTTCCGCCTTCTTCGTCTTCCTCATCCTCTTCTTCTGGCGTCAAGCTTCCAAAGATGGGAAAGATAATATCCTGCTCTTGTTTTTGCAGCGGCTTATCATACCAATGAACGAACTTCATCCCCGCCAGAACAGGAGCATCCTGCAGCAGGGTATCCAGAGCGACTCGCACTTGGGCAAAGGCTTCCTCGGAAACCGGGGCGTTAGCGCTTTTTTTCAGCCCATAGGAGCAAAAGGCCGATTTGTCAAAGCAAATCAAGGCATCGCCGTTGGGATGTCCCCCTACCACTCGAAGGCCGGTACTTTTGGGCACTGTGGCCATAGGGGCGGTGGGCTCCCCGGTAATCAGGCAGAGGGACAGGCGGTCGTCCTCCACAGGCGTTTGAAACTGACGCCGGTAATCCTGCCACCAAGTTTCCACCGCAGGGCACTCCACCAAATAAGTATTTTCCACTATAAAAGAAACCCGATCTGATGGTTTAAGTTTGTGCTGTTCCAGCGCAGCCGCCATGTCAGCGCAGCACTGGGGATTCTCCAGTGCTTTCCAGCAAATTTCTGCCAGCGGTTCTGTTTTGCTAAGATCCTTCATCCCCTCCCGAAAAAAACGGCTCTTTGGAGTAGGCTCCGACGGGAAGATCACGCTGCACTTTTCCACCAGCATGTTGCATTTATTACCTTGATTCAGGCTCCCAATATCAGGACATCGAAAGGGATTCACTCCGTCTATCCGCACGCCCACAAAATCTCCATCCTCCGTGAGACACAGGAAGGCCTTAATGGTTTTCTCTGCATATCCGACGGGCAGCGTCAAGTTCATCCGCTGGGCATAGTCATACAGGGCTTTCAGCACAGGAAGCCACCTCCTGTTTTCAGCACACGCGGATCGTCATAAGGCGGCACTTCAACCACACCTTGCTTCATCACAGCATGAAAAAGAGACAGCTGTGGACGGGTCTTTTTCCGAAGGGCAAAATCATGGAGATCAAATACATCATAAACCATCAGCCCTGCATCATAATCCCGAGAAATGGGAGGACGGCTACCATCACTTTCTTCAAAATAAGCGACAAATTCGCGAAGCCCCAAACAAGGCTGCATAAAACATTTTCCACCCCTGATCCTACGCAAAGCCTGCTGATAAAGCGACTCTACCTTGCCAACATAATCAGGACGGGGACAGATCTCAGCCGTGATACGATAGCGTACATCCCGCAATGCTATCGTCTGGCGTTGGGTACGACAGTCATCGGTGTTTATCGGTTTATCAGAGGTAGTTTCCTTCACTTCATTCCGCTTAAAGCTGGAATAACGAATAGGAGACAACACTTCGATCCGGGTAACCTGCCAATAAAACTCTTTCGGTTTACAATAAATAGAAGAAAGCATCCCTCTGGCCGCCGATGGCGTGGGAAAGAGATAAGATAAACGCTCCACCTTCTCATAAGGCGGAGAAAAACAAGCAAAATCCCCCCAAAATTCCACACATACTTCCAAAATCATTCCCTCCTTTTTCGCTTTGCACATCATTGTACAAAGCGCTCATACTATAATTATTTCAATTCTTCCCCCGATTCATTTTATCAGGTCAATTAAAGTATATAAATTCTTATTATTGATGTCAACGGATATTTTTCTACAAATCACCAAAGAAGATTTTGTAACTCTTCTTCAGGAGGACAAAATCCCATTTTAGAATCATAGCACTCCTCTCTACCGGAAAGAACCACATAATAAGGACTTTCCCATGTTCCTGCACAGCCTTTACCGGCGGGGAAAAGTGGTTCGCAGACCTGTTCTACCAATTCCCGATCGTAACAGGTGACAGTCAGGGGGGCGGCCATCCGCAGTAGGGATTTGGTCAGGCCGGTTTTCAGCGCTTCGTCATATAGCTTTTTGTATAGCGCTTTCCGTTCTTCATAGGGAACAATGATTTGAACTCCCTGCTGTTCAATCAGCCGGTAGGTTTGTGAAACCGCCGGAAAATCCCGCTCAGTGATGGCTTTTTCCAATGCCCGAGACTTTTTATCCCCCCGGAACATACCCAGCAGCTGCCGGTAATACTGGCGAATGCTCTCCGGATCGTGAATGTCAATGGGCCGTTGCATCTGCATGGTGCGGACGATTGTGGCTCCATTTTCATAGTGGGAATCAGGATACAGCCGATCTTCCGCTGGAACAAAAACCACCAGCTCCCCACAGGTGGACTTACCATTCCGGTTACAGCGTCCGGCGGCTTGAATAATAGCTTCCAGCGGAGCCAGCGCCCGATACAAACAGTCGAAATCCAGATCCACACCGGCTTCGATGCACTGTGTGGACACTACCCGGCAGGGAAGCTTTTCTTTCTGCCGCCGATGGATAGCTTGAATCACTTCCGTTCGGTGTGCCGGGCACAGGTCCGTACTGAGCAGAAACAGTTCTTCTTCCTGACAGTATTGAGCCAGTGCTTGATAGAGCTTTCGGGCATGGGCGCGGAGATTGACGATGGTACACACATTTTGCTGCTGTGCCATTCGCCTGGCAATCTCCTCCAATGGAGTAGAGGTGTCTATTTCCCAATGGGCTGATGTGCGGCGCAAAGCTCTGTAAAACTCGCAGTGCTCCGGCAAAAGTTTCGACGCAGACCAGTTGATTTCCCTGAGCCCGGTATAGTCAGGCTGAGTGGCAGTGGAAAATACCACGCTGCACCCATAACGGGCACAAAGCTCCTCCATCACTTTCAGAGTGGGAGACAGTAGGGAAACCGGCAGGCTCTGGGCTTCGTCAAAAAGAATCACGCTCTTTGCCAGATTGTGCAGCTTTCGGCAGTCGGCGGGATGATCAGAAAACAAGGATTCAAAAAAGCGTACCGAGGTGGTGATGAGAAAGGGTTGATCCCAGCGGGCAATATGTTCTTTCATCTCTTCAGGCAGTCTGGACTGACTGTGGTCCTCCATCACATGGGGAAGAATCTTCCGGTACACTCCGGCACTCTGCTCAATCAGGCTGAGAAACGGCAATACCACAATGATTCGTTCTTTTCCAGCATACTGGCAATGGTGCAGTGCAAAATGAAGTAAAGCCAGTGTTTTTCCGGTGCCGGTAGGAGCCGTCAGAGTAAACAATCCTCCCTCCTGTTCTCCTGCCTCTCCACAGCGTTCAAACAACCGATTACGAAACTGATTCAGCACCGGATCCGCACCGGATTTTGCTCCAAGAGTTTGGCGATAGGCATAGAGATTCTTCAGTCCATCGGAAACATCCAATGTTAACTTCTCTTCCTGGGAGACACCAGAGGATACCGTATAGTCGGCGTCCACCAGACAGGAAAAGAGCATTCGGGTATACAGCATGGATGCTTCCTGACCGTCCAAAGCCGGGAACGGTAAAAGGTCTTTTCCCTTGGGAAAGCGGAAATCCGGAAACTCTGACTGAAAAACCTCTCCCGCTTCTTGATAAGCTTGTCCACCCCACAGAGCTGCCTGCATTCCACAAAAAGTCGTGACCGGATCCTTCGTCCGTAAAACCGCATCCAGCACTCCGGCCAAATCCTCCTGGCTCACCAAATAAGAATGATGGGCAGCAATGGCTTCTACCATGGGGCGAAAGGGCTTTTTTGCAGAATTTTTCTGGAAATTTTGATAAAAATATAAAAATGCAGCTCCGCAAATAGCATGATCGATCCCTGTCTGTGCTCCCTTTAATACATTTTGAAATGCCAAGCTATATTTTCCAAAATCGTGAAAAAGCCCACATAATTCGGCCGCTTTTTCCTCTCCCCAAACTCTCCCGTACTCTCCCGCAAGAGTTTTTACTGCCTGCAGATGTGCTTGCACCGTTTCTTGTATGCCATCTTTATCAGGAGATTTTGCATAATATGCCATAGTCATCATCCACCTCTTGAATTATTTTCTTTTCCCGCTTACTATCAATCCCATTTTATGGGAATTTCTGCATTTATTATAGCGTACTTTTACCTGATCTACCATGCAACTGTATCAAAGAACATTGTTAGTTGGTTGCTTCCCAGGGCACAGGATGGCAAATCCCTCTCATTTTACCCCCAGCAATTCCCCAGGCTTTTTATCAAATTTCTCTTGGAACTCTTCAAAGGTTATCGTTCCCTCCTCCACCTGCTCCAGTAACTCCTTGCCATACAGCTGTACTTGATTATATCGCCGCAGAATATCCGGATGCTGCTCTTTTCTCCGATGGGCCGCCATCTGTGTCCGGTTGCACACTCTTCGATACAGCTTCTTCGCTTCATCCTGGCTGACTTTCTGCTGATGCTTGGACATGGCTCCGATATCCTTGCATGTTTTTCCCTCTTTTCCTTCCACAGGCCGGTCACAATAACAACTGATCACGGAATAAGGCTGAAAATAACGATTGCAGTAGGTGCACCGGCGAAGAAAAACCTCTTGAGAACAGACCATATCAAACTCCCAGACAGTGAGCGCAACCAAGCTGTTTGTGACCATATATACATGGCCTTCCAGGTTCTGTCCAGCTGGCACTGGACCCGCAATTCCGGTATAGTCATAAAGTTTGTAATTGCATGAGAGATGAAACCTTGGTGACAACGCCTGATAGTTGTTTTCCACCCAACCCCGATATTTCCAATCCTTATAGTGCAACTCAGCATACCGATGCAGAATATCGCCTCGCTTCCCAGCATCGTCACCCATAACCTGATCCAAAAAGCATGCAAGATCTTTCTGATATTTTTGTAGCTGGACAAAAATTTCTTCCACACAGCCCAGCCATTTTTGCAAACGCATGTGTGAAATAAGAATCTCCGTCCCATACTCCCGTGTCCCGTCCAGCACCCCCATGTATTGCAGTTCCTCGTCAGTCATATTTACATTGATCAACTGATTTCTGATCTGCTGCTCTACCAATATTTTCAGCAAAGGATGCTTCTCCGATAATTCCGCTTTCAATCCGTAATACCAGGAAGCCACCCGCTGACCATATTCCACCTTCCACTGTTTTTCCTGTTTTTCTCGTTTCCAGCTTATTTTAGACAGAGCACATATGCGTTCTTCACGCAAGTGCTCTGTCTTTTCTATTTGTGCACCCCAGTCCACATCCAAAAATATAACCAACCACGAACCCAATGGCGTCTCTGCCACAGAAAAATTATTTTGACACACATATTCTCGCTTACTTTCCAAGCTCATTTCATAATATGACGGCACTGCAACCCCTCCCACTGTGTGTTGAACTATTTATCACAAAAATAATTTAACACATATTGCATCCTGTTTCAACCCGTTATATCCTGTTTTTGTACAAAGGAATATGGCCAATTCCTCTTAATTCAAATCGATTCTGTACAAAGGAGGATATTTTGTGAAGAAGGAAGAACTTCAAGAGCGCTACTCCATGCTGTTTTCCCAGTACCCCGACATCATCAATATTTCTCAGCTCCAAAAGATGCTGGGGATCAGCCGCCATCTGGCCTATGACCTCATCAATCAAGGTCGTCTCACTGGAATCAAAATTGGTAACGCATTTAAGGTGCCCAAGATCAGCGTCATTCGCTATATTATGGAACAGGAGGCAAATTCCCATGACTGTTGAGCCATTATCCACTGTGGATGCTGATACGCTGCTGTCCTCACCTCTGCCTCAAACTGTGTTTCTGGTAGAAGAATTGCTGCCGCAGGGAGTGCACATCCTTTGTGGCGCTTCCAAAATCGGAAAAAGCTGGCTGGTGCTTTGGCTGGCTTTGCAAATAGCCCAGGGGCTGCCTGTCTGGGGACTGAAAACGCTTCCCTGCAAAGTCCTGTACCTTGGCTTGGAGGACACTCTCAGCCGCATTCAAGACCGGCTCTTTCGCCTGACAGACCAAGCTCCCCCAACCCTTCGGATTGGTACCTTGTGTCATCAACTAGACCATGGACTTCAAAATCAGATAGAACAATATCTTTACAATTTTTCCCATACCAAACTTATCATCATTGATACCTTCCAAAAAATACGGGACAACACTATAAGTCGTGGCAGTCTTTATGCCGCAGATTACAAAGACATGTCCCTTCTCAAGCAACTGGCGGACCGCTACAATCTCTGTATTCTGTTGGTACATCATCTACGAAAGCTGACCGATACCGCAGATCCCTTTAACGAAGTTTCCGGATCCACAGGCCTTCAGGGAGCTGCCGATTCCACATTCATTCTAAAGCGCAGCAACCGGGCCAGCGACGAAGCCATCCTTTTGGCAACTGGCCGGGATATTGAGTATCAACAGCTCACACTGCGTTTTTCCCAATTTCGTTGGCATTTGGTGAGCCGAAAAAATGCCACTACTCTGGCCAAAGAAGAAATTCCGTCTTTTCTTTTTCGGCTTGCTGATTTCGTCCGGCAACAGAAACACTGGGAGGGAAGCGCTACTGCACTGCTGGCAGCCATGGGAGAAACAGAGGTCACCGCCAACAATGTGGTCAAGCTTATCGCCCGCTACTGGGAACGCGCCCTGGATCCAATGGGAATCACCTATACTTCTCATCGTACTGCGGCAGAACGCCGCATCTCCCTCACGGTCACCCATGACGGCAATGACAGCAATGACGGCAAATACCCTATATAAAAACAGCTGTCACAGTCGTCATCGCTGTCACACGGAAAAGGAACTGCCTTCTGAAAACCAGGACACCCTCACGGGTGTCCTGGAGGATAGCGAGCATAGGCTTTGTATTGCCATCAAAGCCGGCGGCATAGCCGAAAGGGGCTGTGCCCCTGTCACCCCTATAATGAAGGAGGACTCATTTTTTGAGACATAGAACCTGCGCTATTCAAATTCGCGTAACCGAAAAAGAAAAACAGCATGTTATCCGCAACGCCCATCGCTGTGGGCTGAGCGTCTCCACTTATTTGCGAAAACTCAGCCTCGGAAAAGAAATCCAATCCGCTCCGCCCCTTGCTCTCTACCGGGTCTATGCCCAGTTGACACAGCTGCAGCAGGAATACCCCAATTTGTCATCTGCCTCCATAGCGGAACGGTTGAAGACCATTTCACAGGCCCTGATGCAGGCCTGCTGCCACACAGAGAGAGGGGATGATCCTCAGTGGCCGTAACAAAAATCTGGCCCATCAAAGACAGTATCCGCCGTGTTGTAGAGTACGCTGAAAATCATGAAAAAACCCAATGCAGCGATTTGGAGACCGTCATCCATTACGCCGGAAATATGGAAAAAGCCGAACAAGACCAGACCATATTCGTCACCGGCATCAACTGTGGACGGGACACAGCTTTTCAGGAGATGCTGGCTGTCCAGGAGCGGTTTGACAAAACAGATGGCAATGTAGCCTATCATGCCTACCAAAGCTTTCCTCCCGGTGAAGTTTCGCCGCAGCAATGTCACCAGATCGGCGTTGAACTGGCCCGCCAGCTATGGGGAGAACAACATCAGGTGCTGGTCGCCACTCATTTTAATACGGGTACCTATCATAACCACTTTGTGCTGAACTCTGTCAGCTTTGTAGACGGCAAAAAATTCAACTGTAATCGCTCCGCCTACCGTGCGCTTTTTCAAGCTTCCGATGCCCTATGCAGAAAATACGGTCTGTCTGTGATCGAACACCCCGATGGAAAAACGCCCCGCAATCTTTATTTTGCTGAAAAACAGGGGGAACCCACTCGATACAATCTCATGCGTCAAGCCATTGACGAGTGCATCGGACTCAGCAGCAATTTGGATTATTTCCTGAAAAGCCTTGCCCGGCGTGGTTATATTCTGAATTGTGCCCCCAACCGGAAATATCCCACTATCCGCACCATCAACAGCAAAAAATCTGTACGGCTGTATCAATTAGGCAAGGGCTACTCCATGCCTAAAATCCAGAAACGCATTCACCAACTGAACTGGGAGATCCAATATCCATCCTATCAGGCAGATTACCACTATTACAAAACTCTCAAGCATTCCCCCGTCCGAAAAATGAAAGTGCGGGGAAGTTTTAAAAAATCCAAAAAAATCACCGGATTTTTTGCCCTCTATCTCCACTACTGCTTTTTTCTCGGTTTGCTGCCCAAAAAGAAAAAACATACTCCCCTATCTCCTCAGATGCGTGAGGCCTGCCGTCATCTGCAGCAATTCTCCCAGCAGCTTGAATTAGTGCACCGTGCGCATCTCAACACACCGGAGGATGTGGAGCATTTTCTCGATCGGATTGCACGACAAATTCAGCAGTTGCAATCCCAGCGAACCCACTGTTACAATCATCTTCGGCGTTGCAGCAATATAGAAAGTCGGACTGCACTATTGCAGGAACGGGACCAATGCACTGCGGAATTGCTGCCTCTGTACCGGCAGCGGAAAATTGCCCTTCGAATTCTCCACACCCGGGAGTCCATGTGTGCCAACCTGCGTGCAGAGCAGAAACTCCGGCAATATCTGACCAAGCCAAAAGAACGCCAACATCACCGCAGTCAGTCCTATTCTCGCTGACCTCCGCATAGATTGAAACAGATCACGAGGAGGTGGCTGTGACTGTGGCAACACGCAAGCTAAACTATCGCTTTCATGACCCGAACCCATCGGCGGAAGCCGTCAACATTCTGCTGCAAATCTGTATTGATGCCAACCGCACCAAAGTAGAAGCCGCCATGAAACATATCGCTTCCCATCCCATAAAACCGCTACATACAAAACCATAATGCTTTGACCTACCGCAGAATTTTACAATTCTACGGTAGGTTTTCTGCTATCATTGGCAGTCGGAATAGCTAAAATTTCTATAAAAATTACGACTTTTTCGAAAATGTGCATCCCCCCCCCGATACCAACTGTTGGCCAGCGCCTATATGGATAACCTTTTCAGTTTTTAGGATGCTATAAGGTCATTTTCTCAAGCACACAGGTCTAGGCCTTATTTGAAAAATAAAAGTTGCACAATAGGACGCAATATGTAAAACTAAGGGCATGAAACGCTATGAATTAACAAAAGAACACTGGGAGCGGATCAAACCGATGCTGTCACTAGAAGAAACAGGAAATCTATATCGCCCGCGCAAGGACCATCGGACGATGCCGAATGGAATACTCTGGATTGCCCGAAGCGGCGCCCAGTGGCGGAAGCTGCCGGAGGCCTACGGCCTGGCAGACTGCGCTTACGGTGCACAAGTTATCGGGAATATATCTCAGAGCGTGGTGCCAGTTATGTGATTCCGCCCCAGAAAAATCTTTCCCGGCTCTGGTCGATAGATTGGCATCTACAAGGAGCGGCGTCTGATTGAGTGTTTCTTTCAGAAAATCAAGTGGTTTTGAAGAGTTGCTACCAGATATGAGAGTTGCTACCAGATATGACAAATTGGATGCCTCTTTTCTGGTCTTCGTTTACCTTGCCGCTATTGCTATCTTGTTGCTTTAGAACAAGACTACATATTTTTCAATCAAGGCCTAGTCTTACTTTTTGGTTTTATGCACAAATTGGCCTTAAAAAGACAGACTGGGCAATCATTTTGGATTGCTCAGTCTGTCTTTTTTACTATCCTATTTTACAACAGGCCCTGATAAAAATGATCCGATCAACAACTACAACAGAGATCAAGCCAGTTCCTGGGCCCGCTTGGCGGCTTCCGCTGCATTAGTGGTATATGCATCAGCACCGATCTTGTCAGCAAAAAACTGAGAAATAGGGCCGCCTCCCACCATCACTTTGAAATGATCCCGAATTCCTTCCGCTTTCAATCGTTCAATGACTTTCTGCATATTGGCCATGGTTGTGGTCATCAGGGTGGACATACAAACAATGCCGGTGCCAATCTCCTTGGCTTTGGCGATAAATTCATCCACAGGCACATCACGACCCAAGTCAATTACATCAAATCCAGCGGTTTCCATCATTGTCTTCACCAAATTTTTGCCGATGTCGTGAGTATCACCCTCCACAACACCAATAATTGCTTTGCAGCCGTGATCATCAGTGTTATGCTTCAGATGAGGTTTGAGCACATCCAGTCCATTGTACATCGCATCGGAACAAATCAACAGCTCTGGTACAAAGTACTCCTCTTCCTCATAGAGTTGACCCGCTTTTTCCATTCCTTTGGACAGGCCTTCTGTGATTCCTTCGTAAGCATCATAGCCACAATCTACATACTCCTGGGCCACGCCCACCACCGCTTCGTCCTCCATCTCCAAAACGCAGCGTTCCATTTCCTTTAACAATTTTTCTTTTTCTGCCATGTAGATCGATCTCCTTTCTTTTTGTGGTTTTATAACTGAATTTCATACAGCCAATTTCGCTTGGCAGAAAGCATGTTTACACAAAAATGCCCCACGATTCCTCCTTGGGGATGGGCCTGGCTGAACTCCCACAGGGTCTCCCCATAGGTCTCGACCGACTTCTCCGGCACCCAACGCGTTACCAGAGCATGCTGGGTGTCCAGCAGACTCTGGGTGAGTTTTCCACAGAGATGAAGTACCACGCCAGGGTTTTCCCTGCATAAACGCACCACTAGACGCCGACAGCTGGGCAGAAAGTTTTGCTCAAACACCTTGCTTCCCAGAATGTCCACCGTGGCCACCGGATCAGAAAAGGAAAGAACTCGGGCTCCATGCTCCATGGCCATGTGGCTATACTGACAGATCCAATCCTCCGCTCGCAAGAGCAGGGCCTCCCCCTGAGGCTTGCGGAGAGCGGCAAACATCCGACTCATGGGTACCAGTGAACTGAGGATTGTAAAGGGGCCTTCCACATTATAAATCATGTCCAGCCCTGCCTCACCACACCGATCCATAGCCTGCTGCATTGCCTCCATGCGAGGAAAATTCAATGACAGCTGTTCCGGCAATTCATCGATGCGCTGGTAAGGTTGCTCCCGCACCCTAGCGCCTTCCAGCGATAGGCTGGGATGAGCGCCCAACCCTTCACTGCATAATGTGTTACAAAAGGGTAATGTGACCCATCCACTCTTTTGCAGTGCCTGAGCCACCTGCCACAGCTTTTCTCCTCTGCAATGCAGCTCCTCCGGGCTGTGGATTCCCATTTCCTCCACCATTTCCGGCCGTAGCTGGGCGTGAAGATTGTTTCCGCCACATACAAATCGTTCCATGTTGTTTCATTCTCTCTTTCCCATATCCAGGATCAAATCCCGGCCTGCTGCCCGCTTTCAAACCGCAGGCACTGGGTAAACAACCTTTCGTACCCCGGCGAAACCGACAACTCCACATAGGAGATTTTGCGGGCGATCTCCCTGGCTCGCAGGCGCTCCTCCTGGGAGAGCAGGCACATTTTCGCCCCAGTCATGGACGAATTTCCAATATAGGTAATCTTCTTTTCCAAGCATCGGGGCACCAGTCCTGCACCGGTGAGGCTGGCCGGGTCCAGGTGCTTGCCGAACTGTCCTCCTACCACCACCCGGTCCACTTCCTCCTCTTTCAGCTCCAGACGCCGAAGCAAGGTGAGAATCCCGGACAAAATGGCACCTTTGCACAGCTGCACCTGGCGTACATCCCCCTGAGTGACAAATAATCCCCGCTCCCGGTCCAGCACAATACGCCGTTTTCCCTTCTCATCGGTATCGGTAAGAGAGGACTCTTTGGAAAGGCGGCCACTGGGGGAGATGACTCCCTCCGCCACTCCCTGGCTTACCGTTTCCAAAATACCGCTGCCGCAGAGGCCCCGGGGTGGCTGATCGCCGATGACATCCAAATGGGCCGTTCCCCCGGCAAAGGACACATGCTCCACCGCACCGCCCTCCGCCCGCATGCCACAGGAAATATTCATTCCCTCCAAAGCTGGGCCCGCAGCACAGGAGCAGGCATACATCCGGCCCCGGCGGCTGAGAATCATCTCTCCGTTCGTTCCAATATCCAGAAAGAGGACGGTATCCTCAGCGGTGTCCAGACGGGCGGCCAGTGCACCAGCTACAATATCCCCGCCGATATAAGCCGACACCGAAGGAATACAATAGATCTGAGCCGCATCGGAAAAGGGAAAACCCAGCTCCCGGGCGCTCACTTCTATAGGACGGTTAAAAACGCTGCTGTACGGAGCACGGCCCAGACTTCCCAAAGGCACCCTCAACAGGGAGTGCAGCATGGTAGAATTACCTCCTACCGTCATCTCATATACGGCGTCCAAAGGCACTCCCGCCTGGGTGGTTAGCTGCCGGGCGCTTTGGCTCAGGCGTTGAACGATGGCTTTTTGCAGCTCCTCCACACCGCCAGGATGCTCCATATCGTAATGGATGCGGGAAAGCACATCCAGGCCATAGGCCTTTTGAGGATTGATAAAGCCATCTTCCCCAATGCATTGACCGGTGTGCAGATCAATTAAATTCACCGCTACGGTAGTGGTACCGATATCTACAGCCAAGCCATAAAGGCACCCATCCGTCCGCAAATCCACCGGCTGCCCCTCTCGGCATACTACTTCCAGTGGTTTTTTCCCCATCAGTTCTGGAAGTTTTCTCAAAAGGGACAGAGGCAGGGGGCCTTCCTGATTCAGGCCGTCGCACAAGGCCCGCTTCTGCTCCAAAGTGGGTGCTTCCAGCCGGATCTCCCGGCCCGATACCGGAGGATCAAAGAGGAAGGGGGGCATATCCCCACCGCCCAGCACATCGCTTTGCCCTTCTCCCAGCAGCCCCAGCGGATCTAGGGTGATGGAGCCCCGGGGCACCGTCAAGCAGGCCAGCCGGACGCCCTGCGCCCGCTCCTCCGCTGTGAGAAATCGTTCCTCCTGGGGTGTGAGCGGGTGCACTTCCCCAGACACAATGCGGATCTTACACTTGCCGCACAACCCCTGGCCATTGCAGGGACTCTCCAACAAAATCTCCTTTTTCCGCAATAGCTCCAGCACATTCTGTGCTCCCTGGGGCTCAACACACAGCATGGTTTTCCTCCGCCCGCTCTTTGGCGGCCTCCATCAGCAGCCGGATGCTGCTCACCTCTGTGGTAGTTCCCAGGCCACAGGCAGGGGCCAGGATCTGCACCCCCTGATCCAGACAGGTGCGGCACAAATTTTGAATCACTTTCTTCTGCCCCCCCGCCAGAGCGAAGGTACTCACATTGCCCATGATCACTTTATGGGGCAGGGCCTGCCGCAGCTGCTTGATGTTCACAATGGCATCCACGCTTAACGCACTGCACTCCAACCGTTCCAGCTGCGGGAAGATGGGCTGAAGCTGGCCGCAGATGTGGACGATGACCCCTTTGCACAGCGGCTTAAGCTGGCGGCACAGCCGGTTAATGCTGGTCAGGGCAAACTGCTCAAACAATTTGGGGCCCAGGATCTCCCCAGTACCGCTGGGATCTGAAATAGTAATAAACTCCGCCCCAGCCTCAATCTGTGCCATTCCGAAAGCCAGCAAATTGTCGGTGACTATATCCATCACCTTTTGGGCCTCCTTGGGCTTTTTCCGCAGTTCTTTGTAAAAGTGGCTGGCATCCACCAGCGAAGAAGCTAAGCTCACCGGGCCGGTGAGGTTTCCCATCACCGCCGCCTGAGGGTATTTTTGCCGAATGAGGGCAATAGCCTCTAACACCGTTTTGGCACGGCCCTTTGTCAAATCCAGTGTATTCAACTGGGCCCATTCCTCCACTGAGTGAATGGCATATTCCGTCACCCTGGGCTCTGTGTACCGATCGCCCAGATCCACCTGAGCCCCCATCCCCTGGGCCTCCACTGTCATACAGAAGGGTACGCCAATGTTGTCAAAAAGGCCGTTGACATAGGCGGCACCAGCCAACTGTGCCATGGTCTCCGGGTCCTGATGGGCCTGGGGCCAATAGACCCCTGCCAGCTCCATCAAAGACACTGACAGCATATTCATCATACCCCCCGGGCAGATGCAGGGAATCCGGGGCGGTTTTTCGCCCCGGAGTGTGGTATCCAGAATCTGTTCCGATGTATACATGGTTCTCATCCCCTGTTATCACAAAATAGAGACTGCTGCAACGACCAGGTACCTGTGATCAGTTGGGAATCTGGCCCTTCTTACCGGCAAGCAGGTCCACAACCGCTGCGATGATGATGACGATGGCAGCTCCTTTTCCCCAGAGGGCGGTAGTATGGCAGGACATCTGGGTGTTGGCACAGATGCCGATGAGGGAAGTGAAGAGTAAAAAGAGCATTACAGCACCCACAATGGAGATCACCTGGACCAGTTTGTGTGCGCTTTTCGCAAAAAAGGTAATCCCTGCGCTCACCAGCAGAATCACGGCCACCGCTATGGCGGCCTGGCCGGCATAATGGCACTTCATGGCCACTTCCTTCCCAGTTTCCAGCGTCAGCATGCCGCTGCACACCGGAGCCCAGATTTTTACCGCTCCCAACACGCACAGTGCGGCCACCACCTGAATGGCCGAAATAATAGCAGTCATCTTGTTCTTTATCTTTCTTCTCCTGTTCTCTCTGTTGATTTTTTCTCGATTTGGGCATCGGGCGCCATCAGCACCCCATCCCGCAGCAAGAGCCGGCAGGTGGTATAGGGAGTCCAGCGACTGTCGTGAGTCACCATGACCACCCCTGCCCCCCTTTGGCTCTCTTCCTTCAGCTGACTGACAATCTCCTCCGACCAATGAGCATCCAGGTCGTTTGTAGGCTCATCGGCCAAAATGAGCAGAGGATTGTGGATCAGGCACCGGGCCGCCATGGCCCGGCGGCGCTGGCCGCCGGAGAGCTGATAGGGAAAAAATCCTCCCCGGTCACTCAAACCGAACCGCTCCAGCAGTTCATCCACCCGCTTTTTGTCCGCCCGCTTCTTTTCTCCTACCCGCTGGGCAAAGAGCAGATTTTCCCGCAATGTGAGGGCCTGGATCATGGTGGAATCCTGAAACAGAAAACCGATCTTCTTTGCCCGCAACCGGGATCGCTCTTTATCTGTCAATCGGCTGATATCCTTTTCTTCAAACCGGTATACCCCGCCGTCTCCTTGTAGTAGGGTTCCCATCACATAGAGCAGCGTGCTTTTCCCAATGCCCGAAGGCCCTTCCACTGTGATGAAATCCCCCGTATTCACTGTGAGGGAAACATCCTTCAGAGGACAGACCAGCTCGCCCATGCGGTATTTCTTTTTGATATGTTCCAGTGTGCAGATTTCCATATCAGTTCACCTCTCCCTGGGTGATGGCGGCCTGGGGGTCCATGGATGCACTTTTCAGTGCCGGCCCCAGAGCGGCAAAGAACCCCAGCAGGCAGGAAAGCCCCACCCCGGCACCGGCACACAGCAGTGCCAGATCCCATGTCCACACCGACGGAGACAGAGAAAACACCCCTCGCAGCATCTCGATGAGAGGCTTCATGCAAAGCAGAGCGGCGCCGCTGCCCACGACACCTCCTATGAGTGCCATGACGCAGGCTTCGCCAATGACCAGCCCAAACACCTGCCCTTTTTCCACTCCAATGGCTCGCAGCAAGCCGATTTCCTTTTTCCGGCTTTTTGCCAGAGCACCGAACCGACCGTAAAGCCCCAAAGCAGCAATGATCATGGTGGACAGCCACAAAGCCAGCAGCACCACCAAAATGGCTTCCAGCTGCTGCTGCAGATCCGATATGGTGCTGCTTGTGAGAATGCACTGCACATCCAGCCCCGAAGCATTGATCTGAGCAGAAAAATCTTCCGGTTCCGTCTGGGGGTCCAGTTTCACCATGACCACTGAGATGTAATCATAAGGGTCCTTTTCTTCCCAAAGGGTCTTGAGCACATCGGACTGGGCGGAGATTTTCCGAGCCACATCGATATTCATGAAAATGGTGTCATCCATGCCGCTTCCAGTGGGGTAGAGCTGACCCACTACTCTGAACCCATTGCCCAAAACAAAGAACCGGGAGCCCATGAATCCCCCGAAATTGCCCCCCAGAATGATCTCATCATCCTGAAGCTGCTCATAGGATTTTTCACTGAAATAGGGCTCAAGGATAAAATCGCTCCCGGGATCAAATCCCACAATCCGGGTTTCCTTGCCCAGATCACAGCAAGAACCCTCCAGGGTCTGGGAATAAAACTGGGGCGTGGCCGCCGCCACTCCGTCCATTTGTCGCACCTGATCCAATATCTCATTGGACATATAGACATTTTCCGGCACGGCACTGAAAAGCAGATCTTCACCATCCACCGTGACCCCGGTGCTCACCACCAAAGCGTCGGCTCCCAGGCGCTGCTGAGAAAGGCCAATTCCCTTGCGAGCCAGCAGAAAAACTCCCAGCACCATCACAAAGGTCAAAATGGTCAGGATGGTGATGGCGATGGTGAGTACCGATTGAGCCCGACGGCGGGAAATATTGTGCCAGATCAGCATGTGCATCGATGGTTTTTCTCCTTTTTCCGGTTATTTCTTCCCTTTTTCGCAGGCATGAAGAAGTTCCCGCACCCGGTCGGGGCACACCGGATAACCCACATCCCGCACGGCGTCCATCATGGCCTGGATGTTTTCCTGCGGGGTGTCCACCGGCAGACTACAGCCGGACATAACCATATAGCCCTTGGGGCTGTCATAGGCATCCAGAATACACTGCAATGTGCTCTGGCGCACCTCCTCCGGCGTGCCGGAGAACATGGTCACACCCGGGTCCACATTGCCCAGGATTTTCACCTTGTCGCCCACCATGCGCTTGCAGTCGGCCAGACTGGCCACATTGTCGATGCTCAGACCGGCAATGCCCAGACCGGCCACATCTTCCCAGATCTTATTGGTCTGGCCGCAGATGTGCACTACAACACCCTTGCCTTTGCTCTTGATGAAGTCCACCAGCTCTTTCAGATAGGGCAGGGAGAACTCACGGAAAGCCTTGGGGCTGACCACAGTACAGGAGGACATGGGCTCGGAGATCGCCGGTGTGATGCCGATGTCGATGGCTGCGGCAGCATAAGCCTTGATAGTTTCCAGGGAAACCCGGCACAGCCGATGAACGGCTTCAGGATCTTTGTAGATCATACTCAGAGTCTTGTTGACGCCCATGAGGAAAAAGGCGTTGGTGAAAGCGCCCACTATGCCGCAGGAGCAACCGATTTCCCCCTTCACTTCATCCATCAGATACTTCATGGCATCCAGCTGCAGGGGAAGGCGGCCATCCTTATAGGGATCTGCCGGCCGGAGAGAGTCGATTTGGCTCACATCGGTGATGGCGGGCTCGGCCAGGTCGGCAGTCTCATCCTCTGGATATTTCACCTTGGCTCCCATGGCCTCCGCCCAGGGGAACAGGTCGGTGAAAATGCGGATGCTGTCATAGCCGAACTTCCGGTAAGCCGCCACTTGGGCTTTGGCCAGGGTTTCGGCGCTCTGGCTCAGCTCCAGGATTTTGCAGCCGTAAATGCGGGCTACGCCGTTTGCCACATTGGGATTGCACTGCAGCCGGTCCACAGGCAGCCCTTTGGCCAGAGCAGTGGCCCGTTCCATCGGGGTCATTTGATCTTTCATTTGTCAAACCTCCTTGAAAATGTCAGTACAGCGCTGTCTTTGCCCTGCATCGGGGCAAAACAGGCCCTTTTCCATCACAAAAGACAAGAGACCTTGAAAGGGGAGAGCTCAGTTGTTGATGGTCCAGTGGAGGATCCGGTTTTTGATCAGATCGAACACATACATCAGCAGCACCAGCACGATCGCCATGAAGATGAATCCCACAGCCACTACATCAAAGCGGCCAAAATCGGAATAGTACTGGATAAAATAGCCCATACCGGAAGTGGCACCGAACATTTCGGCCACAGCCAGCAGCATGAAGGCCAATTTCAGAGCAATCTGGCATCCGGTGAGGATGGCTGGCGCCGCAGCAGGCAGGACGATGCGGAACAGCCGGTGGCTGGCCGGAATCTCCAGCGTGGCGGCGTTTTCCAGATACCGGCGGTCGATGGTCAGCACCGCCGTGATGGTGGAACCCAGAATGATCCAGAAACAGCCCAAAAAGATGATAAACACCGAGGCCACCCAGAAAGAGGGAAACAGATTGATGGCATAAGGGGTGAGCAGGGTCACCGGGATGGCGCTGAAGGCATTGATATAAGGCACCACATTTTTTCGAATTTTCCGGCTCAGGCCGATGAGCGACCCCAGGGAAATGCCGAAGACCAGCGCCATGGAATAAGCAATGACCAGCAGCTTCATAGAGCTTTTTAAACCTTCCAGCAACTGGGGCAAATATTCTTTAAATCGGCTGGGCACCGTGGTGATGCTATGGAACAAAAACGAATTGAGCACATGAAAAACATCGGTCAGCAGGACATATCCCACCAAAACGGCGATGAAAATGACGATGACGCCCAGGCGTTGTTTCAGAAAATTTTTAAGCACCGTAGTTTTCTCCTTCGTTACCAATGGGGATCAGACCAAACGGAAGTGCGCAAATGGCACAATTCCTTTCTGGGATTTGTGCCATTTGCTGTACTTCAGTGGTCTATTATGCGTTATTGCTTTCAAACTGAGCCATCTTATCCTTGAAGAACTGGCTGTCGGGGTATTCCTCGATGAGGGATTCTAAAGCCCGCTTGTAAATGTCCGAATTCATATGATCGTCGATCTTGATGTCTCCTTCGGTGAGGTAGCCGTAGTCGGCCATCTTCTCCCACATGGTGCGGACACTGTTGGTGTAAGGATCGGTGTCATACTTCATGTGGGGACTCAGTACAAAGCTCTCGGCAGTTTCCCGAGTCAGATCCAGATTTTCTACCACCAAGTCTACCACTTCATCCATGTGATCCTGCATATATTCCTCCGCCCGCAGATAGGAACGGAGCAGACGGTACAAGACCTCTTCATTTTTTTCCAGATATGTGTTAGTGCACAGCATCCGGCAGCAAGAATGGTTAGGCCAGTATTCATCGGGCCACATCTTTACTTCCAGTCCCAGATCGCGGGCCTGGATCTGATAGCCCGTGGCCGTGGCACCAAAGTCCACTTCTCCCTTCATAACGGCCTGAAGCACATCAGTGTTTTTCTTGTATTCCACAAACTCGATCATATCCGGATCGTCAGGGTCGCCAATCACTGTTGTGCCACCATAGGTATAAGAGTAGCCCTCATCATACAAAATGCCCTTGAGCACGATATCTGGTGTACCGCCGCGGGTGATGCCGATCTTCTTGCCCTTGAAGCTGTCCAGGCTGGTCCATTCGGTCTCCGGCTTGCCATAAACCGGGGTTTCACCGATGATCATATAGCCGGCAAAGGAATTGAAGTCCTGGCCGTTGGCGATCTGGATCAACGGGCCGCCGGTGCCATAGGTGGAGATGATATCCACCTGGCCGGCCGTCAAAGCGGAAGCTGCGTCAGACAGATTGCTCAACCAAGCCATTTCCACTTCCACGCCCTCTTCCTTGTTAAAGCCATGTTCCTCAGCGATAAACTGGAACACCTGGCCGGAGGTGGGCTGGGCCGCCACGGTGACCTTCAGCACATCGGAGTTGCCCGATTTTCCCCCATCCGACTCCTGCTGAGATCTGCTGTCATTCTGACTGCCGGCATTGCCACTGCTGCATGCAGCGAGGGAAAACAGCATGGCAGCCAGGAGTGTAAGACTGATCAACTTCTTTTTCATTCGTTCAAATCCTTTCTTCTTTTCTGTTTTTTCGACTCTGCTTTTATGGCTCAAGCCGCTGAAGCGGCTTAGCAGACTTCATTAGTCGGTGCAGCAAAAATCCTATTCGCTGACATCGTTGGCCGCCCGGTCCTGCGCATCCTCAAAAATCAGCTTGATCAGGTGGGTGCGCAAAGCGGTGATGTTGGGATCGGTATACATATTGTTCCGGTTGGGATGGACCTCGTTTTTGAAGGAATGGCTGTACATGATATTGGCAGGCGCCTGGCTGAGCACAAAAATATCCGTAGCCAGCAGCAGGGCCTCGTCCACCTCGTGGGTGACAAAGAAAATGGTTTTCCGCTTGTCCCCCTCCTGATCCCACAGTTTGAGTACCAGATCCTGAAGCTTTGCCTTGGTCACCGCATCCAGGGAGCCAAAGGGCTCGTCCATCAGCAGAATGGGAGGATCGATGGCAAACGCACGGGCGATGCCACAGCGCTGTTTCTGGCCGCCGGAAAGCTCACCAGGAAGCTTGTCAAACAATTCCGCTTTCATCCCCACATTGTTCATCCAATGCAGAGCCAATTCTTTTCGTTCTGCCTTACTCATTTTGGGAAAGGCATATTCCAGGGCGATGGTGATATTTTGGCCGGCAGTCATCCAAGGGAACAAACCGTAGTCCTGAAAAACTACCCCCCTCTGCAGCCCAGCACCTTTAACAGGCATACCGTCCACCAGCACCTGACCTCGGTCGGGCGTCTCCAGGCCGGCGATCAATCGCAGAAGGGTGCTTTTGCCGCATCCGGATTGCCCTAGCAGGCAGACAAAATCGCCAGCCTTCACCTGAAGATTGATATTGTCCAACACTACATTGGGACTCCCGGAATAGGAAAAACCCAGATTCTCAATAGCTACATCCAGCACAGTTCACTACCTTCTTTCTCTTTTTTGTCAGATGGCTGCACGGGCACGCCCTTTGTCTTAGCTAAGCTGTCAAAACACAGGCAAAAAAAAATAGGAGTATGCCTCCATGCAAACCTCACTCATCTGGAACCTCTGAACAAGTTGCAAAACTAGTCCTGTAAATAGACCGCTGCATACTTCCTGTTTGATTTTCCCTGTTTCATTCCTCGCCAAGTGATTACGCTGTAGACTGTTTCTCCAGCGCTTCTCACACTTTGCATCAAAAACAAAACAGGCAAATTTTTTGGCCGAAGACCGGCATCTCCTTTGGTATCCCTGAGCGAATGGTGAAAAGTCAGAGGAATCGCCTCCACCCATCCTGGATTGCAGAAAATCGGGCGAAGGTCGACTGCACACGATTCAAATTCTTCCGCTGTAGGAAGAATAACCTTGACAACACGACGGATTATACCATTGGTCCTGGTTTTTTTATAGCTCATATGCACATATTTTTTAAAAAAATAGTACACAGTCTGTTTATTTGTTTTTCTGATAAAAATATAGAAAAAAATATTCCGGCTTTTCAGCCGGAATACCATTCCAATATTGATTCTGATATATGCTTTTGCAGTGCTTCTTTATCTATAATTTCCAAACGACGGTATCGAGTCTGGATCAATCCCTGTTGCCGCAGCTGCAACAGCACCCGAGTAAGCTGGCTTTTGGACAACAGAGTTTTATACATAATTTTATCCTGCGTTATGTGGGGAAACCGGTTGTCTTTTGTACGCAAGGCATCATAGTACCAAAGAAAGTTGCACACCCGCTCAATCCCGCTTCCTGTGTGAAACAAAGTGGTATTAAACATCAAAATCTGCATCATTTCCCTGGTGGCCTGCCAGCAAGTTGTCAACAGAACGGGATGCTGTTTCAACAAATTATTCAGATTTTTTTGTGGAAGCAGCAGGCCCTTCAAAGGCGCAGAATAAGAAATCAACTCCCAAGAGTGCTTCATTCCCTCAGCACCTCTTAGAATAGAATAGAGAAAGCTGCCCTCTCCAAAAGTGGTAGCTTCATAGACTTCCATTCCAGATGTGGTCATTCGCATATCCAACCAACCGTCATCAATATAAATACATAAATTATTCTTCTGCAAATAGGGAAATACATCAATACCTTTGGGAAATGTTGCTGCAACACCACCAGCCTTCTCAAATAAATCCCTATAGGATCGAAAATAGCCGCTGTAAAGGAGCAAATTTTTCATGAAAGGCCCTCCATTTTGCGCAAACGCGCATTTTATTCATATAAAATTTACAAAATGCGCAAAATTTTACATTTTGCTCCTTGACTTGTTCACCACTTTGCAAATTATATATTCTTTTTAAAAATTTTGCAATTATATTTTTCTAGGAAACAATGTCTATCTTCATAAATTTAGACTGTATTTTTATATCTAGTCCTCTACTTCTCCCCGATGATACATAGGAACACACCGGGCCCCGTACCTGTACATCCTGAAGAATGGCTTCACTGCAAATTGAAACTTGAAGCCATTTCCACCAAGGTACAGGGAAACCGTTTGATTCAAGCCTGTGCTCGCTTGAGGGAAACACTGAAAAATTTCACACAAATTTTTTATCTTTTCAATTTAGGAAAAAATCGCTAATTTTTCTACTTGCCTTTCCTTTATCGCAAGTTTATAATAGTCGTAACAGAATGACCATCATCGTATAGAGAGGTATTCCCATGAAACTTGCCGCGTACTGTCGTGTTTCCACAGACAAAGAAGATCAGCTCAACAGCCTGGAAGCTCAAAAACAATTTTTCACTGAGTATACCCAACGCACTGGCGATGTATTGGTACGGCTTTATGCCGATGAAGGAATTTCCGGCACCAAAATCAAAAACCGCAAGGAATTTCTACGGATGATGAAGGACGCTGAGCAGGGTCTGTTTGATATGGTCGTGGTCAAGGACATCTCTCGCTTTGCCAGAAATACTGTGGATCTTTTGCAGAACATCCGCAAACTGAAATCTCTCGGTATTGAAACTCAATTTCTGACAGCCAATATGACCAGCATGGGCAACAGCGAGTTTGTACTGACCATCTTTGGTGCATTGGCCCAAGAAGAAAGCGCCAATACTTCCAAGCGAGTCAAATTCGGAAAAAAGCTCAATGCGGAGAAGGGACGGGTCCCCAATCTTGTTTATGGCTATGACAAAACCATCGGAGATTACTTCCACCTCACCATCAATGAAACCGAGGCCAATGCCATCCGACAGATCTATCAATGGTACACTCAGGAGGGGTATGGAGCGTCAAAAATTGCTTCCATGCTCAACGATCGTGGCCTGAAAACAAAACGCAACTGTCAATGGAGCCAGAATGCTGTCTGCCGCATCCTTACCAATGAGCTGTATACGGGAAAAGTGATCAATGGAAAAGAAGAGGTAGCGGATTTTCTCACGGGACGCCGTGCCGAAAAAGACGAAACGCAATGGCTGGTAGTAGACAAGCCTGCGCTGCAGATCATCCCGCCAGAGATCTTTGAACAGGCCCAGCAGATCATGCAGGCCCGGGGGAAATCTTTTCGGGTGGACAAGCAGCGGCAGAGCAACAAGTATCTGTTCTCCACGCTCATTAAATGCAAAGAGTGCGGTTTGTCTTTCCGGCGCATCGTCCGCACCTATAAAAACACCTATGTCCGCTGGGTCTGTTCCGGCCACAATGGAAAAGGCACCCATTCCTGTCCTAACGCTGTGACTGTGGAAGAAGATGAGCTGATCGATGTACTACAAGAATATTTCACCCATCTTCTCCAGTCCAAAAAACAGGTAATCCGTCATGTGGTCGGAGAGTTCCAACGAATTTACAAAGCCAAGGATGACAACCTGCATTACGAAAAAGAATTGACCTCTCAACTGGCCAGACTGCAAAAGACCAGGCAGAAATATATGGATATGTATGCCGATGACCTGATTTCCCGTGAGGAACTCAACGAGAAAATCGGCGGGATGCGCAAAGAGGTGGATCGGCTGGAAAATGAGCTGAAAATGGTGTCCTATCACCTCACCAAAGGCGATCAGCTGGAAGCCATTCTTCAGGACACCTTCCGGCAGATCGAAGACATCGCCGATGTGCGGCAGATGACCAACGCCCAACTGAAACGGATCATTCAAAAAATCGAAGTGGACAAGGATGGGAATGTGGACATCTATCTCCGTCTGCTGGGCGATTTGGGCTTGGACGATACCATTCTAATTCATAACGACGAAACATAAGGATGTCACTGAGCGGCTTCGGCTGACAAACCATCAGCTTTATGAAGAGGTCAAAGCCGTTTTAGAGGAAAACAAGGCCGAGCGCCACATTCGCGGCGGCATGGCTACCAAGCGAAAATACAAGGAGCACCAGAACTGAAGAAGGACTGTCCCAGAGCTTCTTTACTCTGAGACAGTCCTTTTATTCTGGGAAAAATCCTTATACTTTGTGACAGGCCACCCGATGTCCCGGGGCCACTTCCCGCATCTCCGGCTCCTCCTGGCTGCACCGCGCTTCTGCATAAGGACAGCGAGTATGGAATACACAGCCTCGGAACTCATCGGTGCGCACCGGCAGCTCACCCTTTAATTCTTCCCTTCTCTGCCCCCGCTTGGACAGATCGGGAATGGACGCAAACAATGCCTGGGTGTATGGATGAAGAGGCTGGGCAAACAGCGCATCCGTGTCACATTCTTCCACCATGGCCCCTAGGTACATCACGCCGATCCGATCGCACAGATAACGCACCACACCCATATCGTGGGAAATGAACAACAGCGTCAATCCCATTTCCTTTTGCAGTTGGGTGAGCATATTGAGAATCTGCGCCTGGATGGACACATCCAAGGCCGACACCGGCTCATCGCACACAATAAGTTTGGGCTGAATGATCAGGGCCCGGGCAATGCCCATGCGCTGCACCTGACCGCCTGACAGCTCATGAGGATAGCGGAAGTAGTGTTCTTCCGAAAGCCCTACCTTTTTTAAAATGGACAACACTTTCTCCCGGCGGACCGAAGCATCCTTTTCCCCTTGAATGATGAGCGGTTCTTCCAGCAGCGCACCAATGCGCTGCCGGGGGCTCAGGGACGAGAGAGGGTCCTGAAACACCAGCTGGATGTCCCGGCGCAGGGAACGAAATTCCTTGTCTGACAGCTGGGTCAGATCTTTCCCATTGTACCAGATCTCTCCGCTTTCCGGCTTGGTCAGTCCCAGAATCGATCGGCCGGTGGTGGTCTTGCCGCATCCCGATTCCCCCACCAGGCCATAGGTCTCTCCCGGATAAATCTGCAGGGACAAGCCGGAGACGGCATTCATATAGGTCTTCGGCGGAAACAATTTACCCAAGGGGCCATAAATGGGATAATGTTTCCGTAGATTTTTCACTTCCAACAGAGGGGCGCTCATCTGGTTTCCTCCTCTTCTGCTCCATGGGGGGCGGTATAATTCCAGCACTTGACCCGATGGCCGGCCGACACCTCCACCATAGGCGGCTGGGATGCCTTGCACCAATCGGTGGCATGGGGACAGCGGGTACAGAAATGGCATCCTTCCGGCACGGCCGACAAAGGCGGCACTGCCCCTTCAATTACCGGCAAAGGCTGATCCCGCTGTACATCCAGCCGGGGAATACAGGCCAAAAGCCCTTGGGTATAGGGGTGCATGGGATGAGCAAACAACTCTTCGGTTTCCGCTTCCTCCACGATCTGCCCCAAATACATCACCCGTACACTGTGGCAAAGCTGAGCCATGGCGCTGAGATCGTGGGTGATGAACAACACCGACATTCCCAACTTTTCGTTGAGTTGGGCGATCAGATCCAGAATCTGCTCCTGGATGGTCACATCCAAGGCGGTGGTGGGCTCATCGGCGATAAGCAGGGCCGGCTCGCAGGAAAGGGCCATGGCAATCATCACCCGCTGCTGCATCCCGCCGGACAACTCATAAGGGTATTGCCCCAAACACCGGGCCGGATCGGGAATACCCACCAGTTTCAGTAATTCTCCGCTCTTTTCCAAAGTGGCCTTACGGGGCAGTTTCTTATGCAGCCGCAGCACCTCTCCCATCTGTTTGCCCACGGTATGCACCGGGCTGAGGGAAGTGAGAGGGTCTTGGAAGATCACCGAGATCCGGTTGCCCCGGATGCGCCGCAGATCGGAAAGAGGCAACTGCAAAAGATCCTCTCCCTCAAAGCGGATACTGCCTTCATAACGCACGCTGGTTTCATATTCCCGCAGCCGGAGAATGGACTGGGACATAACGCTTTTCCCCGATCCCGATTCTCCTACAACGCCGACGATCTCCCCAGGGTAAATGGACAGATCCACTCCATCCACAGCGGCCATAGGGCCTTTTCGCCCGGGAAAGAGGACGCGGAAATCCTTCATCTCCAGGAGGGGAGACTGATTCTCTCTTGTGTATCCCATTATTTTCTTCTCCTCCCTGCTGTGCGGGGATCCAGATAATCCCGCAATCCATCCCCCAGCAAACTCAAACTGAGCACACACAAAATCACGGCACCGCCAGGAAAGATCACGGTCCAGGCGGCTTTCTGCACCACCTGTTTGCTGGCCTGGAGAATATTTCCCCAGCTGGCGGCAGGAGCCGGGATGCCGGCGCCCAAAAAGCTGAGGGATGCCTCGGACAAAATAGCTTGGGCAAAAATGAAAGAAGCCTGTACGGTCAGAGGAGAAATGACACTGGGCAGGATGAGTTTCCACAGAATCCGCCGGTTGGTTGCCCCTTGGACCTTGGCCGCTTCCACATAGGTCTGGTTTTTGGTCACCATGGCGCTGGAGCGTACCACCCGGGCCACGCTGGGTGTATACACAATGGTCAGTGCCAAAATCACATTCCAGTTGCTGGCGCCCAGAGCGGCCATCAGAGCGATGGCCAGCAAAATGCCAGGGATAGCAATCAGGCCGTCACAAATACGCATGAGAATATGATCCATTACCTTGAAATAGCTGGCGTACACCCCGATGATGGTGCCCAGCAAACAGGAAAGCACCGCCACAGCTCCGCCTACGATCAAGGAAGAGCGGGCGCCATAAAGCACCCGGATAAACAAATCCCGGCCAAACTCATCGGTGCCAAAAATATGCTGGGCACTGGGAGGCTGTAACCGCTGGGTCACGGTCATGGCATTGGGGTCCGTTTTGCTGACAGCCGGGATGATGATGGCCGCCAAAACAATCAGCAGAAACACGCAGGCCCCGATGATCAATCCGGGGTTGCTCAACAGCCGCTCCCGGCGCAGCAGACGCTGCTCCCGCAGAATGGAAGCTCCCAGGTCAGAGGTTTTGTTTTTGTTTGACATCATTGCCTCCCTCCTTACTGCCGGCCCAGCTGGAGACGGGGATCTACCAGGCCATAGAGAATGTCCACCGCCAGATTGACCAGCACATAAATCACTGTAACAAAGAGCACCACACCCTGGATGACAAACACATCCCGCTGGTTGATGGAGCTCATGGTGAGCATACCCAGGCCAGGAATATTGAAGATGGTCTCGGTGACGATGGTGCCGGTGACCAAGCTGCCAAAGGACTGGCCTACTACGGTGAGGATGGTGGGAGCGGCGTTTTTCAAAGCCTGTCCGAACAAAACGGCGCTTTCCCGCAGTCCCTTGGCGCGGGCCGTGCGGATGTAATTTTTATAGAGCACATCCAGCAAAGCCGAGCGGGTCATCCGAGTGATATAGGCAGCCTGCACCACCCCCAGGGACAGAGCGGGCAAAATCAAATAGCGCAGATGTTCCCACAGGCCCCGGCTGAGCGGCTCATACCCTGCCACCGGCAGCCACTGAAGATGTACGCCAAAGAAAAGCATAAAGAACATACTGAGCAAAAAGCCGGGAATGGCCGTACCCAGCAGAGAAATGGATACGGTGGCCAGATCCACCGCTGTGCCTCGTTTGTAAGCAGCCAGCATTCCCATGGGGATGGCAAAGACCAGCGCCACCACCTGGGCCAGTACGGCCAGGCTGAGGGTGGGGATAAAATATTCGCCGATGGCCTGCAAAACAGGCATATCCAGAAAATAAGACTGGCCCCAGTCGCCCCGGAAGACTCCGGTGAGCCAATCGGCATACTGAACCAAAAACGGCCGGTCAAAGCCCAGTTGGGCATTGAGTTCGGCGATCTGCTGGGGGGAAGCTTCCAAGCCCAGCATCGCGGTGGCCGGCCCGCCGGGAATAAGATAAACCACCAGGAAGATGACCACCGATACCACAAACATCACCGGCAGCAGAGAAAAAATGCGCTTGAGGATGTAGGAAAGCATATCGCGTTACCCCTTCGATGCTTGAAATGAAAAAGAGAGCGGGGTGCCGATGCACCCCGCTGGCCTTCGGAAAGATGGTTGCCTTTCCCGGCCTTAGCGTCCCTCCAGCCAGCGATCCTGCCGAAGGAACAGCCCATTCGCAGTCCAATGCAATTTCCCGCCTCCCCCAAGGGAGGCCGGGAGATTGCTCATTGCGTAGAACCAGTATGATGAACAGTCCGATTTATTTCGGAACTTTCACATTCCAGTAGATGGGATAGCGCAGATAATCGAACCCTTCCACACCGTTTCTCAGACCATACACACCGGTGTAATGGCCCAGAACGGTGGCGGCGCCATACTCATACAAGAAGCCCTGCAGCTCCTCCCAGGCGGCCGAAGCCTCCTCGGTGGTGGCGGCGCTGCGGATAGCGTTGATTCCTTCCGTGACTTCCGGAGCGTCCAGCCCGGCCCATTCCTGGTTGAGCACGGAAAGCTGCACCGGCAAGGGGTTATAAGAGTTGCTGGTGATGAACAGATCATACTGAGCGGGATCGGCCCGGTGCTCCATAAAGGTGCTGAAGTCATACTGCTCCACTTCGGCATTGAAGCCGGCCTGCTTCAGCTGCTCCTGTACCACCAAGGTGGCGTTATACATTTCGCTGTAATCGGGAGTGGTGACCAGCACAATGGGTTCGTTGTTGTAACCAGCTTCCTCCAGCAACTTTTTCGCCTTTTCCGAGTCGTTCTGGTTGTAATAATCACTGCCGGCCTCGCTGCCCCATACGGCGTCATCCGGGGGACACCAGCCGGGGTTCAGCGTGTACAGGCTGGCATCGCCATAAGCCGCCAGCAGAATGTCATCACAGTTGAGGGCGGCCAGCACAGCCTGACGCAGTGTCTCATTCTTCAGAGGACCCTGGGTGGTATTGAAAAACAGGTTCAGCGTACCGCCAGTGCGCACATCCATGGTCAGATTTTTGTCAGCGGACAGATCCTCATAGTATTCCAGAGGCAGATCTTCGATGATGTCATATTGTCCGGTCTGCAAACCCGCAACCCGAGTGGCATTGTCGGCCACCACACGGAAATAGATGGTCTCGGTGGCGGCCGTCTTTTCACCAGTGAGACCGCTGCTCTCTCCGGAGGGAGACTGATAATCGGCAAAACGGGTGAGTTTCACATACTGATCCTGCTTCCACTCATCCAGCTGATAGGGGCCTGTGCCGATATACTCAGTGATGCCATCCGGGCCTGCCGCTTCCACCACAGACTGGGGATAAATCGCAGCAAACTGGATCGGCGCGGCCAGCACCATCAGGATATCGGAAGATGCCGAAGGCACTGTGAGAGTGACGGTGTAGTCATCCACCTTGGCAAAGGTGGAGCCGGCAATGAGCTGAGCCTTGGAGCACCGCTCCAGCCACATGTTCATAGAGGCCACCACATCATCGGCCGTCATTTCCTGGCCGTTGTGGAACTTAACCCCCTGGCGCAAAGTGATGGTATACACCAATCCGTCCTCACTGACGGTGTAGCCCTCGGCCAGGACAGGCTGCACTTCATAATTCTGATCGAGAGAGAACAGAGGCTCGTAGATGTGCACGCCAATGCCACCCACGATGTTGGAATTGATGCCATGAGGGTCCATGGAAGGAGGATTGGCCGCAATGGCAATGTTCAGCTCGGTTTTATAGCCAGTGCTCTGGCTGGAATCCGCCGGGTCCTTGGAATTCTGGTTCCCAGCGTCATTGCCGTCCTTGGGTGCGCTGCAAGCGGTGAGAAGCATCGCCATGCTCAACGCCAAAGCGGCAAAACGGGTGCGGGAAAAATGTCTCATAAGATTGTCATCCTTTCTGTCATATATTGGGCGTCCCAAATTTCGTGCCCGATTATAGCAGTCTGTTTATTTTCTGTCAAACTTTCTGCCTTTGTCATTATATTGTCCATTTTTCCCCACTTGACAGATCATTTTTATGGATGTTCTGCAAAAAGTTTTATCCTTTTTTTTACATATCGTTAAATTTTTATCCACCTCTCCATAGAAAGCATTCCTTTAAATTCCAAATAATTCCTATCTTTATTCAAAAAAACAATATTGCCCAAAATTCTTATCAACGCTTCCTATGCAAAAACAGCCAAAAAGCGTCGGGAGAAAACCGTCGCTTTTTGGCTGTACAATAGAATTTTCCTGATTTCGCTATATTTTGTGGCAAGCGGCCCGATGGCCAGGGGCCACTTCCCGCAACTGAGGCTCCTCCTGGCTGCACCGCTCTTCCGCATAGGGGCAGCGGGTATGGAACCGGCATCCGGGGGGCACATTGGCCGCCGAGGGCACCTCGCCCTTGAGGACGATCCGCTCTCTTTTCTTCCGGCCGGACAAAATGGGAATGGCCGAAAGCAAAGCCTGGGTATAGGGATGCTGGGGATGATCAAACAGCTCTTCTGTGGTGGCCATCTCCATGATCTTGCCCAGGTACATCACCACCACCCGATCGGAAATGTGTTCCACCACATTGAGGGCGTGGGAAATGAAGAGATAGGTCATGTTGCCGTAGTTTTCCTTCAGATCCATCAGCAGATTGATGATCTGGGACTGGATGGACACATCCAGAGCCGATACCGCTTCGTCGCACACCAGGAACTCCGGCTGCAAAGCGATGGCTTTGGCAATGGCCACGCGCTGACGCTGGCCGCCGGAAAATTCGTGGGGATACCGCTGGGCATACACTGGGCTCAGACCCACATCCGTGAGCAGCTCTGCCGTTTTATCAAAGGCTTCCTTCTGGCTCATGCCCATCTGCACCGTCAGCACTTCGCTGATGAGCCGTTTCACCGTCTGCCGGGGGTTGAGAGAAGAATAGGGGTCCTGGAAGATGATCTGGAGCTTTTTCCGCAGCTGCCGCAGCTCGCTGCCTTTCAGCTTCAGGATGTCGTCCTTTTGGTCAAAGACGATGCTGCCTCCGGTGGGCTGATTCAGCCGCACAATGGCCCGGCCGATGGTGGTCTTGCCGCATCCGGACTCACCTACAAGGCCCACCGTCTCGCCCTTGTTGATGTCCAGACTGACGCCGTCCACCGCCCGCACCACGCCCACGGTCCGCTGCATCAGACCGGCTTTGATGGGAAAGTGCACTTGCAGATCATCTATTTTCAAAATGGAATTTTGATTATTCATTCGTATTTTCACCCCGCTTCAAAAAACAGCTCACTCTCCGTTTTCCTACCACCAGCTCTTCCGGGGCCTGCTTGTGACAGATGTCCATGGCATAAGGGCAGCGAGGGGCAAACCGGCACCCTTCCGGGAAATGCAGCGGATTGGGAACCGTGCCGGAGATGGATTCCAGCCGCCCGCCTCTTGTCACCTTGATGCCCGGGATGGACAGGATCAGAAGTTTGGTATAGGGATGCCAGGGATCTTCGAAGATCTGCTCCAGCGGCCCTTCTTCCACGATCTTGCCGGCATACATCACTGCCACCCGTTCGGCGATCTGGGACACCACGCCGAAGTCGTGGGTGATGAGCAGAATAGACATATTCAGATCCTTCTGCAGCTGCTTCATCAGATCGATGATCTGGGCCTGGATGGTCACATCCAGGGCAGTGGTAGGTTCGTCGGCGATGAGCATCTGGGGATTGGAGGCCAGAGAAATGGCGATCATCACCCGCTGACGCAGGCCGCCGGACAACTGGTGGGGATAGACCTTCAGCCGTTCCTCCGGTTTGGGCACGCCCACCTTTTTCAGAATCTCCACCGATTTTTCAAAAACCTGCGCCTTGGTCAGATTGGGCTCATGGAGCCGGAACACCTCGCCCAGCTGCCGTTCAATGCGGTACACCGGGTTGAGGGAGGTCATGGGCTCCTGAAAGATCATGGAGATCTTGGAACCTCTGAGTTTGCGGGCTTCGTCCTTTGTCAGCTCCAGAATCTTCTGGCCGTCCACTTCCATGTAGTCGGCCTGGACCCGGGCGGTGTCGGCCAACAGCCGGATGAGGGACAACGAAGTCACCGTTTTGCCGCAGCCCGATTCTCCCACCAGAGCCAATGTTTCCCCTCGGTTGATGGAAAAGGACACACCGTCCACCGACTTGACCATGCCTTCCGGGGTATCAAAATATGTGCGAAGATTTTTCACTTCAAGGAATTTTTCGCCTTTCATCTTTGCACCTACTTTCTCATCTTCGGGTCGAAGGCGTCCCGCAGGCCGTCACCGATCCAGTTCATGGCCAAAACCGTCACCGAAATGGCAAGGCCGGGGATGATGGTCAAATACGCTTCCGATTGGAGATACTGCCGACCCTGGCTGAGCATGACGCCCCAGTCGGGAGCTGCAGCATCGGCTCCCAGGCCCAGATAAGTCAGGCTGGCCGCCGACAAAATGGCGCCGCCCACAGCCAAAGTGGCCTGGATGATAATGGGGCCCATGCAGTTGGGCAGAATGTGATTCAAAATGATCCGGGCATTGCCGAAGCCTGCCACCTTGGCCGACTCCACATACTCGGAGTTCTTCACCGCCAGCACCTGGCCGCGGGTCAGACGGGCAAATCGGGGCCAGCCCACAATGGCCAGGGCCAGAATGATGTTTCTTTGGCTGGAACCCAAAGCGGCCATAATGGCAATGGCGATGATCAGGAAGGGGAAGGACAGCATGATGTCGGTCATGCGCATGAGGATGGTCTCCACGATCCCTCCAAAGTAGCCGCTGATCAGGCCGATGGCCACGCCGATGGCACCGGTGATCAGGGCTACCGTCAGACCGGTGAGCACCGAAGTGCGGCCGCCGTACAGCAGACGGCTCCAGATGTCACGCCCCAGGTTGTCGGTGCCCAGAATATGGTCTCCCGATCCGGGGGGCTTTAGCTGATTCAGCAAGTCCATATCCAAAATGGGATCGTACTTTGTGAAGAGAGGAGCGCCGGCACAGAGAATGACGATGATCAGCAGCATCACCAGCCCCACCACGGCGATCTTGTTTTTACGGAATCTGCGTACCACATCGGTCCAATAGGTGGTGACGGGCAAGGATTCCAGACCGATCTCCCCAGAGGCGCCCTTTTGCACAGGGTCGACTTTTTTCTTTTTATCCCGCATAACAGGCCCTCCTTAGGATTTTTTATCCAGGCGAATCCGGGGATCCACCCAGGCATAGACGATGTCGATAAGCAGATTGACCAGCAGATAGCTGATACAAAGCATCAGGGTGATGCCCTGGATCATGGGATAGTCACGCTTGGAGATGGAGTTCATCATCAGCCGCCCTACGCCGGGCCAGGAGAAGATGGACTCGGTGACCACCGCGCCGCCCAGCAGGCCGCCCACTTCACCGCCAATGACGGTGATGACCGGGATCATGGCGTTTTTCAGCGCATGGCCCCAGATGACCACCCGTTCCCGCAAACCTTTGCTGCGGGCATAGCGCACATAATCCTGGTTGAGCACATCCAGCATGCTGGAGCGGATCATACGGGTCTGAGTGGCGGCCATGCCCAAAGCCAGAGAAGCAGCCGGCATGATGATGTAGCTGAGAAAGGTGCCCAGGCCCTCACTGAGTTCAGCGGAACCAGTGGAGGGCAGCCAGCCCAGACGCAGGGAGAAAACGATCATCAGCACCAGGCCGAACCAGAACTTGGGCAGGGACACGCCCACAGTGGCCAGAGCCGTGGCCAAAGAATCCCAGATGCTGTTGTGTTTGAGAGCGGCCAGAATGCCCAATGGAACCGAAACCACAAGGGCCAGCAGCATGGAGAAAGCGGCCAGTTTCAATGTGGCGGGCATGCGGGTCATCACACTGTCGAACACATCCTGGTTCGTGGCATAGGAGGTGCCCAGATCGCCTTTGCAGGCATTCACAACAAAATTCACATATCGGATCAAAAAGGGTTTATCCAATCCCCACTGCTCTTCCACCACCGCTCTCTGTTCTTCGGAGACGGTGCCGTCTTCTGTGCCCAAGATCAGGTCCACCGGGTCGCCGGGGGTGACATAGAGCAGAGAAAAAATGAGCAAAGAGATGATGAGCAGTGTGGGAATGGCTTGCAATAGTCTTCTCAGAATGTAAGTCCACATAGCGTTCTCCTCTTTACGAAACAGGCCCTGTCAGGGTGCCTGACAGGGCCCGCCCCGGTTCTCTCACGGTTGCTCTGACAGTTTGTTTGCTTTATTTGTGATTGACGCCCACATTGCGGAACTCGTTGCACAGGGAACGATAGACGCTGGCCTGCTTAAAATCGGTAACCGCTTTGCTCACGCCCATCTGGGAGTATTCGAAATAGCCGAAAATATGAGGAGCATCGGCGATAAAGATCTCAGCGGCCTGGGTCTGCAGTTCGCTGCGTTCGTCGATGTCGACGGTCCGCCAGGCTTCATCCAGCAGCGCATCCACTTCAGGATTGGAATAGCCGCAGTTGGGGCTCATGGTGTCGCTGGTATGCATCAGACGATAGGGGCCATCCAGGTTGGAATAGCCGCCCAGGATGTACATCTGCACATTGCCGTTTTTGATATCATCGGTATGAGTGCCCCATTCCACAGTCTGGGCGGTGCAATCCACGCCGATGGCCTTCATCTGGGAGGAGACCACCACAGCCAGGTTTTCACGGTTGCTGTCGTTGTTGCCTACCTGGAGGGTAAAGCTGAGCTTCTGTCCGTCCTTGGCACGGATGCCGTCGGAACCCTTCTTCCAGCCCAGTTCATCCAGCAGCTTTTCGGCTTCTTTCGGATCATACTCGATGCACGCTGCCTTGAACCGCTCCTCGTCGCCGCCGGGGCGTTCATAGGAGATGGGGCCATAAGCCCGCTTGGCCAGGGTGACGCCGGCGTCATTTTTGAAGATGGCTTCCACAGCGCTGTTCATATCCACCGCCATGGTCAAAGCCCGGCGCAGCTCGGCATCCTGGAAGAACTCATACTTACAGTTAAAACCGATCCAGCGGTAAGAACCTATTTCCGAGGCTCTCAGCTCCAGATGGTCCTTGTTTACGATGTTGCCCACTTCGGTGGGAAGCACCGACAGACACATATCGATCTCCTGGTTCTGCAATGCGATGGCAGAAACCGATTTGTCGGAGATGATCTTGAAGATCACTTTATCCAAAGCAGGTTCTTTATAGAATTCGTCGTTGCGCTCCAGCACTACCTGGGAGTCGATCACATGCTCCACAAATTTGTAAGCGCCCGAGCCCACCGGCTTGTTTTCAAGATCCCAGTTCTGCTCCACGGCCTGCCGGGGGATGATGTAGTTTTGATACATCTTGTACTCCCACAGCACATCGATGTCGTTTGTCACAAACTGAACGGTCTGCTCATCCACCACATTGACCTCTTTCAGAGTTTTGGACAGTTCGGTGTAACGCACCGAGCCATTGGCCGGGTCCAGATAGTACTCGTAGGAAAATTTCACATCTTCCGCAGTGACCTTGACCTTTTCGTCAAACAGGCCGTTGCCCGTCTGCCAATATACATCGTCACGAATCTTGACAGTCCAGGTCAGGCCGTCTTCACTGCACTCCCACTCTGTAGCCAAAGAAGGTACAAAGTTGGAATCCTGATCCATTTCCACCAGTGTGTGGTAGATCTGACGGAGGATATAGCCGTCGCCGTCGGAAGTGGTCTTCCAGGGTACCAAGGTGGTAACCGGCATGTAGGTGCCGATGACCAGCTCATTGGCGTCTTTTACCACTTCACCACCGGTGCTGGTTCCGCCGCCGTCATCGTTGTTGTCTTTCTTCTGGTCATTGCCGCCATTTTTGGCGCAGGCGCTGAGCAACATCACAGAGGCCAAAGCCAGCGCAATCAGGGACATCCATTTTTTCTTCAGCATAACCTTCTCTCCTATCTCTGTGTTCTCCTCGGCCCAGGTTGTCTCCCAGGCACTTCTTCTGCGGTTTTGCCTCCATCTGGTCTTGCTCTATGCCTCCGCCCCCTTCTGTTCCTTTGCTTTTATCTGCTGACACTATATCTTTATGTCAGAGATTATCATAAACTTTACAAAAAATAAAGCCAATTTTAGTAATTTTGTAAAGTTATACAATATATTAAACGGATTTTTAGTGCATTTTTAAATTTATTATTTTGCACTATACATTTTAGTGGAAAGTATGCTATACTTTTCACAAAGAAAGGGGCTGATGGGTTTGATCGATCTTTCGGTTTTGTTCGACCAGAATTCCACCCCAGCGGATTGGATGCTCACCCGCAAACAGAAGCAGATCGTCACATATATACGCGACCATCCAGGGGAAGTATGCTATCTCCCCCTGAAAGAGCTGAGCCAAAAGGTAGGCTGCACCGAAGTCACTCTGCTCCGCCTGTTCCAGAGGCTGGGCTTTGGCGGTTACTCCGATTTCCGGCGGGAATACCGCCAGTCTTATGAGGTGTTCCGCTCTCCGGAAAACACAGCCCTCACCCAGGATTTCCAACGCTCCCAGCAGCAGAATCTGCAGCTTCTGGGACACATCTGCCAGCAGGAACGGCAGCATCTGTACACCTTTATGGACGCTATGGATCTGCGCCCCATTATGAAGGCGGCCCAGGCCATCCACAGCGCCGATTACACTCTGCTCATGGGCCGGGGCATCAGCCATACCATGACGGAAGTGCTCTCCTATCGGCTGGGGGTCCTGGGGGTGCGGGCCGTGGTGGTCAATCCCGAAGAGAGCACCTCACTGGAAGGCCATATGAATACCATCGATGAACACACCACGCTGGTTGCCCTCACCTTCCCCCGGTATCTGAACGAACTGGGAGCAGTCACGCAGCTGGCGGCGGCCAAAGGGGCCAAGGTGGTGGCCATCACCGATTCCCCGGCCTCCCCCATCGTTCCCTTCAGCCATACGGTGATCTATTGTCCCATGGCCCGAGGCACTCTGTACAATTCTTTTGTGCCTGTTCTTACGGTGATCAATCTGATCGCCCACTCCATCGCCATCCAGCGGGGAGGCGGCAATCAGAGCCAGAAGCTGGAACGGCTGCGGCTTACATTGGAAGGGACCCATCCTTCGGCTCTGGAGGGTCTCCTATAACACTTGCAAAAAACCCCCGGACAAAAATCCGGGGGTTCAGACTGTCCAGAAACCTGCATAACGAAAAAAATCATTTGTCCTACCTTTCATCAATCCGCAAAAAGCCACGACCTGTGCGTGGCTTTTTGCACTTATCCAGGGGCAAGTGTACGCCGAAGGCGTGCATGCGGCCCCTTGCAAAAACTCGAAAAAGTGGCTTTTACCACTTTTTCGACATGCAAAAAACCCCCGGACCATCTGAACTGCACCCCATTTGTTAGACAGTATGATATACTATCTAACAGATGGGGTGATTTATTATGTCAAGAGGAAAACCAAACAAACGATACACGCCGGAATTCAAGAAGCTGGTCGTAGAAACTATGCAGCAGGAGAAACTGAGCTATCGAGAAACGGCTCGACAGTTTGAAATCAGCGATCATCACAGACTACAAGACTGGGAACGAATCTATCTGATCGAAGGTCCGGAAGGGTTCGCCATCGAACGGCGCGGCCGCGAAAGTAAAGGTCGTCCGCCAAAGCAGTTGCCGAAGCAGGTAGAAGAAGATCTGCTGGCAGAAGTTCAGCGGTTGCGTGCGGAGAATGACTACCTAAAAAATTTGCAAGCCTTGGTTTTGGAAGAGGAGCGGCGCCAGCACAAAAAACGCTGGTAGTTCAGAAGCTAAGGCAAAAACACGCACTCAGCATCCTGCTCTCAATCGCTCAACTGCCCCGTGCCACCTTCTACTATCATCTGAAACGGATGCAGAAAGCAGACAAATACGCCTCTATCAAAGAAGAAATCGCAGCAATTTACCACGAAAACAAGGGAAGATACGGCTATCGCCGGATTACGGCAGAGATTCGAAAGCGTAAATGCT
>NZ_JAHLPO010000003.1:0-203660 GCF_018917925.1 Intestinimonas sp. MSJ-38 | reverse complement strand
GCAGAGATTCGAAAGCGTAAATGCTTTCTGAACCACAAGACTGTCCAGCGGCTGATGAAGGAGTTGGGCTTAGTTTGCCGTGTCAGGATGAAAAAATATCGCTCCTACAAGGGAGAAGTGGGAAAAATCGCACCAAATCTGTTAAACCGGGACTTCCGCGCCGAAAAGCCAAACCAGAAGTGGGTCACCGATGTGACGGAGTTCAGTTTGTTTGGCAAGAAACTGTATCTGTCCCCGATTCTCGATCTGCACAGCAGCGATCTGGTCAGCTACACAATTTCAGACCGTCCGGTACTGAGCATGGTGACAACCATGCTGAACGAGGCATTTGCAAAAATTCCGGACGGAACAAACCTCATTCTCCATTCCGACCAGGGCTGGCAGTACCAACATAAACAGTACCAGCGCATGCTCCAAGAGAAAGGCATCCGGCAAAGCATGAGCCGGAAAGGGAACTGTCTGGACAATGCTGTGATAGAAAACTTCTTTGGGCTGCTCAAAAGTGAGCTATTGTATCTGCAGGAATTTCAGTCCATGGAGCACTTCAAACAGGAGCTCATTGAGTATCTGGACTACTACAACAACCGCAGGATTAAGGCAAAGCTAAAGGGCTTGCCGCCTGCAATTCACAGACAGCAAGCCCTTTCGGCTGCTTGAACAATTTTTACTTCAGAATATTGTCTAACTTTTTGGGGTCACTTCAAATTCATTCTCCGGGGGTTTTTATCTGAACTCAGATCACCATATCGATGACCTTGTCATTCTGCTCCATGGGATACTTTTCGTCCATCTCATCCAGATAGGCGTTGTAATCATCATTGGTCAGGGCCTCTTCAGCGCTGGACTCCCAAGTGGGACGGCTGCCTACAAAGTACATGATGTGATAGCCATACTCGGTTTCCACAATGCCGGTGTCGCCCACCTGACGGCTCTCATCCAGGCACCAGTTCTTGAAGGTGTCCACGAAATTGGTGCTTTCGTTGATGCCGGTGTACAGACCACCCTCAGAGGCATTGCTGTCGGAAGAATGCTCCCGGGCCAGCTCAGCGAAGGAGTCCTCGGTGGCTTCTCCGGCCTTCCACTCTTCCAGCAGGGCTTCGGCCTCGGTCTTCACTTCGGCTTTGGCTTCCTCGTCGCTGTCCTTTGCCACCGGCAGCAGGATGTGACGCACATCCACGCTCTCGCTTTCGTCACGATAACGATCGATGAAGTACACAACGCTGTAATTGCTGCTGATCTCCAGCACTTCCACATCGCCTTCCTTGCGGGAAGAATCCTTCACCCAGTCGATGACGGTGCCGGAAGCGGAAAGGGCGGCGCCTTCGGTCAGGGTGCCGTCAGGCTTGGAGTACTGCTCCACCTGATCCTCGGCGGCCTGCTCCTTGGCCATGTCGATAAAGGACTGCTCATCGGTGACGGCTGCGGCAAAGGCATCGGCCTTCTCCTTGGCCGCCGTCTTGGAAGCCTCGTCCTCGGCGTCAAAGAACACCTGGAACACCCGATAATCGGCCAGATCAAACCGATCGGCGTTTTCCTCATAATAAGCTTCCAGATCCTCGGCAGTATACTCCTTGGCCTGGGTATTTTCGTAATAATCCTTGCCCAGAGCATCCTTCCACAGGATCTTTTCGTATTCCTCCATGGTGATGGACACACCGGTCACCGTCTGGAGGTACTTGGTCTCGCTGGTATCGGACTTCTTGGCGGCGTCCTTCACAGCCTGGATATTGGCGTCGTAGTTCTCCTGGCCTTCCTGGCTCATTTCATAGCCATTTTCCGTGGCTTCGTTATACAGCTCATAGGACACCCGGATGGTGGAGTCGGTCTGCTGGCGGAAATATTCCCCAAAAGTCATATCCTCGGTGTAGTTGGCATCGTCCAGAGTGGAAGAAGTCAAGCCCATGGAGGACAGATAGCTCTCATTGGAGGAGAGGAAATTGCTGCGCAGCATATTGTAATAATAACTGTATTCCTCACCGGAGATCTTGCTGTCACCCACGGTCATGGCGGTCATATGACGCTGCAAAGTGCCGGTGGCATACAGCAGGCCGAACACCAGAAGCACCAGTACCAAAATGGCGGCCAGACCGCAAAGGGCCTTGCGCAGGCGGCGTTTACCCTTCTGCTCCTGCTGCTGGGCTACCTTCTGCTCCTGCTCCTGAGCCCGCTCTTTTCGTGATCTTGCACCTTTACCCATTGAAAACATCCTCACTTCATCAATTTCGCCAAAAGGCGATGCGCAAATCAAATTATAGCAAATCCTCACTGGGGATTTGTTACAAACATTTAAAATTATAGGGGAAAGCCGCTGAAAAATCAAGAGGCGGCAAAAAAATGCTGGAAAAAAGCCCCGGATCGTGGTATAATTGTCTGCGAAAAAATTTTTCTGCAAAATTACAAAAAACGCTTGCATTCCAGGCACCTCTGTGGTAATATAATTTGTGCTTGTAATAATGCAATGAAGCTGATGCGAGGTGAGAAGTAGTGAAAGAGGGCATTCATCCCCAGTACCATCGGACCACGATCAAGTGCGCTTGCGGCGCCGAGATCGAGACAAGCTCCACCAAGGAGAACATCCATGTGGAAATTTGCAGTAATTGCCACCCCTTCTTTACCGGCAAGCAGAAGCTGGTAGATACAGGTGGACGGGTTGATCGCTTCAAGAAGAAGTTCAACATCCAGGACTAAAAGAGCCAGATCCCCCGCTGCGGCGGGGGACCGAAAAAGAACCGGGCCTGATCGGAACATCGTTCCATCAGGCCCGGTTCTTTTTCTCTTGGCGGCGTGTTATTTCGGTCCGGTGCCCGGACAGGCAAAACTTTCTTTGCCCGAGTGGGTTTGATTTCCTGGTGCGGGAGCACAATATGGCTGTCCGGCCATCCGGACCTCTCGGGGAAAAACTAAGTTTTTCCCCGACCTTTTTCGCGCCCCAGGCGGGGTTATATGAGGGGCCAAGTGCCTCAGAGAATCCCTGATGAGGCAGCATGCCGCTGGACCACAACCCATAGAGCCTGGGAAAGTTATACCTGGGGAGACACTCCGCCACTACTTAAAAAATAAATGATCTTTTTCAGCACCGGCTGCTGCCATACCTTCTCATAGGCCCGGGCGTAAATATCCAGCTGGGGCACATAGCGGGCGGCGTGGGCCTCTTCCTCCCCCGGGTTTACCCGGTCGCTTTTGAAATCCAGAATAATGGCCCCCTCCGGGGTCTGGATCACCAGATCCATCACCCCGTTCATCAGAATTTCTTCCTCTTCTTCCTCCCCCAGTCCCAGTTCCTTGGGTGAGAAAAGGGCGGAAAACTGATACTCCCGCAGGCAATGGTTCTCCCGGGCCAGCTTCCCCCATTGGGAACGGGCAAAATCGGAAATGGCCTCCATCGGCACCCGGTCCAGGTTCTCCCCTTTCAGCTGGCCCTCTTGCAGTCGCCGTAGCTCCTGGGCCGTTCCTTCCGGCGTCAGGCAGTTTTCCAGCTGCACCAGCTGCATACACCGGTGAATCAGCGTGCCCCGGCTCATGGCCTGCTCCCGGGTCTGACCCTGATATAACCGGATGCGGGCTTCCTGCCGCCGCCACTCCAGCCGTGGGGTGTCCTCCATGATCACCAGAGCGGTGGGGGTCAGCTTGGAGGGCAGACGGCTCTCCTTTTCATAGGGATATTGAAAGGCCTGCATGGCCCGATACGGGGCCAGATCAGGCAAAGGCTCTCGCTCATGTTCCTCAGCCTCGGCCTGCTGGGTGTCCGCCTCCAGCACCGCCGGGTCATAGGGCAGCACATGGCAAATCAGTTCTTCTTTCTCCCCGGAAAGAGGAAAGTCCATGGCTCCCAGGCCGCCATAGGCCCGCAGCTCCTCTGCCCCTTCGTGGCACAAAAGGGGCGCTCCCACCAGCAGAGCAGCACTGCCTTGCCCGGCGCACTCCCGCCAGGGCAATTTGTCCCCCTCCAGAGCCCCCGCCCACTGGCGGATGGCCGAGACGGCATCGGGCAGGGACAGAATGAGCACCAGCTTCTCCCTGGCCCGGGTCATGGCCACATACAGCTTCCGTTCCTCTTCCTCCCGGCTTTGACGCAGGGCCTTGGCAAAGATGGCGTTTTCCATCTGGGTGGCCGTTTCGGTGCGCAGCTTTTCGTCCCGCAGGGAAAAGGCCACCCCCAGCTTTTTGTCGATAGCCAGGCTCTGGCGCATCTCATCGGTGTTATACCGCTTGCTCAGATCGGGAAGCAGCACAATGGGGAACTCCAGCCCCTTGGAGCGGTGGATGCTCATCAGGGCCACCCCGTCGCCCCCTTCCGGCGGTACCCGCTCCCCTTCCTTGGCCCGCTCTTCCAGCTGGCGGAGAAAGCCCAGCAACCCCCGCCGCCCGGTCTTTTCGTATTCCAGCCCCAACTGATAGAGCCGGTGCAGGTTCCGCCGCCGGGTATTGCCTCCGTCCAGGGCCTGGAACACGCCCAGTGCCCCGGTCTCCTGATAAATCAGGGACAACAGCTGTCCGGCCCCCAGGTCGGGGGCATACTGGCGCAGCCGGTGAAGAAGGACCATAAACTCTTTGGCCCTTGGCAGATCGCTCTCTTCCAGAGCGTCGTAGAAGTCCCCCTCCCGGCGGCTTTGCCGGATGGTGAGCAACTCGTCGGGCGTAAAAAGGAACAACGGCGAGCGAAGCACCGAAATGAGAGGAATGTCCTGGCGGGGGTTGTCGATGATGGCCAGGAAAGAGCGCATCACCGCCATCTCCACGGTGGAAAACAAATCCCCGCCCCCGGCAGCGCAGGGGATGCCCTCTTCCTCCAGGGCCTTCTGATACAGGGGCGCTTTGGAGGTGAAGGAGCTGAGCAGAATAGCCACATCCCCGGGCCTGGCCGGGCGGCTCTCTCCCTTTTCTTCCGCCCGGCACTCTTTCAAAAGGGCCTTCACCCGCTTTGCGGTGAAAGCGGCCTCATAAAGGGCCTTGCCGCTTTCCTCCCCCGGCTCCTTTTCCCGCTTCATGTCCAGCACCCACACTTCGGCGGGGCAATTCCCCTGGTATTCCGCCCCGGGATACAGGGCCTCCCGGCTGTCGTAGTCCACGCCGCCAAAAGAACGGCTCATGGTGCGGGAGAAGATAAAATTGCACAGGGACAGGACCTCCCGGCGGGAGCGGAAATTCTGGTTGAGCATCAGCCGTTTTTCCGCCCCCTGGGGGTCTTTTTCGTAGTCCTGATAGCTGTAATATTTGTGGACGAAGATCTCCGGCTCGGCCAGACGGAAACGGTAGATGCTCTGCTTCACATCTCCCACCATAAACAGGCTCCCGTTCTCTCCCCGCAGGGCGGCAAAGATCTTTTCCTGCACTCCGTTGCTGTCCTGGTATTCGTCCACCAGGATCTCCCCGATGCCCTGGGCCACCTGCCGGGCCAGAGGGGTCACATTCCCTTCCTTGTCATAAAGGAGAGCCAGCGCACCATGTTCCAGGTCGCTGAAATCCAGGGCGGCCCGCTGCTCTTTCAGCCGGCGGTACTGCTCCCGGAAAGCCTTTTCCAACTGGATCAGCCCCCGGAGAATGGGCAAAGACCGCTCCCCTTCCTGCTGCACCGCCGAAAGGGGCCGGGAGCAGGTCTCTTCCAGCAGCCGTTCCACTTCGTGAGAAAAGCCGTCCCGCAGGGCTTTCAGCCGGTCGAGAAAATCCTTGTCTTCGCCCCGCACCGCTCCCACTCTGGGCTTTGCCCAGGCCGACAGAGCATGATAGCAGGCGTCCCAACCCTCCTTGGCCCCTTCTCTGATGGCTTTGGCCCCTTCCAGACAGGCAGAAAAGGCCGGACCATAGCCCTTCTCAATGGCGGGAGAAAAGGCGATCTCCTCCAAAGCCTCCCCCAGCTTGTTTTGCCAGAAGGCCATGGCCCCATCGCATTCCGCCAGGCTCTCCTGGCAGAAGGGGGCCTGCGCAAGCTCGCCCCGGGCCAGGCTTTCCATGGAGGACAGGGCAAAATCCAAAAACCCTTCCGGATCCGGATGGCTCATCAAGGAGTCATACAGATGAAGCACCGCCCGCCCCAGGTTCTTGTCCCCCCGCTCTTCGGCGAAATTCTCCAAAGCGGCCAGGAAATCCGGGTCCTCTCCCTGGCTTTCATACCACTCTTCCAGGGTATCCTCCAGGGCCTGCTCCTTCAGCAGACGGCTTTCGCTCTCTTCCAGCAGCCGGAAGGCCGGGGGCAGACCCAGCAGGGCAAAATTCTGCCGCATCAACCCCAGGCAAAAGGAATGGACCGTCTGAATGGGGGCCGAGCCCAGCAAAGCCAGCTGACGGCGAAGACGGCGAGAGGCCGGGTGCAAAGCCAGCTCATCCAGCAGACGCTTGCCGATGCGCTGGCGCATTTCCATGGCGGCCGCATTGGTAAAGGTGACGATGAGCATCTGGGATAATTCCAGCCCTTCCGGCTCCAGCAGACGCCGGATCACCCGCTCCACCAGCACCGCCGTTTTGCCGCTGCCTGCGGCGGCGGCCACGATCAGGCTGCCGCCCCGGCTCTCAATGGCCTGGCGCTGTTCTTTGGTAAACTCAACGGCCATGGTGTGTTTCCTCCTCTTCTTCCTCTGTGAGACGGGCGTAGACCTCTTCCTGGGAAAGCACCCGGGCCAGCCGGGGTGCGTCCTTGGCCATGGTCTCATCATAGTGGCAGGCGTCTTTGTAGGGGCAGAAATTGCACACCGAAGCCCCCGGGCCGGTGACCAAAGGCCGGGCCTCGATATCCCCTCGGGTGAGCAGGGCGCACAGACGGCGCAGCTGCCGGTCCACCCCTCGGGTGAGCTTTTCCAGCCCCTCCCGGCTGGTGACCGAAGAAGTGCTCTTCAGCCCGCCCCCTTTTTTCACGCTGACGGGCAGAAAACGGAAATCCCCCTCCTGCCGGTCTTCCATGGCTTGCAAAATCGGCTCTTCGTCCAGCACGATGCCGATGCGCCGCAGCTCTTTTGTCAGCTTTCCTTCCCCGTCCTCGCCGTAACCCACCTGCACATAAGGGGTCTTGGCGGGGATATAGAGCACTCCGGCGGTCTGGATCTGCTGGGTCCCGTCTCCCAGACGCTCCCGGGCCTTTTCCAGCACCGCTTCCCTGCCAAAGCCCACCATCAGCAGATAGACGAACATCTGCATATTGATGCCATAGAGCAGGTCGGACAGATGGAATGTCTTTTTGCCGGTTTTGTAATCGGCCACCTTCACATACAGAGTGCCGTCCTGGATAAAGCCGTCCAGCCGGTCGATCTTGCCGCTGAGGGTCAGGCTCACCCCATCCCCTTCCAGCAGAATGGGCGGGTATTCTTCCCCCGGGCCGAAGGCCATCTCAAAGGCAATGGGCCGGAATTTGGACAGGCTCAGCTCCTGCCACACATCCTCCACAATGGACACTACCATCCGCTGGATGCGGCGGAAAATGGCCCGGAACCGGGGACTTTCCTCCTCCAAATGGGGCAGGGTCTTTTCCTTCACCTGGGCGATGGCCCGCAGGGCGGCTTTCCGCGGCTCCTGCTCATCCCCCTCTTCCAGCAGCCGCACCGCCCGCTCCACCACATCGTGGAGGAAGGTGCCGGTTTCCGGTGCGCCGAAAGTGGCCCGTTTCCGCTCCCTGGCATGAAGGCCATACTCCATGAAATAGGAGAATCGGCAGGCAGCCACCTTTTCCGCCCGGGATGCGGTGATGCGGATGCGCTTGCCGTAGGCGGCGGCCACCAGCTCCCGGGAGCGGATAGGCCCACGGGGAGAAACGGCATAGCGGCGCAGGGCTTCAAAGTGGTTCTGCTCCTCTTCTCCCTTCTCTTCTTCCAAAGAAAGGGCGGCTCTGGCCCAGATGTCCCCTTCTCCCTGACAAGCGGCGCAGGCCAGCTCCCAGGCGGGACGGGGAGCCAGCAAACGGAAATCCCCCGCCGGACGGCTCATTTCCAGACCGGGAAGCAGGTGAAGCATCCGCTCCACCAGATAGGAGGGGCGGCAGGCCGTGCCGCCGGAGAGGGTCTGAGGACAGAGCACCGCCAGCCGTTTGCTGGGTGCGGCAAAGGCGTGGTAGATCTGGCTCTGGGCCTCATAGGCCTGCTCTTCGGCGGTCTGGGTCAAGGTCACCCCGGCCCGAAATAGCTGATCCCGTTCCTCTTCGGTGAGCAGGCTGCCCCCGCCCACCGCCGGGGGCAAAGCCCCTTCTCTGGCCCCCAGGATGATGAGGAACTCCACCCCGGCAAAACTCTGCCGGTCAAAGGAAGCGGCCTGAACATGGTCCAGGGACACCGGAATGGCGGCCACCTGGTATTGGGAGAGCATCAGCCGCCACAGACGGCAAAACTCCCCGGCGTCCATCTGCTGCCCGCCCATGGCGGCGGAAAACTGGCAGAGGGCCCCCTGCAAAATGTCGTAGAGCTGGCTGTATTCGGCGCTCTCCCTGGCCCGGCCCTGCTCTTCCAGGCTGCGGGCCTTTTCCGAAAGAGCCTGTTCCATGCCGGTCTCTTTCAAAAACCGCTCCAGGGCCTGGGCATAGTCCGGCCCCTGACGGCTCGCTTTCAGAGCCTTTACCAGATTCTCAAAGGCCGGGGCGATCTTTTGCCGGATGTGTTCCAGTTCCAGCAAAGCCCCCGGGTCCTCCTTCGCCCCGTAGCCCCCAGGATTTTTCCGGAAGGGAGCAAAATACTGTTTGCCCCGGATGTTGTGCATCAGCACATAGTTTTCCAGCTTGTCGCATTCCTCCATAGTGAGGGGAGACAGGCCGCTTTTCAGATAGGCGAACACATCCTCATAGCCCATGCCCTGACAGGCGGCCAGCAAAGCTCCCTGCTGGGCGGCCAGCACCGGCTTTTGCAGGATATCGCTTTTCTCTCCCAGGAACAACGGCACCTGCCATTTCTGAAAGGTGCTTTCCAGCAGCGGAGCGTAGGTCTCCATGTCGGAACAGGCCACCACCATGTTCCGGCAGCGCATCCCCTCTCCCATGGCCTTCCGGCAAAGAGCGGCAGCAAATTCGCATTCCTCCTGGGGGTCCGAAAGAGTGTAAATGTTTACCCCTTGCCAGGCATTTTCCGCGGGAGTGGCGGCATAATCAAAGAGATCTCGCTCCAGCACGGAGAGGGCCGGCGGCAGGTCCCCTTCCTTCCGCTGCAAAGGACACACTTTGAGAGGGCGGTTGATTTTTTGGCAGATCCCGGCCAGACGCTGCAAAAATTTCTCCTGCTCCAGAAAAAGACGGTCCTCTTTTTCCCAAAGCAGGGCAAAAGCGGCGGAATGGCATTTTTCCAGCAGGGCTTCCACAATGCTCCGCTCCTGGGCGGTCATGCCCGAAAAGCCGTCAAAATAAAGATCCCAACCCCGGCCAAAGTCCGATGGGCCCAGGGCCTCCCGGCAGGCTGTCAGCAGGTCTTTGTCATCCAGAGGCAGGTCTTTTGTCACATTCTGATAGGCGGCATAGCAAAGCGAGAGGTCACGGACTTTACGCCGGCTTTCTCCCAGGCTTTCGGCAGCCTTGGCTAGGTCCTCCGGAGCCACCTGGCAGCTTTTCAGCTCACTCACCAGTTCCAACATACCCCCGGCCAGCTCCGGCCGGGCCGAGAGCGAGAAATGGGTCAGGCTGTCCCCGCAAAGAGAAAGGGCCCGGTGCATGGCCAGCACCCGACCACCCCCGTCCAGCAGCGCAGGCGGGTGTCCCCCCTCCCCCAGCACCCGCTGGGCCAACCGCTTGAAGGTGAGCACTTCGGCAAAGCGGGCGATGGGGTTGCCCTGGGACCGGAGCAGCCGCCGTTCACTTTCGTGGGAAAGCATTTCGGGCACGATCAGCAACTGACGCCGTCCAGCCCTGGCCCCCTCCCCCATGGCAGAAAGCAGGGCCTCGGTTTTGCCGCCCCCGGCCCGGCCGGTGTAAATGGTCACCATATCATAGACCTCCCTCAAAGAGATAGGTAATATTATACCATCTTCCCGGGAGAAACGGCAACAGCCCCCGCCGGGTTTCCCCGGCGGGGCAGGCTGTCGAAAAACCTATATAACGAAAAGGGTCGTCCGCCCTACCCCTATAAATCCGCACAAAGCCGCGACCTGTGCGTGGCTTTGTGCACTTCTCAAGAGCGGGGCGCCCCGCTGGTCCGGTGGCCGGACGGCCATACTTTCTTTGCCTTTCTGCATCGGACCTGCCCAGCGCGGGAGCGCAGTATGGGAGCGGAGGCACTCCGCCAGCCCCTTGCAAAAACTCGAAAAAGTGGCCTAAGCCACTTTTTCGACACGCTCAAAGCCGGGTTTCCCCGGCGGGGGTTAAACAAAATAACCTATTATCCCAAAGCGTGGCGCAGCTCGGCCAGAAGCTCAGCCACCTTGAAACGGATCTTGTACTGCACTCCATCCCCGGTGATATACCGGATCTCCCCGGGAGAAAAATTCTCCTGAGCGGTGTCCAGAAACTCCTCCTCACAGGCCGGAGCACAAAGGGGCGGCAGCAGCACGCACCACCAGTTGTGGCCCTTCCCTTCCCCAATGGTCACCCGCAGGGCATCATAGACCCCGGCAGGCAGAGAGAAGGTGTCATATTCCCGGGTGTCAAAATAAGTATCCCGCCGCTCCACCTGCACCGGGTAGTGATAGCCCTCCTGCTCCACCACCTTCTGGGCGGCCTTTTGAATGGCGCTGAAAAAAGCTGCATCCATGGGTTTTCCCTCCCAGTTTTTCGCCTCTTCCAGCACGCCGTCCCGCACTTTCAGTTTCAGGGCCTGGTCTTCCTCACTGTCGCTGTTGGCCAGCACATGAAGCCGTGTCACCTTGCTTTGGATGCTCTCCTGCTCCTCCGGCCAGCAGGCCCCCAGGGCCAGAGTGAACAGCAGGCTCAGGAGAAGAGCCCATTCCCATTTTCTAAAGTTCTGTTTCTTTATCATAAGTAAAAACACCAGCCTTTCCTTCTGTGAGAAGTATGGACTGGTGTTTTTCTTTTTAAACCAAATTTTCTCAAAAAACCGGCGTACAGACGAAGGTTTCCACCGGCAGCTTCTGGAAGGCCTCTGCGGCCTTTTCCGCCTGCTGGGTATTTTCAAACAACCCATAAAGGGCCGAGCCGGAACCGGTCATCCGGGCCCCCAGGGCCTTTTCCGCAAGGAGTTTTTCCCGCAGCTCCTGCTCCTGGGGATGGAGGGCGCAGGCCACCGGCTCCATCACATTGCGAAGGTTTGCGCCGATTTTTTCCAGATCCCCTTCCTCCAGCGCCCGAAGCATGGCCTGGGTGTCGGGGCGCTGCTGCAAAGGCCCGGCGCCCATTTTCTGGAACAGGCTTTTGGTGGAGATGGAATACCGGGGCTTGATGACCAGGATGCCGCAGGGAGGCAGATGAGGGGCGGGGGTGAGTTTTTCCCCGATGCCCCTGGCCAGGCGGCAACCGGTCTCCAGGCAGAAGGGCACGTCGGCCCCCAGAGTGAGGGCCAGCTCCTGGAGCTTTTTCTTGGTGAGGGGGTAGCCATAGCCCCGGTTTAAGAGACGCAGCACGGCGGCGGCATCGGTGCTGCCCCCGGCCATACCGGCTCCCACCGGAATGTGCTTTTGCAATTTGATGTGCACCGCCCCTTTTTTGCCGGTTTCCTGGAAAAAGGCCAGAGCGGCTTTATAGGCGATGTTCCGGCTGTCCCGGGGCACATAGGGAAGGTTACACCAAAGGCCCACCCCGCCTTCTCCCGGCAGCAGGGTCACTTTGTCGTGAAGGGATACGGTGTGCATGATGGTTTCCAGCTCATGGTAGCCATCCTCACGCTTTCCCACAATGTCCAGTGTCAGATTGATCTTGGCCAAGGCCTTTTGTCTCTGTACTTTCATATCTCTTCCTCCGCCCAGTGCCTGGGCTCCCATGCTGCCCGCCCCAAGCTCGCTGGAAAATTTCCCTTGGCGAATGCGGGCACCCGTTATACCGGTACATTTAGGGTGTATTTTACTTTTCTGCACCCACTACCCCTGGGTGTACCGTCGGTGCATTCTTTCCTTCTGCGTCCAGCGGAGTGCCTCCGCTCCCATACTGCCCACGCCGAGCCTGATGCAGACAACAGCTGCTGTGTTCGCGGACGCCTGGGAACCTGTCTCCTCTTCGCTCAGCATGGGTAATATGACTGTGGCGTCACGCCGCCTGCCTGTTATACATCAATGGCTTTGATGGGGCACATTTCATGGCAGCAATAGCATTTGATGCATTTCCGCTTGTCCAGATGGGCCTTGCCGTTTGCCACATGCAACGCCTGGCGTGGGCAGGCCCGGGCGCAGTCGCCGCAGCCCACGCACCGGGGCGTGATGTGGGGAAAGGGATTCATGACCCGCTCCAGCCATGGCCGGAGGAAATGAGGCGCCCAGGAAAACCGGCTGCCGCTTTGCTGGATGGCCGGCACAAAGGGCGGCTGCAACGGCTCCAGTCTGTCCCCCCGCAAAGTGAGGTGCCTGCTCTCAAAGGGCACCAGCCCCAGCTTTCCTCCCTCCTGGTGCACCGGAGATCGCTCGGGCACAAGACCGCAATATTCCATGGCTGCCAGATCCAGGGCAAAGGGGTTCTGGGAACCAAAGAGCACGCCTCCATGGCGCACCCGTCCTCCCGAGGGGCCTTTGCCGTCCATGCCCTCCACCCCGTCCAGGATGGTATAGGCCGGCTGCACATACCGGCACAGATCCACCAGCAGCCGGGCAAAATCCTGCCGCCCGGGGTGCTGGGAGTGATAGGCCGCTTTGGTCAGCCCGGGGATAACGCCGTATAAATTCTTCACGCCGCCGGAAAAATAGGTCATCATATGGGTTTTCATCTTGGCGATGCTGATGACCACATCGGCCTGGGCAATGGGGGCGATGATATCAAAATTCCGCTGTTTCACCCCTTGAAACCGGCGCTTCCGGCTGGAAAAATCCCAGTTAAGGAAGGCGCCGGTCTCCTGGGACACCCGCTCCATGCCGGTGAAGCGATAGACCTTGCTCAAAGCGGTTTTGTTATAGACTCCGCCGGGGGAATCGGCGATGGTCACCCTGGCCCCCTGCTCCTGAAACACACGGCACACCGCCTTGACCACCGCCGGATGGGTGGTAGTGGCGGCTTCCGGGGCCCGGGCCATGAGCAGATTGGGCTTGATGACCACATTCTTCCCCTTTTTCAGAAAAACTTCCGCTCCGCCCTGATCCTGAATCATCCGGCGGATGCATTCTTCCACCCGCTTTTCCTCATAATCAGAACAGGCGGCCACATAGACCTCGTCGCGGACTGCCATAGATTTCTCCTTTGCTCTTTTACACAATATCAAACTGCCGGGGGTTCCGGTTCTGGAACACCGTCACCTTCTCAAAGCCCGCCTTCTGAGCCAGGGCGCAGGCCTGGGGGATTCCATTTCCCACATTCTCCACCGAATGGGCATCGGAGCCCATGGTGATCATGGTGCCACCGTACTCCCGGAACTGGCGGAGGATCCACTCCTCCGGCCCGGGGCGATGAAACCATTCCCGGCAGCCTTTGGCGTTGATCTCCAGGGCTTTGCCCATCTGGGCCAGCTTCTGCAAAATAGGGGCCACCCGCTCTTTGTATTCTGCCAGAGTGGGCTCTTCCCAGGGGCCTTCCATCACCCGCAGGGGATAATCCAGGTGGCCCAGGGTGTCAAAATCCCCGAATTTCAGCAAATTTTCCAAATCTTCAAAATAGATGTCCAGCACCTCACGGCAGGCATCCTTGTCCGGATAGGGAGTATAATAAATATCCCGTCCATCGGCCAGGGTGTGCACCGAGCCGATGACCATGTCATAGGGATGGCGCCGGAGCAAGGCCCGGGCTTCCTCCAGATTATGGTGGGGCTGGCCCAGCTCCACACCGTACAAAAACAGCAGATCCTTTTCTCCCTGCTTCAACCGGAACATCTCCTGCTGGCAGTCCTCTTCTTTCCGGGCGTAGTGGGGACAGCGGCCAAAATGATAAAAATCACAATGTTCCGTCAGGGCCAGAGCCGAAAGGCCATGGTCCTTGGCGCTTTTTTCCATGGCGGCGGCGGTATCGCTGCCGTCAAAGGAAAAACGGGAATGGGTATGGGTATCGGATAAAAACATTATAACGCAACCTTTTCAGCATATCAAATCCAGTTTGGGGCATACTTCCCATAGAGCCGTGGCAATAGCCATGGCAGGCAACAACACGATTGGAGGAAAATTCCATGTTTGATAAGATCGCCCTGGCTATCGCCATCATCGGCGGGATCAACTGGGGCAGCATCGGCATTTTCGGGTTCGACCTGGTGGCCGCCCTCTTCGGGGCCGGCAGCGTGGGCTCCCGCATTGTCTACACCCTGGTGGGGCTTTCCGCCTTGTGGTGCATCAGCCTGCTTTTCCGGGATTGGCACCGCTCCCCCAGCCATATGTAAGGTGGCGTGCCGCCACAGTCAAGTTCTCCCAGGCTGAGTGCAGTATCGGCCGGAGTGCTCCCGGGACGGATTGCCATCCCGGGGAGGAGCCGATTTGCTGTCTTGGCATTGTGCTCTATCGTCTGCCAAGCGCGGAAGCGCAGGTTGACAGCAGTATCGGCCGGAGTGCTCCCGGGACGGATTGCCATCCCGGGGAGGAGCCGGTTTGCTGTCTTGGCATTGTGCTCTATCGTCTGCCAAGCGCGGGAGCGCAGGTTGACAGCGGAGGCGCTCTGCCACAAAAAATGCCGCCTATGAAGGCGGCATTTTTCTGTTGTTTGATTTCCATTGCCCTTGCATCAAGGTAAGCGGGGACATTGCACCTTTTGCAACCAAGGCTCAGGGGTGCCCGCAAGCACTCAGGTGCTTTCTCACACACCGCCCCCTTGCGGGCAATATGACTGCGGCGTCACGCCGCCGACTGCCCAGGCACTGGGCTTACTTGGAGGTCAGCTCCACAGTATCGCGAGCGATCATCAGCTCTTCGTTGGTGGGCAGGACCCAGGCTTCCACCTTGGAATCGGCCGCCTGGAAAGCAGCCTCCTTGCGGGAAGCGTTCTGGCAGGCCTCGTGGTCCACCTTCAGGCCCAGGTACTCCATACCGGAGCAGATCTTCTCACGCATCTCAGCGTCGTTCTCGCCGATGCCGCCGGTGAAGACGATGGCATCCACGCCGCCCATAGCAGCAGCATAGCCGCCGATGAACTTCTTGATCTGATAGACGAACATATCCAGAGCCAGCTGAGCGCGCTCGTTGCCGTTCTTAGCAGCCTCGTTCAGGTCACGGCAGTCGCTGGAGACGCCGGAGATGCCCAGGAAGCCGGACTTCTTGTTCATCAGGTCGCTCATCTGATCGGGGTTCAGGCCTTCCTTCTTCATGATGAAGGTGACCACAGAGGGGTCAATGCCGCCGCAGCGGGTGCCCATCAGGAAGCCGTCCAGAGGAGTGAAGCCCATGGAGGTATCCACAACCTTGCCGTCCTGGATCGCGGCCAGAGAGGAGCCGTTGCCCAGATGGCAGTTGATGACCTTCTTGCCTTCCAGGGAGCCCTTCAGCTCGCCCAGGCGATGAGCGATATAGCGATGGCTGGTGCCGTGGAAGCCATAGCGGCGGATGGAGTACTTCTCATAGTACTCATAGGGCACGCCGAACATATAAGCCTTGGGAGGCATGGTCTGATGGAAGGAGGTATCGAACACGGCCACCATGGGGGTGTCCTTGCCGAAGACTTCCTGGCAGGCCTTCATAGCGATGGCCTGAGGGGGATTGTGGAGGGGGCCCAGATCCTTGAAGGCCATGATATCGTCGATGACGGTATCGGTGACAACAGTGGAGACCTTGTACTTCTCGCTGCCGTGGAGCACGCGGTGGCCGATGGCGGAGATCTCGCTCATGCTGTCGATGACCTTGCCCTCGCCGGAGCTCATCACCTTCACCAGCTCCATAAAGGCTTCCTTATGGGTGGGGAAGGACACATCATACTCCACCTTCACGCCATCGGCGGTCTTGTGGCTGATCCGGCCGTCCACGCCGATGCGCTCGCACAGGCCCTTGGCCAGAACATGTTCGTTGGACATATCCATCAGCTGATACTTCAGCGAGGAGCTGCCCGCATTGATAACCAGTACTTTCATCTTCTGCACTCCTTATGATTGTAAATCTCTTATTTTTGTTATAAAATGAGACCGAATCTATTTTACACCATATTTTTTAAAAGTACAACCATCAAAATGGAGAAAATCCCTATGAACATCTGCGGCATCGTGGCGGAATACAATCCTTTTCACCGGGGCCACCGGTATCACCTCATGCGCACCCGGGAAAAGCTGGGGGAAGATACCCTGCTTGTGGTGTGCCTGTCTTCCTATTTTGTCCAGCGGGGAGAACCAGCTCTTCTGCCCCCTCACGCCCGGGCCGAAATGGCTCTCAGTCAAGGGGCTGACCTGGTACTCTCCCTCCCTGCCCCCTACGCCCTCTCCTCGGCAGAGGGTTTTGCCCGGGGGGCGGTGGGCATCCTTGCCGCCTTGGGCTGCGTCACCCACCTGTCCTTCGGCACCGAAGGGGCGGGAGAAGAAAAGATCATGGAGCTTTCCCGGCTGCTTCTGGATCACGAAACGGCGGCCAATACCCTGCTCCATTTGAAAAGCGGCATCTCCTATGCCGCCGCCCGGGAACGGGCCCTCTATGAAAAAATCAAGGAAGAAGCCGCCCTTCTGCGCCTGCCCAATGTGATCCTAGGAACCGAATACGGCAAGGCCCTTTTGCAGCTTTCTTCCCCCATCCAGCCGGTGGCCATCCCCCGGAAAGGGGCGGGCCACGACGCCATGCAGCCGGAAGATGGCTTTCCCTCGGCCTCCTTCCTGCGGCAGAAGATCGCCGCAGACGAAACCCAAGAGGCCCTTTCCTACTTGCCCCCGGAGTGCCAGGAAATTTTCCGCCGGGAGCAAAAGGCCGGCCGGCTGGCCCTGCCCGCCCTGGGTGAAAAAGCCATACTGGGCAGGCTCTGGAGCCTGTCCCTTCCGGAGCTTTCCGCCCTTCCCGGGGCAGCCGAGGGCCTGGAACACCGGTTTGCCCGGGCTTTGCAGAAAAACCAAGATCTGACCGGGGCGCTGGAAGAAACCAAGACCCGCCGCTATCCCCTCTCCCGGCTGCGGCGCATGGCTCTGTGCGGTTTTCTGGGGCTGACCAAGCAGGAGTGCCAGAGTTCCCCTTCTTATATAAAGGTATTGGCCGTGGGCGAAAAGGGACGACAGGCCCTGGCCCTTTCCCGGAAGCAGGCTGCCCTGCCGGTCATCACCAAACCCGCCCAAGGGAAAAGCATCCCCGCCTTTCAGAAGGAAGGAGACTGCGCCCGGCTGTGGAGCCTGTTTTTAAAAGACCCCGCCGCCTTTTCCCCGGGAGAATACTATGAAAAAGGCCCGGTGACCGAAAAGGAAAGAAAAATGTCTTGACTTTGGGAAAAAGGGATGGTATACTAGCTTCGCCGCATCGACCGGGCTAGAAGTGGGCTTGTCCCCGCCCCGAGAGCGAGACTCTAACAAAGAAGAGAGGTGCAAACCGCATGTACGCTATCATCGTAGCCGGCGGGAAACAGTACAAGGTCGCAGAAGGCGACACCATCTACATCGAGAAACTGGAAGCCGCCGATGGCGAAACCGTGTCCTTTGACAATGTTCTGGCAGTGGAAAAGGACGGGGCTATGACCGTTGGCGCTCCTTATGTTGAGGGAGCCAAGGTCTCCGGCAAGGTCGTCAAGACCGGCAAGGGCAAGAAGATCATGGTCTTCAAGTTCAAGGCCAAGAAGAACTATCGTCGCCGCCAGGGCCATCGTCAGCCCTACACCAAGGTGACCATCGAAGCCATCCAGGCTTAAGTTCTTCCCTTTTTTTATCCTAAACCAATCGGAGGTGTAACTCATGGCTCATAAGAAAGGTGTCGGCTCCACAAAGAACGGCCGCGATTCCGAAAGCAAACGCCTGGGCGTCAAGCGCGCCGACGGTCAGTATGTGCTGGCTGGCAACATCCTGGTTCGCCAGCGGGGCACCAAGATCCATCCTGGCCTGAATGTGGGCATCGGCTCTGACGATACCCTGTTTGCCACGGCTGACGGCCGCGTCAGCTTTGAGCGTTTCGGCCGCGACCGCAAGAAGGTCTCGGTCATCAAGGTGGAACAGTAAGAACCCCAAGACCCGGGCCGCATGGCCCGGGTCTTTCTTATAGCTTCCTCTGGTTATAATAATAAGGGCCTGAGCGGCGAGCCGCCGCACCCCACCATAGGCATGAAGCGAAGCACAGAGAAGAGGATTACAATTATGTTTGTTGATGTTGCACGGATCTTTATCAAGGCGGGAAAAGGGGGCGATGGCGCTGTCTCCTTTCACCGGGAAAAATACATCGCCGCCGGCGGGCCGGATGGAGGCGATGGCGGCAAGGGCGGCAGCGTTGTCTTTCAAGCGGATGACAACCTCTCCACCCTGCTGGACTTCCGCATGAAGCGGAAATATGTGGCCCAGAACGGCGCCAACGGCACCGGCAAGCGCAGCAGCGGCAAGGATGGCGAAAACATCCTCATCAAAGTGCCCCGTGGCACTCTGATCCGGGACGCGGAAACCGGAGCGCTGCTTCAGGATATGTCCGGGGACGAGCCTTTTGTGGCGGCCAAAGGCGGCCGGGGTGGCTGGGGCAACTGCCATTTTGCCACCCCCACCCGTCAGGCTCCCCGCTTTGCCAAGCCCGGCCTGCCCGGTGAAGAGCGGATGGTCACTCTGGAGCTGAAGCTCATCGCCGATGTGGGTCTGATCGGCTTCCCCAATGTGGGCAAGAGCACCCTGCTGTCGGTGATCTCCAAGGCCCGGCCCAAAATCGCCGATTACCACTTCACCACCCTCACCCCCAACCTGGGCGTAGTGTATGTGGGCGAGGGCGAGTCCTTTGTGGCCGCCGACATCCCGGGTATCATCGAGGGCGCGGCGGAAGGCGCCGGCCTGGGTCATGACTTCCTGCGCCACATTGAGCGGTGCCGTCTGCTGCTCCATCTGGTGGATGTGTCCGGCTCGGAGGGCCGTGACCCGGTGGAGGACCTGGAGACCATCAACCGGGAGTTGAAGGAATACAGCCCGGCCCTGGCTTCCCGGCCCCAGATCATCGCCGCCAACAAGACCGACATTGCCCCCGATGGGGAAAACGCCCGCCGTCTGCGGGAAAAGGCCGAAGAGCTGGGCTGTGCTTATTTTGAGATTTCGGCGGCGGCCCAGATGGGCGTGCGGGAGCTGGTCTATGCCCTGTGGCAGGAGCTGGAGAAGCTGCCTCCCATCGAGGTCTACGAGGCCGAAGTGATCCCGGAAAAGGAAGCCGATCCGGAAGAGGATATCATCATCCGCCGGGAGAACGACACCTTCTATGTCACCGGGCGGCACATCGAGCGGATCTTTGCTTCGGTGAACCTGTCGGATTACGAATCCCGGATGTATTTCGAGCGGGCCTTGCGGAAAGCCGGGCTGTTTGAAAAGCTGGAGGAAAAGGGCGTCAAAGAGCACGACACCGTCAATGTGTGCGGCTTCGAGTTTGAATATATCCACTAGCGGCAGGCTGCCGCCCCCATACTCTCCCCGGCTTTGTGCGCCGGGAAACCGATTGCTTCCCCAGCGGCCTTACTGCATCTGTTTTTCGCAGATCGGCAGCCAACCAAGTTTCCAATTCTGATTCATGCAAAAATCCCCCGGAGAAATTCTCCGGGGGATTTCTTCTTTTGCTCTTGACGGCGTGTTATTTCGGCCCAGTGCCTGGGCTGTCATATTGTGCTGCCGCACCTAGCAGGTTGTGTGAAGAAAGGCAAAGAAAGTATGGCCGTCCCGACACGGGACTTCTCCTAGGACTGCAGCTCCGCAAGCTCGGCGGCGTCCAGCTTTTCCAGCCTCGCGGCAAGGAAGTTCAGTTCGTCCATGTCAGCGGACAGCACCAGATCGCGGGGCAGCTTAATGGGACGCTCCTGCGGGCTTCGGTAGTCGTACAAGAAAAAGTCCTGCGGATCGTGGGCACTGATCCCGATTCCCCGCAGGGCTTCTTGCAGCTTTTCGGTCGTGGTCGGCAAAGAAAACCAAAGGCCCTCTTTGCCTTGCTCATAACGCTGTCGGTTATGAAGCAGGATAGAAAACACTTCGCTCATTTGGTCGCTCCTTTCTGAAAAATGGCATAAGAAAAGCAGGAAACCTTTGAAAGATTTCCTGCTGGGCGGCAAATCATTTGATTGTCTAAAATGCTAATTACATATTAAGTATGGCAGCAATAGCTTCTGGTGCATCTTTGTTAATTTTATGGCCTGCGCCGCTGACAATTTGCAAAGTTGCTTGGGAAAGTAACTCATTTAACTTTTTCGATGCTTTTAGATTGGCCCTATCTTTTTCTCCACACAAAACAGTAACAGGACAGGTAATCTTGCTTAATTGTGAAGTAAAATCCAATGACCGCATCGAATGGGACAGTTTAATTGTGTCACTTTTTGATAATCCCATGTTGTAAAAACTCTTAGCGGGCATACAGCGGAACAAGAGATTTTGAAAATCTATCAGTAATGTTGGTACTTTGTATTGTGCGCCGATTAAGACCAGCGAAGCCACTTTATCCCCATGACGAATAGTAAAGTCGAGGGCAAGCAACGCCCCTAACGATAGGCCACAAATATAAAGCGGCTCTGTTGCATCAGAATACTGCCGTTCAAGATTAGCCAAAATCCGGGAGTAGGATATTTCATTTTCCATTGAAGAAAAAAGTTCTGGACACTCAACATTAGAAGTTGAAAGTTGACAGACTACATCTTTCCAGTCTTGTGCTGTTTGTCCCAATCCGTGGAGAAGAACTGTTTTCATTTTTTGCCTGTTATGTCCCCTTTCCTATGATAGAGCAAATAATCTACCCCAAAGCACACAAGAGAAAGTGCAAGGGTGAACCCGCTGTTGAATATGTCAGATGTAAAATCAAACTGGACTTGCGGAAAAAAACAAGCTGAAATATGAATAATTGCAATCGGCGCTGGTATTAAAGCCAGCAGGGCAAAGCCAAATGCCCGCCACAAGTTTTTTCTGCACTTGCGGAAAATTATATACATTGTCCAGATTGCAGCAATCACAATCAGCGTTATGCAAATGCCCAGTGTGAATATAACGGACTTTTTCAAAAGCAAAGACAATATTGCCAGTAGTGGAAAAGGGATAGCACTGACTACAACTAAGGTTTTCAAAACGATTTTTGTTCTGGAAATCAGACTTGGAAGCAACATAAGCCATGTAGCTATAATTGAAGCAACAGCAATCAATGACCACGATAATCTGTCGGAAGTAAAATAGTCGCAGATCAAGCACACATATCCAGCGATTAAAGCTGCCGCAGAAACAACTACCAAAATAATACGCTTGCCTCTTTCGGATAAGTGGTAACTACGCTTCTTATATGGCAGCTCAGCTGGTTCAACCATTTCATCTTTAATGAGGTAATCAGAGGACACATTGAAAATGTCGCTAAGTTGAGCTATAAAATCCATATCGGGGGTTGATTGTCCCAATTCCCATTTTGAAATGGTCTGCCGTGTAACCATTACCTTTTCGGCAAGCGCCTCTTGGGAAAGTCCGCGCTGCTTTCTTAATTTTTGTATTTTCTCTCCGAGGGTCATAATGAAGTTTCCTCCTACTATTGTTTTTAGAAAATCATAGCAAATAAGGCGTTCTGTTTCTACCAACGCAAGCAGGAACCGCCGCAACGAACCATTGCGTTATCATTTTTAACGCACAATCAGCTATTTCTTTGATTAGAATGAAGTCACGACACACCATTCTGAAAGGAGACAGCAAACTATGTCCGAAAAAAATTGTACAGCTGAATGAGGAAATTATCAAGGGGCAGCAAGGTCTCGCCCGCCACCATCAGCGAGCTGAACAAGAAAGCCTATGTCCACATCGAGGACTGGCGAAACCGTCCCTTGCAGGGCGGGCGTTATCCGTATGTCTATGTTGACGGCATCTACCTGCGCCGCAACTGGGGCGGAGAGTACGAAAATGTTGCTGTTTTGGTGGCGCATGAAGCACCTGAAGGCGGTCATGGACGACGCCTCTATTGCCGGCTGACTTCACTCAGCCGAGCCTGCAAATAATTTTGCGCATAAATCTTGACAGGACCAAAATAGGTCGAGGGGAATTCCCTCGACCTATTTTTTCGTGCCCTGTACCGTCCGGTCTGCCCCATAGGTCACATTGTGTACCTATAAACATGAACCTTTCGGTTTTCGGGGTTCTCTTTCTTTGTATGGAAAATGCAAATCAGACCCACAGGGGGTTATCCCACAGATTCAGCTTCTGGCCGATGCCCATTTTCTTGGCGTTCTCATAGAGCTTGGCGGCGATGGCAATGTCCACGCTGCCTACACCGGCGCTGCCGCAATAGACAAACTGATCCTCATTCTGGCGCACCTGAACGCCATTGACCATTTCCGGCAGCTCCACGATATCCTCTTTTTTCAGCTTCCCGGCCTCGTACAGCTCGTGCACCAGGATGCCCACCAGATGGGACATCTGGCTCCAGTTGTCCAGCACCACCCGGTCGGCGGTGAGCAGAATACCCTCTTCGCAGCTCTGGCCTTCCATCTGGATGACAGTCATATTGGGCTTCAGCCATTCCTTTTTGATGAAAGGCTTGCGGGAGGTGGTTTCGGTGACCAGCAGCTGGGCATCCTTCACCGCTTCCTTCACATCGGTGTAGGGAATAACCTTGATCTTGCCATCAAACTCCTTGGCCAGGCCTTCGGCTTTCTCCTTCACCAGATCCACCATGTGGATCTCTTCCAATGTGGGTACAGCCTCCATCATAGCCATGATCATGGTGCGGCCAATGACGCCGGCGCCCACCAGGCAGGCCACCTTGGTGCCCTTCAGCGCATTGTATTTGGCCATGACACCGGCGGTAGCCGAAGTACGCATGGCGGTAGTGATGGTGCCGTCCAGAATGGCCTTGGGGAACACCGTCTTGGGATCGGACAGAATGACAATATCAATGCCATAGGGCACCCCTTCCAACTGGGCGTTGGCCTTGGATTCGGCGGCCCACTTGAATCCGGCGGTGTCCACATCGCCGCCGATGTAGGCGGGCATGGACATACAATAAGAATCCCAGTTTTCATTGCTGGGCATACCCATAAAGACCTTGGTGGGATTGATGATCTGATTCTGACCGATCATTTTGAAGGTTTTTTCGGTTTCGGCCAGCACCATCTTCATATCCAGCAGCCCGGCCTTGATCACATCTTCCTGCTTGAGAAAAAGAATTTCCGGTTTCATTTTATCGTATCCTCCCTGTAGGGTTTTGTTTCTTTATGCTAAAAATAGCATAATTATACACACTTGTCAACCCTGCCCCAAGGCTCATTTTTAATTTTTTTGCATCATATCACGCCCCCTCTTGTGGGAGTCCGCCGTCAGATCCCCTCTCCTCCCCACTTGGGCATCTGTGACAGGAAAATACTGTACTTTACCAAAATATTCATTTATGGTATGATATAGTAAATAGACGGAAATATCCGGAAATTACTCTGCATCCCCGCTCTTCCCAACGCCAACGAAAAAAGGAGGAAAAGCCGATGCGCAAACGACTGACAGCTTTGCTGCTCATCGTTTCCCTGCTCACTTCCCTTCTTCACCAGTGAAATGGCAGAGCGCACCAGCGTCACCATCACCGGGCCGAGTGGGGTATGGCCTGAATGGGTGCACCTGTCCATATGGTTATAAAAAGCTCCCGGCTCACCGGAATGTCAAATACCTGAGCCAAAGCCCGAAACACCGACTCAGAGCAAGCATAGCCCATGCTCCGGTATTCCTCGCACCGCCGGGCGGCTTCTTCTCTTTTCTCCACTTCCATTCACTTTCCCACAACAAAAATCGGAATTTTTCGCTTTTATTCATTTTGTTTTATTTGATAGTTTTTCCTGCAAATTATAGAAAATCTCAATATGTGGGTATCGTGAGCAGTCCATCCTATTTTCCCTTCCCTGGCCTCTCCACCGGCTGTCAAAACAAGAACACCCCAGCGCATTTGCGCTGGGGTGAGCGTGTCGAAAAAGTGGCTTAGGCCACTTTTTCGAGTTTTTGCAAGGGGCTGGCGGAGTGCCTCCGCTCCCATACTGCGCTCCCGCGCCGGGCCGGTTGTACGCAGAAAAGCAAAGAAAGTATGGCCGTCCGGCCACCGGACCAGCGGGGCGCCCCGCCCTTGAGAAGTGCAAAAAGCCACGCACAGGTCGCGGCTTTTTGCGGATTGATAGGGGTAGGGCGGCCATACTCTCCCAGGCTGTATGGGCTGCTGTGCCTGGGTATTCCGGGGCTGGCGGCGAGCCCCGGAAGGGGCCAGGGTGCGATCCTGGCAGGGTGCATGAAAAAAGGCCTTCCCAAAGGAAGGCCTTTTGTGTTCGGTTTGGTTCTATTGCCTAGCGCGGCAGCGCAGTTTGGGTGCAGCATCACGCTGCAATGATGATGCGCACACGGCCTCCCTGGAGGGGATCTGTATCACAATACAGATCGAACTGTTTGAAGTTCATACGGGCTTCCGGGAGGGTGAGGAACCGGTCCAGCTTGGGTGCATAGATCTGCACACTTTCGCTGATAGGCACATACACATCCCCGATGCGCACACCCAGGCGGCTGTCAAACTTGTCCTCGCTCACCGTGGCCGCCTTCTGCAGCCGCTTGCCCGGTGTGGAGAAAGCCACCGTCAGCCGTGCTTCTCCATCCTCTGCCGCCGGCGTCAGGGCCACGGCCACAGCGCCAGGCGCCGCAGTCGTTCCCATATCCCCGCAGGGATAGAAAGAAGTGATCTCCTTCGTTCCGTCCTTGGTGCGCAGACGGAGGGTGTACACCGTACGGGTCAGGTCAGAAGATCCGGTACCGGGAATGGGCTTTCCCTGATCGTCGTACTTCGGGCCGTCACCGGGAATGATGACCTTCTCGCTCTTGTACTGGCTCACCAGGCCATAGAGGAAGCCGTCTCCGGTCACATTGTCCAGCACCAGCAAGTCAATGCATCCCGCGGCATCCTCCCGGGCATGGATCACCCGGTTTTTGGCCAGGGTCTCGGGCAAACTCTCCCAGGTGATGGGCCGCAAAGGCATCCCAGGAGCAGGCTGCTCATAGAGGGCCACATTTTTGGCAATTTCCCGCTGGCCCAGGGTTCTCTGGCTCTTGCGCAGTTCCCCGGCCAGGGCATTTTGGTAGTCCAGGTGCCGCAGCACCAGCTGGCCCCGGCTGTTCTGGGTCACCTGCACCAGCCGCCCCTCTTCTTTGAAGAGAGATGAGACGATCTCCTGGTTGGCGATGATCTGGGGGTAGCCGTCAAAGGTGGCGTCCCCTTCCCATTTTTCCCCACTGGGCAGACGAAGGGTGACTTTGCCATCCTTGCTCAGGCTCTGAAGCAAGGCCACAGTGTTGGGAGCCGCCGCTCCCTGGGGGAAGGCCCCAGCCACCTGGCCCCGGGTGTCAAAGCAAAGCAGCACCAGCTGCCCCACCTGCACCTTTTCAAAGAACCCGGCGGCGCTCTGGGGCACAGTGTATTCCTTGCCCCCCGCCCGGATGCGCTCCGGTGCGGAATAAATAGGCCCGGCCTCTTCCAGCAGCACCAGCCGCCGGTCCCGGCTCACCAGATATCCTCCCTCTTCCGGGGAATAGGTGAGTACATCGTATTTTTCCAGCTTGTCAAAGGGCATGGCATGGCCGCCCAGCAGCAGCTTTGCATTCTGGGGCAAAGCCCGGTCGGAGGCCCCATAGACAAAGGTGTCGGTCTCCGTTTCCTGGGTCATTTCATAGATCAGCTGCAAATCTCCCCGGCTGTCAAAATAAAGCCGTACCCGGGCCCCTTCCCGCAGATCCAGAAAGCCCTGCTGGTATTCGGCCATCTGGCCCAGGGAGAAGATCTTCACTCCCTTGCCCACAGGCAGGGAACCGGATGTGATCTCCAGCTTGTTCAGTCCCGCCTTTTTCACCGTTTCCTCCCGGAAGGACAAAGCGGCAGGCAAAAAGCCCTTTACCTTTCCAGACTTGCTTTTATCCCCTACCGGTGTGCCCATGGTTCCCAGTAAATTTTCGGGCAAGGGTGCAGACAGGCGCTGGGCCTCCCCGGACAGGGAAAACAGGCTCTCCTTCCCTTCCTTGTCCTTGGCATAGAGCATCTGTCCTTCTCCCGGCGCAAAGCCCTGACTCAGGAAGCTGCCCCCTTCTTTGGTGGGCAGGGTCAAAAGGTTATAGAGCAGGATGGCCGCCTGGCCCCGGGGAATGGGGCCATTGGGGCTCAGTCCGGAAAGAGTGCGACACAGCCCCACCTGTTCCCCTTTGGCCAGAGCATCCCGGGGCCAGAAGGCCCCTAGATCCTCTCCGGAATACCCCAGAAGCCGCAGCAGAATGGTCACCGCCTGACCATAGGTAATGGGTTCCTCGGGACCAAACCGGCCATCGGGATAGCCCTGAATGATCTTGTATTTTTTCACCGCCCCGTACACATAAGGAGCATACCAGCTGCCGGCGGGCACATCGGGGTAAATGGTATAGCCCTGGTAGGCCGCTTCCCCTTCAAATCCCGCCGCCAGCACCGCCATTTTGCAGAACTGGGCCCGGGTCAGGCTGCTCCCCGGCTGAAAAGTGGGGCTGTCCGCCAGAATCCCCAAAGACCGCAGGCTTTCGGCGGCCAGGCTCTGGGAAACCTGGGGGATATCGGAAAAAGCCCGGGACCGGGGAGGCAGCGCCCCCGGCCAGAGGAGGCAAAGGGTCAGAAGCCCTGCCAGAAATCGGGTGTATCGTTTCTTCATAAGGAATTTCTCCCGCCGTGCGCCCCGGCGACAAACAAAGGGGACAAACCGGCTCCCGCGCGGATTTGGAGCCGCCCCGAAATTTTGGTTATTGGCTGCGCAGCGCATCCACCGGCTGCATTTTGGAGGCCTTGCCTGCCGGATAAAAGCCGAAGAACATCCCCAGCAGCACCGAAAACAGGAAAGCTCCCAGGGCCACCGGAAGAGTGGGCAGGTCGATGCGTTCGAAGATGGCGGCGGACAACAGAGCCGAGCCCAGGCTGCCCACCAGCAGCCCCAGAACACCGCCGCAGGCGCTGATGGTGGCCGCTTCGATGAGGAATTGAGCCACAATGGCCCGGCGGGGCGCGCCGATGGCCATGCGGATGCCGATTTCCCGGGTGCGTTCCGACACTGACACCAGCATGATGTTCATGATGCCGATGCCGCCTACCAGCAGGGAAATGCCTGCAATGCCGCCCACCACCAAGGTGAGCATATCGGTCATCTGGTTGCCCTCCTCCATCCATTGGTTGTTGGAATAGACATTGTAGTTGCCGTCGGCCTTGGCCTGCTTTTTCAGAAACCCTTCCAGCAAGGGGATGGCGGCCTTGGTGGCCTCTGAGCTGTTGGCTTTGACGGTATAGCTCTCGATGTTTCTCGAGCCGGTGATGGTCCGCTGCATCGTCTGGGGCAGCAGCACCGCATCGTCCGGGCTCCACTGTTTGCTCTCCGCCCGTTCTTTGTAAAGGCCTACCACCGTGCAGCTGACGCTTCCCACCCGCACCTGTTTGCCGATGGGATCTTCCAGGCCGAAGAGCTGCTGGCGCACCGCCGAGCCGATGACACACACCGGCAATCGGTTATACAGGTCGCTGTAAGACAGCTCCCGCCCCTTCTCCAGCTGGTAGTTCTGGCACAGGCCGAAATCCTCGTTGCCGAAATAGATGGTGGTGCTCCAGTTTTTGTTCTTATACCGGCATTTCAGGTTCTGGCTGGTGTTGGGGGTCACTCCGGCGATCAGTTTGGGTACCGATTGGCAAAACTCCCGCAGATCGCTGGAAATGTCCCGCCCCTCATAAAAGCCGACGCTGATGGTGTTGACCCCCATCTTTTTGTATTCCTCCATGACCTGGCGCTGGGTGCCCTGCATCACCGACACCAGAGTGGTTACCGATCCCACACCGATGATGATGCCCAGCATGGTGAGAAAGGAACGCATTTTGTTTTGCAGTATGGATTTGAGGGCCATGGAAAAGGCCTGGAAAAATTTCATGCTCGTCCCACCTCCCGCAATAGGGGCTCCCGCTTATCCTGAGGGGTGATGGAATCCTCCACCAACTGGCCGTCCATGATGCGCACTACCCGTTTGGCCAGATCGGCCAGGTGCATATCGTGGGTGATGAGCAGAATGGTGGCCCCCTCGTCATTGAGGGCGCACAGCTTGCCCATCACTTCGGCTCCGGCCTTGGTGTCCAGGTTGCCCGTGGGCTCGTCGGCCATGATGATGGGAGGCTTGGCCGCCATGGCCCGTGCGATGGCCACCCGCTGCTGCTGGCCGCCGGACAGCTCCACCGGCCGGTGATGCACCCGCTTTCCCAGCCCCACTTCCTCCAGGGCGCTGAGGGCCAGCTGCCGCCGCTCCCCCGCCTTCATCCCCCGGTAGATCAGGGGCAATTCCACATTCTCCAGGGCGGTGAGGGCGGGAATCAGGTTAAAGCCCTGGAAGATAAAGCCGATGTTTTTGTTCCGGATGGCCGAAAGCCGCCGGGGCGGGATGAGGGATACATTCTCCCCATCCAGCCAATATTCCCCATAGGTGGGGGTGTCCAGACAGCCTAAAATGTTCATCAAGGTGGATTTTCCCGAACCGGACTGGCCCAGGATGGCGGTGAACTCCCCGTGGTCAATGGATAGATTCACATCCCATAAGGCCCGCACTTCACTTTCCTTGCCTTCGTTATAGACTTTGCGGATATTTTCCAACCGAATGAGCATCCTGTCACCTCCCCCAGGCGAAGGGTGCAGCGACGCCAAAGGCCATGCCCTCCATCTCCCCTTCTTCCTCCTGAGGCTGAGAGGTCATATAGATCTCTTCCCCTTCGGAAAGGCCATCCAGCACCTGGGTGTTTTTGTCGTCGGCAATGCCGATCTCAATGGTCACCGGCACAAATCCTTTGGGCACGGTGTCCTTGGGCACATCCTGGGCCCGGTTGGGATACTCCTTCCCCGGCTCCTCCCGCACAAAGGCGCACACGCCGCCATTCTGATAGATCACGCCCTGGGAGGGGATGAGCAAAGCATCTTCCACCAAGGTGGTGTTGATCTTATAGCTGACGCTCATATTGGGCAGCAGTTTGCCGTCGTTCTCCAAAGCGATCTTGGCTGGGAAGGTGGCGGCTGTGCTGCCTTCTCCCACCTTGGCTTCCATGGCCACCTCGATCAGCGTGCCGCTGAGGGTGTTTTCGCTCTGGGTGCCCTCGCCGGTGGTCACCTCCACCGGCATCCCCAGGGAGACCTTGGAGATATCCAGCTCGTCGATGTTGGCTTCCACCAGGAAGGAGGAGGTATCGGACACGGCCACCAGGGGTGTGCCCGCGGCGGTGAGTTTGTCCCCCACCTGCACCGACACCGAGGACACCATGCCGCCGATCTCGGTGCGCACTTCCCGGCTGCCCAGGTCGGCTTCCAGCTGGGCGGCCTTCTGGGCCGCCAGGTCATAGGCTTTCTGGGCGTTTTCAATGGCGGTGTGCAGCGAAGGATTTTCCAGCCGCACCAGGGTCTGCCCGGCGGCATATTCGCCGTAGTCCATCAGGGACGAGGCGGTCACCTTGCCCTCCCCCTGAAGGGTGATCTCTTCTTCCCGGGCATTTTGCAATGTGCCGGTTTCGGCGGGCATGATCTCCCCCTGGGCCGTGGGGATGCTGGCGGCGGCCACGGCTCCGGCGGCCAGAGTGCCCGGGTTCTGGATGGTGATATTGGCCCGGAAGAGCACCGCTCCATCCTGCACCTTGCGGATGTGGTCCACCGATTGGACCGTGCCTTCCACCTGGGTCATGCTGTCGGGGAGAGAAACCACCGCCCGCATACCCGAAGTGATCTGGTTTTCATAAGCATAGCTGTAATAGGCGGCCAGGGTCAGGGTACGGTCATCGATGAGCTTGCCCAGGCTCATGCCCTGGGAAACCTGCTGCCCGGCCCGCAAAGAGGGGGCGCCCACCAGCTTGCCCTGGAAGGGAGCGGCGGTGGTGAGGGAAGAGAGGGCCTGTTGGGCTTCCTTCACCCGTCCCTGAGCGGTGGCCACTTCCTCCTGAGCGTTTTTCAGTTCATCCATCAGTTCCGAGGGATCGACGGTAAAGAGCACATCCCCCGGCTGAACCTTGTCCCCCGGCTGGACAAAGACCTCGGTGACTTTGCCCCGGGCCTTGTCGCCGTATTTGGCCTCTTTCAAGGGGCGTACGGTGCCATAGCCTGAAACACTCTGCACCAGGGAGCCCCGGGAAACCATACCGGTGGCAATTTCCTCATTCTCTTCCTTGTGCAAAAGCCGGGGAAAGAGAACAGCAAGTCCACCCACGCCGGCCGCCACCACCGCCAGGATCACCACCCGGGAAATCCAGCGGGGCAGGCGCTTTTTCTCTTTTCCGGCAAATTTATTCCGCCGGGGGCCTTTTTCCTCCTGAGGCTTTGAGGGTTTCTTTTTGGAAAGCAGGCCTTTCTGTTTGTTCTTTTCCGGCTCTTTCGCCACGGCCTGTTTCTCCGGGGCCTTTTCGTTTATGGCCTGTTCCTCTTGAGTTTTCTTGATTTCCGTCCCTTCCGGGGAAGAAATCGGTTCCTGTACAGGCAATTCATGTTCGCTCATCCCTTTATACCTCCAGCTGTTTCAATTTCTTGTACCTTATTTCAGCCCTTTTTCCGGGGCTGTATCCTTTAGATGGAAGCCGATATCAAAAAGTTGGAGGCCGATATCAAAAAGTTCTTACAACTTTCTTAATTTATATCTGCCCCAGTCGGCCCCTGTTTTCCCCCTGGCCAACGGCCTCTCCCCCGATGCTTTCAGCGCCTAGTCAAGGGGAGAGAACTATGGTAGAATGAGGAGGTGTGAGAATCCGGAAGAGAAGAGAAAGAGAGAGTGATGTATGCTGCATGTTTTCCGTCAACCCCGGCAGTTTTACCGGGAGCTATTGCATCTGGCTCTGCCCATTGCCTTGCAGAACCTGATCAACTATTCCCTGGCCCTGGCCGACACCATGATGCTGGGAGCGGTGGGGCAAAATGAGATCGCCGGAGCCTCGGTGGTCAATTCCTCCTTTTTTGTCATCATGCTCATGGTCTTTGGCTTTCAAAGCGGGGCCAGCGTGCTCATCAGCCAATATTATGGCAAGGGTGACCACAAAACGGTGAGCCGTGTGATGGGCATCTCCTTCTTTGCCGCCTTCACTCTGGTCACTGCCTTTTCCCTGTTTGCCTTCTTCTTCCCCCAGGTGCTGGTGGGGATCTTCACCAATGACCCGGCGGCGGCGGAATTGGGCATCCGGTATATGCGCATTGTGGCCTGGGCCTACCCCATCAACATCTTCACCCAGGTCTATGTGGGGGCCCAGCGGAGCATGGGCAATGCCAAGCTGGGACTTTACATCTATTCTTCCGCCATGGTCATCAATACCTTTTTGAACTATGTGCTTATTTTCGGCAAATTCGGCGCACCCAAACTGGGCATGGAGGGCGCTGCCATCGCCACTGTCACGGCCCGGTGCGTGGAACTGCTTTTCACTTTGATCTATTGTGCCCGCTGCCGTCATTTCCGTCTGGATCTTTCCTGCGCTATGCGGCCAGGCAAAACACTCACCCGGGATTTTGTCCACTATGCCACTCCGGTGGTGGTCAATGAGACCCTGTGGGGCCTGGGCACCTCCCTGCTCCCCGCCATTTATGGCCGGATGGGCACCGATGTGCTGGCCGCCGTCACCATCTCCCGGAATGTGGAAAACATCGCCAATGTCTTTGCCTTCGGCGTGGCCGGAGCTGCGGCCGTGCTCATCGGCCGGGAGCTGGGAGCCGGGAAAACCGAAGGGGTCTATTCCATGGGCAAGACCCTTCTGGCAGTAGCACTGTGCAGCGGTTTTGCCGCCTGTGCTCTGCTGCTGATCGCCTCCCAGGTGGTGACTCCCTTCTTCAATATCCCGGAAAGCACCAAGGATATCGCCGCGGCCATCATCGCCTTCTATGCTCTGCGGGCCATTCCCATGCAGTTCAACACCACCTGTGTAGTGGGCGTGCTTCGGGGCGGCGGCGATACCCGGGCGGCCATGTATATCGACATCGGCCCGCTGTGGATCTGGTGTCTCCCGGCCACTGCCCTGCTGGCTCTGGTGTTCCATCTGCCCATCATCCTGGTGCTCCTGCCCTGTCTGGTGGAGGATGCCGTCAAGATGATCTGGGGCCTGCTCCGTTTCCGCTCCCGCACCTGGGTGCGCAATATCACCCGCTCTACCGCAGCGTGACAACCTGCGACCGAATTGCACACAACAAGCCGTAGTGCGATTGCTTCGCATGGCAGCGCAATGTGACTGTCCCGCCACAAGTTCCTGAGGCTCTCCCCCTCGTCTGTATTCTGCCTTAATAAAAAAGAGATGCCCTCTGAAGGGTATCTCTTTTTTCATTCAATATATCTCGTCTCCTTTCCCTCTACGAGGGCACATTCTGCCGGGCCTGGTCATACTGGGCCTGGGTGACGGCGCCGGTGGCAATGAGTTTGCTCACCAAAGTCACATCGGAGTTTTTCAAAGCGGCGGACAGGCTGCGCCACAGCACAAAGGCGGCCTGATCCCGGCGGAAAATCCCCCGCTGGATGGTCTCCATCTCGCTTTGGGTCAGAATCCCGGTCTGCACCATCATCACCCGATCGGTGCTGTTCCACACAAAATCTCCCAGTTTGTCGCTGTAACCCAGCGCCCGGAGCACATAGGTATACATAGTGGCCGCATTGCAGGGCTGGTTGGGTGCAAACTCTGTGGCCGATACCCCGTTGGTATAGCCCATATGCACCGCATAGGCCACATACCGGTTGGCAGCCTGCCATCCGGTGATATCGGTAAAGGGATGACTCCCCTCATAAGAGAGGGCGGCCTGCTCCTCACCCAGCAGCCGGATGAGCATAATCAGACATTCCAGCCGGGTGGGCTCCCGCTCCAGCTCAAAGCCCACATCGGTGCCCTTGAACAGCCCCATCACGCTGAGGGCCTGGGCGTAAGCCAGGTGCTGGACCTGGTAGCCATCCACCGTATCCTGGGAGGTTGCGGCCCCATCCAGCAGCTGCACCCGGGCGGTATCCGATGTGATACGGATGCCGCTCTGGTCATTCTGCGGGATCATATAATAGATGTTCCGGGCGATCACCCAGCCTCCAGGCCGGGTGCCTCCCGCGGTGACATTCACCACTTCGGTGCCGGTGACTTCCGCCGTGCCTTCCCGCATGACGAACCCGGCCCCCAAAGGCCCTGTCACAGTATCGCCCTTATTCAGTTCCACGATCCGGCCTTTTTCTCCCACCTGGGCCAAAACCGCATCCAGCAGCGGCCCTGCCGCCTGGGAGAGCAAGGCATCTTCGGTCTCCTGGGTCTTTTCTTCCAGATAGGCATTGGCCTTTTGCTCCAGGCTGGCAGCCTTCTGCCGGGCCTTTTCCGAAACGGTGTCCAGATACTCTTTCCGCAACACCGACAGTGTCACAAGACTCTCTCCGCCTCCGGCGGCCAGCACCGCCACCGAAAGCAAAAAAGCCAAAACCAGGGCTGTGCCCCGGCGCATCCATTTCATCAAAAAAGGTCCCCCTTTTCCCATCAATACTTCGATTATACCGGAAAAGGGGGAGTAAAGTCAAAAAAACTTTTTCTTTATGAAAAAAGCCACTTCCAGCGCCACAAGGGCTCCGGCCACCACGATCAGGGCCAGATAACCATAACGCCATTGAAGCTCGGGCATTCGGGCAAAATTCATCCCATACCAGCCGGTGAGCAGCGTGAGAGGGAGAAACAAAGTGGTGACCACGGTGAGCAGCCCCATCACCCGATTTTGCCGGGCATCCTGAAGGGCCTGGAACAATTCCCGCAGCTGCAGCAGATCTTCCCGCAGCAGCCCCACATGATCCTGAAGCCTCTGGGCGTGGGCGATGAATTTTTCCCACAGTTCCTCCTCACTGCCCTCCTGGAATTGCTCTCCCGCGGCAGTGAGCTGGGTATAATAGGCTCCCAGCCGGGACAGCTTGCGCCGGTACCGGGCCAGGGCCCGAAGAAAGGTATTGGGATCGGCCTTTTCCATGGAGCCTTCCAGCTCCTCCAGCTTTTCCTCCAGCTGGGACAGGCGCAGCAGATCCTCTCCCATCAGCCCTTCCAGCAATTCCCGCAGCAGATGTTCCGGGCTTTGCAGCTGGCGCAGCGCAGGCAGACGGCCTTCCACCCAGCCTTTCACATCCCCTTCTTCTCCAATGAGCACCAGCCTGTCCGGCAGGAGACAGAACCCCATCCCCAGACGGAAAGCGCCGGCCTTCTCTATCTCCGGCACCCGCAGCACCCCGGTCAGGCAGTCGCCTGCCCACTCGACTTTGCAGCAGCGGCTGGGGCCCCGGCCGCCCAGGGGTTCCTCCCCTTTCAGGTAGTCCCCTCGTTTTTGTTTCCACTCTTCCCGATCCATAAGCAGCAGAAAAGGGGAAGGCTCACCCTTCCCCTCAGACTTCCGGAGTCTCCGGCGGCCTTCCTCTTCCACTTTCACATAACAATCCATTTTCTTTGAGCTCCTATTCCCCGGCCGCTTCCTGGCGTTTCACCCCTCGGTTTTTGCCCAGCAAAGCGCCCAACAATCCGCAAATGGCCGCAGGCAGCACCCAGCCGAAGCCCAGAGAGGACAACGGCAGCTTCATGACAAAATCCAGCGAGGGGATGTACCCGGACAGCACCTCCAGAAGGCTGATGACAAAGGCCCCGGCGGTGGCAAACTGGAAAACCCAGTCGTTGTGAATCTTCTTGTCGAAAAAGCTGAGGACCACCAGGGTGAGCACAGCGGGATAAACCACCGTCAGGATGGGGCTGGAGAAGCTGACAATGGTGTCGATGCCGAAATTGGACACCGCGGCACTGAACACACAGATGATGGTGACAAAAGCGCTGTAACTCACCTTTCCCCGGGTCAAACCGGAGAAATAGCTGGCCGCCGCCGAAGTGAGGCCGATGGCGGTGGTAAGGCAGGCCAGAGCCACCACAATGGCCAGCAGAATCAGGCCGCCGTGGCCCATGGTGGTTTCCATGATGCGGATGAGCAGCGCGGTCTGGCCGATGCTTTGCTCATAGACCCCCGAACCGGTGGCTCCCAGATAGGCCAGGCCGCCATAGACGATGGTCAGGCCCACAGCGGCCACAATGCCGGAAAACATCGTGACCCGCAGGGCATTTTTTCCTTCATAATGCCGCTCTTTCAGAGTGGCCGTGATGAGCACCGTAAAGATGATGGCTCCAAACATATCCATGGTCTGGTATCCGGCTTTCAAGCCCTCGGCAAAGACGGCCGAAGCGCCGGTGTCCACCACCGATCCCACCGGGTTTGTAATGCCCCGGATGATCATCACCAGAAGGGCTATGTACAAAGCAGGGGTGAGGAATTTGCCGATGATATCGATGACCTTGGAAGGCCGGACGGTGAGCAGGAACACCAGAGCGAAAAACACCAGGGCAAAGGGCACCCGGGCCTCGGTGTTCAGCAGCGGGGCCACGCCCAGCTCAAAGGTGCTGGCGGCGGTGCGGGGAATGGCCATCAAAGGCCCCAGGCACAGGAAGACACTGACCCCCAGCAAGGTGGAGGCCCAGGAGCCCACACGGCGGGTGATGCCCTCCAAAGAACCGGTGCCCCGGATCATGGCCAGGATGGTGAGAAGGGCCAATCCGGCATCGGCAAAGGTAAAGCTCAAAAAGCCCACGGCCCATTGGGAGCCGGTCTGGAGGCCCAGTTTGGGAGGAAAGATCATGTTCCCCGCTCCGAAAAACATGGCGAAGAGGGCAAAACCAATGACCAAAATGTCCTTTTGCTGCTTTTTCACGCTAAAACTCCTCTCTATGGGGGCGCTCCCCCGCTCCATGAAAAATCCGGCCCCGGGGAAAACCTCCTGGGCCGGATCGGGAAAGATCCTGGAAGTATTTTAACACTTTTTCCCGGCTCGCCGCAACAGCGGGAACCGATGTTATAACATATTTCCGTATAACTTCCTGAAAGCTTTGTGCACATTGCCCAGTTTTCGCCATCAAACTGCACAGAAGTCCCGGAATATTTCAGCGGGCGACAGCTGAATACGGCCCTTACCTTTCTGCTTCACCTGGTAGAGCACCTGGTCGGCCCTTTTGTAAAGCTGGGCAAAAGTCATGGGCTGGTCCCCGTAAACCCCACCGGCCGAAATAGTAGAATGGGCCAAAGGCCAACACTCTTCCATTTTGCGCACATAGCAGCAGAGCAGCTTTTGCAGCTTTTCCCGTGTCTCTTCCACCTGGGAGGATGCACCCACAAAAATGATGAATTCATCCCCACCCAGACGGCAGACCACAGCGGGCTCAGGGAAAAGCGCCTCCATCTCCCCAGCTGCATATTGCAGGGCCCGATCCCCTTGATCGTGGCCATAGCTGTCATTGACCTGCTTGAAATTGTCCAGATCGATCATCACAAACAGATAATCCGGCTTTTCCTGCAGCATCCGGCTGATCTGTTCTTCTCCCCCTTTCCGGTTCCGTACCCCGGTGAGAAAATCCAAAGCCAGTTCTTTTTCCAGGTGGTTTTTGGTGTTCACCTGCTGGGAGATATCAATGACGACGCTGATGATGGCCCCCCGGCCTTCTCCGTCCACCGTCTTCCGGCCAATGTCATGGACCCAGATGCAGCTGCCATCTTTCCGGCACAAGCGGTACTGGATCTCGTATTGTTCCCCGGTGCGGAAGCTGTTGTTCACCGCATTGACCACAAACTCCCGGTCCTCCGGATGAACCACCGACAGCATCAGCCCGCCGGTTTCTTCCATCAGCTGAGGGAAGCTGTCATATCCCATCATCCGCAGCATCTTCTGGTTGGCCACATAAAAAGGGAACCCCTCTTCGGCATAGGAGCCCACGATGCCGCCGGGCATCACCTGGGAGACGATCCGCTGCAGCTCCTGCCCCACCTGGCGGCTGAGCTGCGCCCCTTCTTCCGCCAAACGGAAGTAAAAGATCTCTCCCTCCTCCTGTCTGCGGCTGGCCTCCGACAGATGCACCCCGTCGATCACATACCGGCTGGCGTCCCCCTCTCCTTCCCGGTGGAGGGTCGCACTCATGCGCACCCGGTAAGTGGCTTCCTCTCCCTGGGGAGATATGGTCCACACTTCCATATGGGCAAAGCACACATGGAATCCTGGGGCGACAGTATTCTGCTCCCAGCCTTCCAAACGGAAATAAACCGGTTCCGGCAAGATCTGCCGCTCCTGGCGGAACATCTGGCGAAACTCTTCCCGGCCGATGGCCACCTCCGATTCCCTGATGCCGATGCCGTGGAACCGCGGGGAAAGATAGGAAAGCGCTTCCTCCTCATCCCCCATGGTCAGATAGCTTTGGAAAAAGCCATAGATGGTTTCAAACACATCTCCTTCGCCCTGCAGCTGCATCAGCAGCAATTCTTTCTCTTTTTCCTTGTCCGACATAAGGGCCTCCCCTTCCCGTTCCCTGAGTTCTCCTCGATCTAGCGTCCCCGCGTTTTCTGAAGCTCTGCCGCCTGTATGGCAAACACTTCCTGAAACAATTTCTCCTCGGCCTTGGGGGACAACTCCACCCACTGGCATCCGTAAAAGCGCAGATCCTCCTGGGTGGGGCCCTTCCGGGCCACCCGGCACTTCAGCTGATGCTCCGGTCCGCCGGGGCGGAAACGCTGGTGGGAAAACTCCAGCAGATCCCCCACCTCATAATCCTGGCGGCAGGTGATGGCCACACCGGTGGCGCTGATGTCCACCACGGTACACCGATGGCCGGCTTTCTGACCATTGACCCGTTCCACCGACCCGGCCCGACCCACATTCTGACGGAAATAGGCCCGGCTTTCGTTTTTCTTCACGGCTGTGAACACATCCAGCACCAGGAATTCCCGGCTCCACTGGCTCACCTGCCCCTCCACCACTCCCAGGGTATCATTGTTCAGAGGGACATGGAGCTTGAGAGGTGTGGAAGCCACCAGAAACCCTTCCATCTCGTCCCCATCATACCGTTCCAACACCAATTGGTCCTGGTGATCGTCGTGGGAACTGAGCTTCCCCAAAAACAAAAATAGATTGTGATGGGAAAATACAGTGCATCGTTTCCCGGTGACCTCCTTGAGCAAGGAGCCTTTTTTTAGCCCCAGATCTGCATCAAACATGGATTGATCTCCTTTCCTCCGGCCTACATTTCCACTGGCTCAGGCGCCGATTTCTCCTGATTTTTTTGCTCCTGGGCCAAAAGGCCGTAAAGGGAGTCCACTTCCATGGGCCGATGATAATAATAGCCCTGAATCATATCGCATCCGGCCTCCTGGATCAGGCCGTTCTGTTCTTCGGTCTCCACTCCTTCCATGCACACCTTTTTGCCAAAACGGTGGCAGGCGTACACAATACTGGAGATGAAGTCGCTTTTTTTCTCCGACTCGATCATTTCCCCCAGCAGGGACCGATCCAGCTTGATGATGGCCGAGGGATACTGGAGCAGCATCCGCAGCGAGGAATAGCCGCTTCCAAAATCGTCCAGCGCCATGCGGATGCCCATTTTCTCACAGGCCTCCACAAAATGATACAGCTTTTCCGGCTGCTCATCCATGGAGCTTTCGGTCATTTCGGCCACCAGATGTTCCCCGCTCACCTGGTATTTTTCCAAGGTGTCCCGCATGAAGTCCAGGAAAGTATCGTCCTCCATCTGATGAAGGCTCACATTAAAGGTGAGATAGAAATCCGGCCGATAGGCCACCAGGCGCATACAGGTGCATACCGCCTGTTCAAAGACCCAGCGTCCCACCAGATGGATTATCTTTTCCTTTTCCAGCATGGGCACGAAAATGGCAGGAGACACATCTTTCCCCTCAAAATTCCATCGCAGCAGCACTTCGCCGCCGATGGCCTCCCCGGTGTAGGCCGATACTACCGGCTGCACCACGATCCGGAAATTCACCATTCCCTGCAGCACATCCCGGCTGAGGGCCAGGGCCATGTTGGACATATGGCGCATTTTCTGGATGCTGACATCGGAATATTCCACCAGCATGTGGGAAGTATCTTGTTTGGCCACCCGGCTGAGGGAGACCAGCTGTTCCAGAAAATCAGCAGGCATCAAGGAGCCCTGAGGATAATCCATCAGTGCAAAGGAACTGGGCGTGCGCACCGAAATGCCCATCAGCCGATAGCCTTCGGTGATCACCTGGCGAATCTCTCCGGCCAGCTGCCAGGGACTTTCCTGGCACTGGGGATCGATGACGGCGGCGCAGCGCATCCCTTCCAGACGGTAAAATGCCACCCGGTCGGACAGGCGATGGTTCAGCTCCCCGGCGATGGTGCTGATCAGATGATCGCTGAAACTGCGGCCCCGGGTGCTGTTGATCTCGGCAACATGGTTAAAGGCAAAGCCGATGGTGCGCAGCTTCTCCCCTTCGGCCTTGGCCCGGTCCAATCGGCTGAAAAAGGCCGATTCCCGGGGAAAATTGGTCACCGGGTCCACCACAAAAGCGGTATCCTGGTGGGTGATCCGGCCGGAGAAAAACAAAGGCCGTGTCTTGTCCTCGTTCCATTTCAGGATACCATAGCAGCGGACCCAGATATGCCGTCCATCCCGGCCCTTCACCTGGTAGCGCAGATCGTGGACTTCCCGCTTTTCCTGCAAAATGGACTTCAACTCTTTAAAATAAATCTCCCGGGCCTTTTCCTGGAGGATCCGATCGCCCCAGGCCTGGAGCAATCCGGGCACCACATTGCTTTCAAACCCGAATTCATCCCGCATATTGTCGGAAATATAAAACAGATCCTTCTGCATATCGCCAAAATAAAAATAGCTGGCGGTATTCTGCTGGGAGATGGAGCGGAACAAAAACTCCATATCGTGATAAGTGGTGCGCAGGAACTGATAAAACAGGCTGTCCGCCGTGCCCAGGGCCGGGCAGATGGTGGAAAGGCCCTGATCGCTCTCTTCTCTCTGAAAACCGTGGCGGGAGGTGACGGCGTGACGGCCGTTTTCTTTATAATATTCCCGTTTGTTTTCATACATGTTCTCATCGGCCCGCAGGATCAGCTCTTCCAGATCGCAGATCCCCTCGGCACAATAGGCATGGCCTATGGCCACAGGCCGGTGTCCTTCTTTGGCCGCCTGGCGCAGCCGGTCCACCTGGCTCTGGAATTCCTCTTCGGATACATCCTCCACCACAGCCACAAATTCATCGCCGCCGCTGCGATACACCCAAGGGGTTTCCATCACACCGGCAATCAACTGATAGCAATAGCGGATCAGCTCATCCCCGGCGTTGTGGCCCATGGTGTCGTTGGTCTGCTTCAAGCCGGTGATGTCACAATAGACCACACCCACATGGCCCTTTTTCCCCAGGCTGGCGCTGTGCTCAAACATGGCGTTGCGGTTATAAGCGCCGGTAAGGCTATCCTGGAAGCTGAGGGCATTGAGTTTACGCAGCAGGTCCCGGCGCCGAAGAAGTGTTGTGACAAAATAACCCAGCACTTTGAACAATGGGGGAATGAGGGAGACGGTTTCCTCATTGGGATTGTCCACTCCCAGAAACCCCACCACTTTCCCTTCATCCCAGATAGGGCCCTGCCCCAGGCTATGAATATCCTGGGGCTTCAAAATGGCATAGGCCGCCGGATGGGGAACACGGATGCTCTCCAGATCGGAAATGGTGACGATCTGGCCTTCTTCCATCAGATCAAACATCCACTGCACGCTTTGCACAGGTATATTCTGCAGGATATCCTTCTGATGGCTGACGCCCTCGGCACACCATTCATAGGTGTTGCTGACCGCAGAGCCATTGCGCTCAAACACATAAACCCGGTCACAGGAGAAGGCCTTACCGATATAGGCCAGCACCTTTTCCAAGGACCGTTCCGGATCTGTGGTGGTAAAAACCTGCTGGAAGCACTTGCTGAGAATGCTTTCGATGCGGGCATAATAATAAGGCGTTTTGCGCACCACTTCCCCATCAATATCAATGGCGATTTCGATGCGGTATTTTCTTCCTTCGTGTTCGAACATACTGTCTTTGATCAGATAGCGTTTGTTCAGAACCGGGTTTTTATAGGTCCAGGAGATCATCTGGCCAGGCTCCAGGGCGGCATTGGTGCAAAAAAAGCAGGGGGATTCGATGCCCTGAAGAACCTGATGGCATTTCTTGCCCAGATATTCTTTTTCGTGGGTATAGCCTAAGGATTCCCGCAAAAGCCGGTTCATATAGATGATCTCATAAGTCTCCGGATCGGAGATATAGACCAATTCATCCAGCTCTTCAAAAAATTCCAGCAAAAAGTTCATGGTATACCCTCTCTTTTCACCCCGGCGCTCATGGGCTCGCCATTTCTTTTCATTTCTTTTCAAAAAATTATATCACCTTGTGCCCATATCCTGCAAGTACGCCCGGAGAAAATTTCCTGTCCCTCAGCGGCCAGATGGCATTTTTTTCTTTTCATATTTTTTGCTCTTCCTCGCAAACTATGGCTGTAACCCCAAGCGAAAAAAACATTTTGAAATAAAAAAGGAGAGTTTGATTATGTCTAGCAATTCCAACATGAATTCCGCCGCCAAGGACGCTCTGTATGACTTCAAGATGGAAGCCGCCAAGGAAGTGGGCGTCAACCTGAAGCAGGGCTACAACGGTGATCTGACTTCCCGCCAGGCCGGCAGCGTGGGCGGCCAGATGGTCAAGAAGATGATCATGCACGCCGAAAACACCCTGGCCAGCAACCCCTCCTCTGTGATGAACACCCAGGTTCCCACCAGCCAGAACCCCCAGCAGTACTAATCCAGAACCTGGATTTGTACACCGTTTCCAGACCTGAGTGAAAAAGCAATCCCCGGCGCAGTCCTGCGCCGGGGATTCTTTGTTTCAATCGGAAATATGCAGACACCTGACCGCCCCTTAAAACCCCCGGGCTTTCAGATCTTTCACCAGCTCCACATAAAATTCCCGCACATCAAAACCGGGAATATTCTGCCGGTTCAAATCGATCATATCCCCATGGGACAGGCCCCGGAGGGAAGGGGATCGGGCCTGCTGAAACCGCTCCCCCCACTCCATGGCCTCCAGCGCCACCAGCCCGTCGTTGTTTTTTTCAAAAAAGCGCACCAGCAGCCAGCACAGATTCAGCGGGAAGGGTGCGCTGAAACAGTTCTTCATCTGGGAGCCCACGCTTTGGCAGAACACTTCCGGCGGCGGAGGGGTCTGCTCCCCCAGCTCCATGCACCGTTTGTGGGTCAGATCGGTGACGGCCGCCATGAAATCCGGATTTTCGTCCCCCAGCCGACGCAAAGCCCCATCATACCGCCGGGCCAGGAAACGGCAAAGAGACTTGGGCATCTTTTCCAGCAGCCAGTCCACAAAGGTGCAGCCTTCGTGGGGGGTGTTGATGGTGGTCAGGGAGGCCACATACGGGGCCATACCCAGCTGGCTCACCGCCCACCGGCTCTCCAGCCCGCCTTTGGAATGGGCGATGATATTCACCTTTTCGCTGCCCGTCTCCTGGCAGACCTCCAAAATCCGCTCTTTCAGCTGCTGGGCCGACTGAGGCGTGGCCGCTGCTGACTGCTGATTTCCATAAAAGATCTCCGCCCCGTTCCGCTTCAGCTCCCCAGGGATGCGTCCCCAATAATTGAAATACTTCCGGTCCCGGAAAAAGACCCCGTGCACCAGCAAAATGGGGTATTTGGTTTTGCATACCTCATTTTGGCGGCGCACCACATTCAGTTCCTGCTTGGCCGTTTCAAAATCATATTCCCGGCGCACCAGGCGGCATATCTTCCCGGCCAGAGCCAGATTCACAAAGGGCACCCACCAAAACAGCAGAAAGAGCACCCGCCATTTGATGCCCATCTGCACCGAGGTCAGATACATCCGCACAAAACCGCCCAAAGCCGCAAGACCGCACCACAAAAGCAGCACCAGCACATGAATGGTCACCGGCAGCCAGCCGACCTCCAGCCCCCGCCGGGGAAAAAGAGAGAACAGGCACCAGCCTCCGGCCAGCAGCCCCAGCGTCAGACAAAAAGCCGAAAGACGGGCCAGTCTGGCGCCGCCCAGCATGATATGCAGCCGGGAAAACAGGGGCTTTTCCCAGCAAGGAATAACATTCAGCCCCACAAACGCCAAAACGGCCAGGGCATACAGAGCGCAGAACAGCCCCCACCCAAACCCCCACAGGGCCTTGCAGATATCCAGCCCCGTGAGCACGGCCATCACCAGCAGCCCCAGCAGCATCTCCATATACCCATCCCTCCCTCATTTCTCCCAGTATATCCCCGCCCCTTTCCTCCGTCAACCCGGCAAATCTCACAACGCCACCTTGCGCAGAAAAGTGGGGAGTGATATGATAAAGATACTATCTTATGAAATAAAGGAGCGATGGGAATGGAAGAGATCAAATATGTGGATCGGGTCGGCACCGACTGCAGCAAATGGGACAGCATGGACGCCCGTTTTGGCGACAATGACCTGATGGCCCTGTGGGTGGCCGACATGGATTTCATGGCGGCCGAATGCGTGCGGAAAGCCGCCCGGGAGTATGCCGATTTCGGCATTTACGGCTACTACAAAGTGCCCGACGCCTATTATCAGAACTTCATCGATTGGGAAGAAAAATACCATCACTGCCACATTGAAAAACAGTGGCTCCGGTTTTCCCCCGGTGTGGTCTCCCCCATCAACTGGTATGTGAACATGAAGACCAAGCCCGGCGACGGCATCATCGTGCTCACGCCGGTTTACTATCCCTTCCTGGACGCCATCCGGGACAACGGCCGCCAGCTGATCTCCTGCGATCTTGTGCGGAAAGACAAGGTTTACCACATCGACTACGCCGACTTTGAAAAGAAGATCGTAGACAACAAGGTCAAGCTCTTCATTCTCTCCTCTCCCCACAATCCGGTGGGCCGGGTGTGGAAAAAGGAAGAGCTGGAGCAGCTGCTGGCCATCTGCCGCAAGCACCAGGTGTTCGTGGTGGCCGACGAGATCCATCACGACCTGATTATGCCTGGCTATGAACACACCGAAATTCTCAACATCCCCGGCTACACCGATATGCTGGTGGTGCTCACCGCCGGCTCCAAGACCTTCAACCTGGCCGGATGCAAAAACTCCTTCGTCATCCTCCCGGATGAAAAGCTCCGTCAGGAATACGATGACTTCCTTGCCGCTCTGCGCATCCGCGGCGGCAATGCCTTTGGTTATGTGGCGGTGGCCGCGGCCTTCGGCGGCGGACGCCCCTGGCTGGAAGGAGTCATTGACATCATCCACAAAAACGCCCAGTATGTAGAAGAAACCCTGGCCGAAAAGCTGCCGGAAGCGGTGGTCTCTCCCCTGGAAGGCACCTATCTCCAGTGGGTGGACCTGGGGGCCTATGTCAAGCCCAATGAAACCCAGGAGCTGATCCAGAACAAATGCCGTCTGGCCGTGGATTACGGCGAATGGTTCGGCGGCGAGCGTTTCGGCTCCTTCATCCGTCTGAACCTGGCCACCTCTCCCGAAAACATCAAGGAGGCCGTCAGCCGGATCGTCAAAAACATCGGCTGATCCTTTCTTCTCCCCAATACGCACAGCCCCCAGGCGGTACAAACCGTCTGGGGGCTCAGACTGTCGAAAAAGTGGCTTAGGCCACTTTTTCGAGTTTTTGCAAGGGGCCGTATGCACGCCTTTGGCGCACACTTGCCCCTTGAGAAGTGCAAAAAGCCACGCACAGGTCGCGGCTTTTTGCGGATTGATAGGGGTAGGGCGGACGACCCTTTTCGTTATATAGGTTTTTCGACAGTCTGGGGGCTATTTGCTTTATCGGGCCATGCACTTTCCGGTGAAAGACACATAGAATAGGATATCCATCACAAAAAAGGAGCCGATTCTATGAATCCTCACCACTTTTACCCAGGCCGCGGTGGCCCATGCAATGCAGATCACGGGCCAGGGGCCTTTGCCGCCAACATCGCAGCAGCAGCCGTACAAAACCGGAATTTCCGTACCGCCTTCTGGACGGGAGACTCTTTGCAGATGACCCTGATGCACATTCTCCCGCAAAGCGAAGTGGGGCTGGAGACTCACCCGGACACCGACCAATTCATCCGTGTGGAGCAGGGTCGGGCTCTGGTCTGCCTGGGAGACCGGCCGGAAAATCTGAACATACGCCGGTATCTGACCCCAGGCTGCGGCATTTTCATACCGGCCGGTCTTTGGCACAACATCCGCAATGCGGGTCCCTGTCCTCTGAAGCTATCCTCCATTTATGCGCCGCCCCATCATCCCCGGGGCACCGTCCATCCCACCAAAGCCGACGCCGCCCGGGATCATTGATGCTGGGCGGCCGGGATCAGTCCAGGGCAATGTCCTGCAGCAAAAAGGCGGTGAGGATCCCCGCCATACCTCCGCCGATCACGGCGGCTTCCACTTCCAGATCCCCCGTCAGGGGCTGACGCTGGGGAATGGTGCAGCTTTGAGACCAAATGGATTCCATCTTGTTCCTCCCTGTTCCCAATGATATGGAAGACGGCAGACAACCGCTTCCCGTTATCCTTTATTCTTCACAGAAGGAACCTTTCTTAAACACAACACCCGGAATTTACGCAGATGGCCCCGTCTCTTACGCTCTGTCCATTGTCACAGTTTCGCATTTCATCCGGGTCTTATTCTGATACATATTGGCATCGGCCTGGCGGAACATCTGCTCAATGGGGGCATCCTCACCCATGGCATATCCCACGGCCACCGACAGAGGGAAGGATCGTGTCAGATTCCTGCGGTCGATGCTCCGCTCCAATTCTCCCAGGGCTTTGTCCACCTCAGGCTGGGCGATATCTTGCAGCAGCACCACAAATTCATCGCCGCCCATGCGGTAACAGTGGCCCAGGGAATCAAAAACCGACAAAATACACTGGGCGGCCGTGCAGATCAGCTCGTCACCGGCCGAATGGCCCATGGTATCGTTGATCTGTTTCAGATTGTTGATGTCCAGAACAACACAGGCACAGGAGCCGGTGAGGACAGGAGACTGCCGGACCCGTTCCTCAAAGGCTGTACGGCTGCCAAGCTGGGTCATCAGATCGGTGTTGGCCATTTTCCGATAATAGCGCATCTGGGAGGATTTCACCATCTCCTGGTACACATAGCCAATGGAGACGGCCAACAGGGACACCACCAGCAGCAGGATACCCACGCTGAAATAGATGAGATAGGAATGTCTCCCCCACAAATAATAATCCAGGAATCCTGCGGCGCTGCAGCAGCCAACGGCGGCAAAACCGCCCAGCATCATCCCGGCCTCCCAACGGAGTTCCGAATGGAGCCAGGCCACCATGATGCGCAGCAGAGACAGGAGCGTCAACACCATCAACACATGGATCAGAGGCAGCATTTCATGGAACTGGGCCACGCCCAGAACCTGCAGCAGACCGCAGATACAAAGATCCAACAGCTGGAGCTGGTAAAGCAGGCGCAGCAGTCGGCTGTCTTCTTTCATCATGCTGCGGTAGAACTGGATCATAAAAAGAGGCATGGCCATAAAAGCATACATGGTCAATACATACATGATTGCACCGCTGACATGGATCATCTGGAGCACAGCCGAATCCATGGAGATCCACAGGCTCACATGGAGCACCAGCCCGCTGAGGTACCGCAAGGTCCGAAGGCGCTGGGCTCCAATGGCAACCCTGGCCCCCAGAGACAGCAGACCGATCAGGATGCCCAGCACCAGAAACAGCCCCGAAAAGAACAGGGTCGCCGCGTTTGTGTTGCGGTAATGCAGGATCAGATCGCTGTAATTGCCCACCTGGATCGTCAGTTCCTGTGAAGGGGATGATACAGTGAGAATACGCCCTTCCAGATCGGTGTCAGGCAGAGAGATCCAATGCACCACCCCGCCATGGTCAAAAGAGCCGGGGGTATATTCGTGCAAAAGCTCTCCGTCCAGATACACAGAGTAGGCATTCCGCTTGGTCACAATGGCGCAGACCGGCTGGCTCCAGCGCTCATCGGACAATACTTTCTGATAGATAACATCGGCCCCGTCTTCTCCGGGGCCATCCGGCTCGATTTCCACCAGCTGCTGATGCAATTCAGGCCGAGGCGGCACAGGAGAACGCAGAGCCAGAAAGAGCGCAGCACAAAAGCCCGCCACAGCCAAAACAATCAGAAAACAGGATATCGGAAAGGAATACTGGCGTATTTTGGACATAAAAAAACCTCCTGCTTTTCAAAGTACAAGCAGAATATTTGCTCGTAGAATAAATGCGCACCATGAGCACAATCTTTAGGGGCCTATGGATATCATAGCATAGGCCGGAAGCCCCAGCAAGCGCATTTCTTGCAAATAAGCGTGCGTTATTGTCGCACCCCGGCAAACAAAGCCGCTCTTTTTGTTTGAAATGAGCGGCTTTGGGCAGATGAATTGTTTCAGAAAACAACAAAAGGCCCAGATCTTTCGATCTGGGCCTTTGTGGAGCTGCCCAGCAGATTCGAACTGCCGGGTGCGCCTTCCTGAAAGGCGTACCCGTTTCTCATTTTAAAGCGCAAAACCTACGGTTTTGCAGAGGTCGGCCGTTCGGGATACAGCAAAAGGCCCAGATCTTTCGATCTGGGCCTTTGTGGAGCTGCCCAGCAGATTCGAACTGCCGGATGCGCCTTCCTGGAAGGCGTACCCGTTTCTCATTTTAAAGCGCAAAACCTACGGTTTTGCAGAGATCGGCCGTTCGGGATACAGCAAAAGGCCCAGATCTTTCAATCTGGGCCTTTGTGGAGCTGCCCAGCAGATTCGAACTGCCGGGTGCGCCTTCCTGGAAGGCGTACCCGTTTCTCATTTCAAAGCGCAAAACCTACGGTTTTGCAGAGGTCGGCCGTTCGGGATACAGCAAAAGGCCCAGATCTTTCGATCTGGGCCTTTGTGGAGCTGTTGAGCAGATTCGAACTGCCGACCTCGTCATTACCAATGACGTGCTCTGCCAACTGAGCTACAACAGCATATCTGGCGACCGTGAACGGGCTCGAACCGTCGACCTCTAGCGTGACAGGCTAGCGTTCTAACCAACTGAACTACACGGCCGTATGGCAGGGGCAGAAGGACTTGAACCCTCGGCACGTGGTTTTGGAGACCACTGCTCTACCAGCTGAGCTATACCCCTTTATCACTCGGCGCCTTCACCGCGGTTTCTTTCACCGTTACGACGCTCCCATAGTATAACGCCCTTTGTCCCATTTGTAAAGGGGTTTTTTGAAATTTTTTTATTTTTTTTGAAAAAACTTTTCCCGGCGGAGAAATCCCCTCCGCCGGGAGTTTTTTCCCTACCGGAGCTTTTCCCACAAAATGGGGAGCATCTCCTCCAGCAGCACGCCGTTGAGAGGGGGTGTGCCCGCCTTGTGGGTATGCTCCACACACCGGTAGACAAAGTCCACCGCCATCTGCACTCCCTCTTCCAGCCGGTCCCTTCCCCGGCGCAGCAAGGTCACCAGCAGCACCGAAGCAAACAGATCCCCGGTGCCGGGGAAATAGGCGTCCACCCGGGGACAATCGGCCAAACCCTGCTGGCCATCCCGGGTGAGGTACCGGGCGCCGATGCGGCCTTCCCCGGTTTCCACCCCGGTGATCACCGCCGCCTGACAGCCCATTTCCAAAAGCCCTTCCAGATACCGCTCCACCGGATGCTCCTCCCGCTTCCAGGCATCCGGTTCCTTGCCCAGCAGCATGGCGGCCTCGGTCAGGTTGGGGGTGACGATGTGGGCATGGGCACAATAGTCCCGCATCTGCCGGGCAAACTCTGCCCCGAAGGAACCGGCATAGGCCTTGCCGTTGTCCCCCATCACCGGGTCCACCAAAAACAGACAGCCGGGCCGGGCGCTTTTTTCCAGCAGCCGCAGCATCTGCTCTCCCTGGCTCACATGGCTCATATAGCCGCTGTACAATGCGTCAAAATCGCAGCCGATCCGCTGCCAGCTGTCAATGTACCCCGGCAGATCCTCGGTGAGATCCCGCACCGTCACCTGGGGATAGGCGGTGTGGGCCGAAAGCACCGACCCCACCACCGGACAGCACTGTACCCCAGCCGCCGAAGAAACGGCAATGGCCGTAGTCATGGACCCCCGCCCAAAACCGGAAATATCGTGAAGCGCCGCCAGGCGCAAATGTTCTCCCATGCAAAAACCTCCCATATATCTCTTTCGGCTTGTACTATTTTAGCACAAAGGCCCATAGGATGGATAGGAGCACACCGGGAAATTTTTTTGGTGCCACCGGAAGAACAAAAAGGAGGAATGTTTGATGCTTCTGCGCCGTTTTTGCTTTTGCGCTCTTTGCCTGCTGCTTTTTTGCGGTTTGCCCTGCCATGGCTCAGAGCTTTCGCTGCGTGGGGTGTTCGTCTCCACCGTTTCCAATCTGGACTTCCCCTCCTCCCCCGGCCTGTCTTCGGAGGAGATGAAGGGGGAACTGGACTCCATTTTGCAAAACGCCCGGAAAGCTGGACTGAACAGCATCTTCTTTCAGGTGCGGCCCTGTGCCGATGCCCTGTATCCGTCCTCCATCTTCCCTTACAGCCGCTATCTCACAGGAAAACAGGGCCAAGCCCCATTGGATGGCTTCGATCCCCTGGCCTATCTCACAGAGCAAGCCCATGAATATGGCATGGAGGTCCACGCCTGGATCAACCCTTACCGGGTGACCCAAGGGGTGCAGGGAGAAACCAAGGAAGCCTGCCTCCAAACCCTTGCGGAAACCCATCCGGCCCGGAAAGACCCCTCTCTGGTGATTTTTTACAACGGAGAACTGTATTTTGACCCGGCCCTGCCCCAGGTGCGCCAGCTGGTGGCCGATGGCGTACAGGAGATCCTGGAAAACTACCCGGTGGATGGTATCCATCTGGACGATTATTTTTACCCCGGCACGGATTTTGGAGACAACGCCTCCTACGCTCAATATGGACAAGGGGCCTCACTGGACGACTTCCGCCGCAGCAATGTGACCCAGCTGATCTCCCTGCTCCACGATACCATTGAGAAAACAAACCCCCAGGCTCAGTTTGGAGTTTCCCCTTTTGGCATCTGGGCCAACGCCTCCCAGCTGGAAGGAGGCAGCGGCACCGCCGGCACCCAAAGCTATTTCGCCCACTATGCCGACACCCGCCTTTGGGTACAGGAGGGGCTGCTGGACTATATCTCCCCCCAGCTCTATTGGTACCGTGGCCAGGAGGGTTCGGACTTCACTGCTCTGCTCCAGTGGTGGGAAAACACGGTGTCGGGCACCCAGTGCCAGCTGGTGCCCGCCCTGGCGGCCTACAAAGCCATGGGCGGAAACTCCGCCGCTCCCTGGCAGGGCTACGAGGAGATCCTGGGCCAGATCGATCTATTGCAAAACGGCAGCAGCCAGGGACTGATTCTGTTCCGCATGGGCTCCCTTTCCCCCATGACCGCCGCTTTGGGAGAGGTTCTGACCGAACCCGCCCCGGTGAGCGATGAGGAACCATCCGAGAAAGAGCCGGAAGGAGAAATCCCGCTAAAACTGTCCCAGCCCAAGGATCTGACCCGCACGGACTGTTCTTCTTATTATTTCTGCGGCATCTCCGATCCCAGCCAGCCCCTGACCATCAACGGCCAGCCGGTGCTTTCCCGAGGAAAAGACGGCAGCTTTGGGGTGCTGCTGTCCCTGGAGCCGGGTTTCAACACCTTCACCCTGGAAAATGGCCCCCATACCCTCACCTGCCGTCTGCTGCGCGGCCTGGCCGCTTCCTGCTGGGAGAAAGCGGCGCCCCTGGGAGATACCTATGTCTCGCCAGGACAGCAAGCCCTCCTGCGTCTGACGGCCCGACCAGGCGCCGCCGTTACCGCATTGTTTCTGGGAAAAAGCCAGCCCCTTTCCTGGCAAGGAGAGGATTACCAGGCCAGCATTTCTTTGCCTCAGGGAAAGGAGGATCAGGTGACCCGGTACGGCTCCCCCCTTTATGTGATCCGTCGGGGCAATTTCGTCACCGCCGCACTGGCCTCAGGAGGCTTTTACCAGACGGGAAAGCAACTATCCCTGTCCTTCCAGGTACAGACCGATCTGTGCGATATCTACCAATCCCCCGATTCCTCCCAAGGCTCCACCGGCATCCTGCGAGAAGGAATGACAGGGCCGGTGTCTGCCATCTCCCAGGGCTATGCCCAGGTGCCCGGTCTGGGGTATCTTTCACTCAACGACATCTCCCTTTCTACCGAAGAAGAAAACCGGGAGATCACCACCGCCTCGGTGTCTTCGGAAAAAGAAGAGACCCTGGTGTCCTTCCAAAGCGATGGCCCTCTGGCGGCCGACTGCACATGGGAGGATGGGATGCTGAAGGTGCGCTTCCCCGGGGTGAGCCGGGGAGCCTCCCTTTCCGGGGAACAGGTTGCCCGATCCCTATGCCAGGTGGAGGACGGGTGCCTGGTCTATTCCTTCACCTTGAAGGATATCAGCCCCTGGGGATTCTATTTTGAAAAAACAGACCAGGGTGCCACGCTCCATGTACGGAAAAAGCCCACTCCTGAGGAGGGGCTTTCGGGAGTACATATTCTGCTGGACGCCGGCCATGGCGGAAACCAGGAGGGTGCTGTGGGCTGCGACCCAAGCTGTGCAGAAAAGGATGTGAACCTGGATCTGTGTCAAGCGGTGGGGGAAAAGCTAGAGGAAATGGGGGCCACGGTATCCTATACCCGGGAAAAAGACGAAACCCTCAGTCCTCGACAGCGATTTGAGCAGTCTTTCCAGGAGATGCCCGACCTGTTTTTGTCCTTCCACTATGGCAGCGGTGCGCCGGATGAGGATCTGTCGGCCACAGGAGGTTTTTCGGCCTGCTGCCAAGGGGAGCTTCCCCAGTCCCTGGCCCAGGGCATCTGCCAAAGCGTGGAAAGCGCTGGCCGGGCGGCAAACCCGGCCCAAAGCGACAGTTTGCTCTATGTGTGCCGCCAGACCCATTGCCCCGCCATTTTATTAGAAAATGGATGCCTGACCAACCCCCAGGAGTTCGGCACCATCACCGACCCCCAAAACATCGACCAGACGGCCCAGGCCATCGCCCAGGCCGTGGCAGCCTCCTTCGCCTCTTCCAGCGATCGATAAAAAGAAGCAGCCCCCGGCGCAGACTGCGCCGGGGGCCTGTTTCTGTCGTTTTCCTTTCCAAGCCAAAGATATGGCCGTCCAGACACCGGACCGCCGCTAGATGTTGCGGAGCTTGTTCAGGTATTTATCCCGGAGATAATCCAGGAAATAAGTCTCGGTCAGCTCTTCGCCGGTGGCGTGGAGCAGCACCTCGGTGGGAGTCATGGCCCGGCCGAACTGGTGCACATTGTCATAGAGCCACTGGTTGATGGGTGCAAACTCGCCCTTCTCCACCAGTTCATCAAAGTTGGGCAGCACCTTCTTCATGGCATGGAGCATCTGTCCACCATACAGGTTGCCCAAGGTATAGCTCTGGAAATAGCCGATGTGGCCGGAGGCCCAGTGGATATCCTGCAGCACTCCTTCCCGGGCGTCCTTGGGCACAAGACCAAAGGTCTCCTTGTATTTCTCCCGCCAGATCTCCTCAAAATCATCGGTGCTGGTCTTGCCGTCAAAGCAATCCTTCTCCATCTCAAAACGGATGATGGGATGGAGGCTGTATGTCAGCTCGTCGGCGGTGATACGGTGAAGGGAAGGCTGCACCTTCATCTGGGCCATGTAGAATTTCTCCATGGGCACATCCTTCAGATAGGGGAAGTGCTTCACCGCCACCGGGTAGGCCAGACGCCAGAACTCGGGGGATTTGCCGATGATGTTCTCATAGAAACGGGCCTGGCCCTCATGCATAGCACCGCTCAGGCCGCCCCACAGGCCGCATTCCACCGCCCGGTCATTGGAGCTGTAGCCATAGCGGGCATGGCCGCCTTCGTGGAGCATGGTGAAGATGCCGCCCCATACCCCTTTATAGCTGATGGCAATACGGCTATCCCGGGGGCCGACGCCGGTGCACATGCCGTGGAGCACCTGGCTGTCATGGGCACAGTCGGGATCAAAGCCGGTGAGCAGATTGATCTCAAAGGCCGCATCCCGGCGCTGCTGATGGGTGTAGGGGGTCTCCAGCACGCTGGTATCGATCTTCTCATGCTGGGGCGCGATCTGTTCCATGATCTCCACGATGCCCTTTTTCAGCCCGGCAAACAGCTGCTGCACCCGCTGGGTGTCGATGCCCTCATCCACGGTGCCGCACAGCACATCAAAGGCCGGACGGTTGGGGTCGATGGCTTCTGCCACCCGCTTTTTCAGCTCAAACAGGCCCTTGATGGTGGGTTTATAAAATTCAAAGCTGTTTTTATCCAAAGCATCCCGCCAGGCCATCTGGGCCTGACCGGTGTAGTTGCGCACTTCCACCTGGAGATCTTCGGGCACCTGCACCGCCCGGTCATACCGCTGGCACAGCTCATGGGCGGCCCCTTTCAGATAGATGTCCTCAAAATCTTCCGGCTTCCGCTCCTTCAGGGCGTCTACCACTTTCCGGGTCTCGGGACTTTTCAGTTCGGCCAGAGCCTGGCGGGTGAAATAGCCGCTGACTTCGCCCCGGTAAGGCTGGCCCTTTTTGGAAAGGCCTTCCCACAGATCCCAGCCCATCAGGCCCTGGATGCTGTCATAATACCGCTGGTGGCGCAGGATCTCCAGCGCCTGTTCCATGATTTTGTCTGCCATAGAAAAAACACCCTCCTCTTTTTTCACTGTAAATTCAGTATAAAATACAAACTCCCCCGCCACAAGGGGCAGGCTGAGGGATTCTGAAAGAGAATTTTTGGCTAGTTTGCACAATGTTCGCCCCATCCTCTTTCTCTCTTGCCGGAACTGTGGTACAATTTCCCCACATTTTCAAAAACAAAGGAGGCTTTTTTATGATCGTCACCACAACTCCTACGGTAGAGGGACGCACCATCGGAGAATATAAAGGGATCGTGTTTGGAGAAGTGATCTCCGGCGTGAACATGTTCCGGGACATCGGCGCAGGGCTGCGGAACATTTTCGGCGGCCGCAGCTCCGGCTATGAGGATGAGCTGCAGAATGCCCGGAGCGAAGCTCTGGCGGAGATGCAGCGGCGGGCCAGCGCTCTGGGAGCCGACGCTGTGGTTGGCGTGGATGTGGACTATGAAGTGCTGGGCAGCGACAACGGCATGCTGATGGTCAGCGTCTCCGGCACGGCGGTAACGCTGCGATGAAACCAGTGGTGCTCTATGCCTCCCGCTATGGCCACACCCAGCGCTATGCTCAGTGGCCGGGGGAAAGCCTGGGGGCTGTCCTGTGTGGAATGTCAAAGGGCTCTCCCCCGCATCCCTGGCCTCCTATGACACCATTGTGCTGGGAGGCAGCCTTTATGCCGGATGCATGGGCGGCCTGTCCTTTCTCACCCGGCACGCAAAGGCCCAAAAATGGGTCCTGTTCACCTGCGGCGCAGCCGATCCGGCCCTGGAGGTCATCCGCCAAAACATCCGGGACAATGTGGAAAAGGCCCTGCCGGAAAACCGGCGGGACACGCCCTTATTTTTCCTGCGGGGCGGCTTGGATTACAGCCGCCTTTCTCCCCTTCACCGGCTGATAATGTGGGCATTTCACCAGGCCATTCTGAAAAAGAAGGACCTGACCGAAGTGGACCGGCAAATCCTGAACACCTACGGCAAAACCCTGGATTTTACCCGCCGGGAAACTTTGCAGCCCATTGTGGACTTTCTCCAAAAAGCATAAAAAAACTCTGTGGTTCTCTCCAGACTGTCGAAAAATCGATACTACAAAAAGAATTGCTGCCCCATCTCTTATGAATCCGCAAAAAAGTGGCCTAAGCCACTTTTTTGATGCGCTAAAGAGACCCTGAGGGTCTCTTTTTTTCATATATACAGATCCCGGCGGCAGAAGCCCCACAGGGCCAGGGCGGAAAACAAAACAGCCAGCAAAAGGAGTATTCCGGCGGCAAACAGCCCTTCCCCTGCCATCAGCTTTTCCGGCTGAAACAGGGAAAACAGGGTTACATACTGGAATTTTTCCAGTTTTCCTCCCAGATTGGCCAGCATCTGCATCACCAACATCAAGGTGGGAACCCCGGCCATCAGCGCGGTGCACCGGCTCCCTTCCCCCAGGCAGGAAACCAGAAAGCAGAAGGCCCCCAGGCACAGATGCAGGCACAAAAGCCCCCCATTGAGGCATAGAAGCCCTTTGATGTCCAGATCCCCAGGAAAGAGCACCTGGCAGGATACAATTTCCAGAACAGTACAGTAAAGCAGCAGCCCGAACTGAGTAGAAACGAGCACTGCCAACTGGGTGCCCGCCAGAGAAAGACGGCTCACCGGGGCGGCGCACAGGGCGTACATACTGCCCTTTTCCACATACCGGGCCACAAGCCCTCTGGCCCGCAGGATGGCATAAATCATGGGAAAGGCCAGAAGCAGCATGCCGTACAAATAAGTGGAGAGAAAAGAAAGCAGGGTGTCCCCTTCTCCGTTCATCCCCACCGCCGCCATCAACTGGGGCATCATATCGTAAAATTGCTGGAGGGCCTGCTGGGTCTCCTTGTCATACAGCCCGGCGATCATGACGATATACAAAGTGAGCACGCCGCCAAAAATCACCAGCAGTCCCAAAGACCCCCGCATTTTCCGCCAGAACAGCGCCTTGTTCATTGGTTTTCCCCCTTCCGGTAGCAGCTCAGGAAGATCTCTTCCAGGTCGGCTGCCTTTTTCACTTCCACCCGGCCATTTTCCAAAGCCGTTCCTCCGAAGTCCCGGACAAAGGCCCGGGCGTCCCCTTCTTCCACCTGGAGCACATAGCGGCGGCTGTGTTTTTCTTCCATCTCCCGGACGGTGTCCTGGGTCAGCAGTTTTCCTTGCCGCAGAATACCCACCCGGCGGCAAGTGCGCTGCACTTCCTCAAAAATATGGCTGGACAGCAGAATCACCCGGCCCTTGGCGCCCTCTTCCCCGATGAAATCCACAAATTCCTTTTGCATCAGCGGGTCCAGGCCAGAAGTGGGTTCGTCCAGAATGAGCACCTCCGGCTTGTGGGAAAAGGCGGCAATGATGCCCAATTTCTGCTTTGTGCCCTTGCTCATCTTATGGATGGGGGTGTTCAGATCCACCGGGAACCGGTCCAGCAGCAGCCGGCGGTATCCTTCCCCTGTAAAGCCCCGGTACCGATCGAGAAAATCCAGATAGTCCTCTCCCCGCATCCCCTCCATCAGGGACATCTCCCCGGGGATATACCCCACCATGCGCTGCACCTGCTTCCGGTCCTTCCAGCAGTCCAGGCCGTAAATGGTGCACTGGCCCTTCTGGGGCCGGAGAAATCCCATCAGATGGCGGATCAGGGTGGTCTTCCCGGCCCCGTTGGGGCCCAGAAGGCCGAATGGCTCCCCCCGACTTTACCTGGAAACTCAGGCCGAACACGCCCCGATTCTCTCCGTAGTCCCGGGTCAGGTCTGTCACTTTAATCATACTGTCCTCCTTGTGAAACACAGGGAAAAATGATATTCTGAAGAAAACGCTTATGAAAAGCTGGTGAAAACAATGATCTGGTCCGATGGAAAAACACGCTGCCCCTGGGCAAATCCCCAGAATCCCCTGTATATCCGCTACCACGACGAAGAGTGGGGCGTGCCGGTGCACGATGACCAAAAGCTCTTTGAAATGCTGATCCTGGAAGGCTTTCAGGCGGGCCTTTCCTGGGAATGTGTACTGAATAAACGGGAGCATTTCCGTTTGGTTTTTGACGGCTTTGATCCCCAGAAGGTAGCCCAGTACGGCCCCGAGAAAATAGAGCAGCTGTGCCAGGACAAAGGCATCATCCGCAACCGGCGGAAGATCCAGGCCGCTGTCCTCAATGCCCAGACATTTCTGGACATTCAGAAGGAATTCGGCAGCTTTGACCGTTACCTATGGGATTTTGCAGGGGGCGCTCCCATCCGGGAATGTGGCCTGACCTCCTCCCCCTTATCCGATGCCCTGTCCCGGGATCTGAAAAAGCGGGGAATGTCCTTTGTGGGCACCACCATTCTCTATTCCTATCTCCAGGCGGTGGGGGTCATTTTCTCCCATGAGGAGCCTTGCTTCCTCGCCCCTTGTTTTCCCCAAACTCCCAGGCCATAGCCAAAAAGGAAAACAGCTCCTCGTCCAGTTCTTCCTCCCGCTCCACCAGCACATGGTGGATAAAGCGACCGGGATAGAGCTCCACCACCACGGCCGCACGGGGAGAGGCCAAAGGCTTTCCTAGGCCAAAAGTCACCAGGAGAAAGTGCTCCGGCCAATCCTTTTTCCGACGCACCGGCGGGGAAAAGGCGGCAAAGAGATGCTTCCCATAAAAGCTCACCTGGCTTTTCCCCACCTTCACCCGGGCCTGGGGAAAAGCCTGTTCCATTTTGGCAAACGCCTGGTGATAAAGCTCCAGCTCCCGCTCTTTTCCAGAGAACAGCTGGAATAGATCGGTGAAATATCCTTCCGGCTTTTCCACCCTTCCACTTCCTTTTTTCTGCCATTGTAACACCGGGAAAAAGCCCCGTCAACATTTGCTCCCGGCCTGGTTTTGTGGTACAATCATCCCGCTGCGATAAGGAGGGATCCCCATGCACAAATGCCGGATCACCGTGATGAAACAAACCTGTTACCCCGATCTGATGGCCCAGTATGAAAACCCACTGGAACACGCCTGTGATATGGAAGTGGGACAGGTGTACATTGCAAACGGCTGGAAAAAGCCGGAAGGTTTCTGCCAAAGCGCCTGGGACAGCCTGTCCCCCTTTGTGCTGGCCCTGAGCCATGGGGCGGAGAACTTTTACGACGGCTGGATGAAAAATCCCCGCTCGGCCATGCTCTCCTGCAACGACGGCTTCCGGCCGGTGACCTTCCTTGTGGAAGCCCTGGAGGAGCAGGTATGAAATATGTCGCCTTCGATGTGGAGACCCCCAACAGCCAGAACCGGCGCATGAGTGCCGTGGGCGTCACCCTGCTGGATGAAACCGGAATCACCGGAAATTTCTCCTTTCTGGTCAATCCGGAAACCCATTTTGACCCTTTCAATATTTCCCTCACCGGCATCACCCCGGCCATGGTGAAAAGCTCCCCCACCTTTCCCCAGCTGTGGGAGGAGATGGAGCCGCTGCTTTCCGGCCGCACTTTACTGGCCCACAACGCCCCCTTTGACCTGGGGGTTCTGTCCAAATGCCTTGCAGATTACGGCATCTCCTGGGGGCCGCTGGTTCCTTATCTGTGCACCTGCCGCATGAGCCGCAAGCTTCTGCCGCAGCTTCCCAACCACCGGCTGAATACCCTGGCCGATTATTTTGACATTCCTCTGCGCCACCATGAAGCCGACTCCGACAGCCAGGCCTGCGGAGAGATCTTCCTCCGTCATGTGCGTTCCGGCGCAGATCCCGCACCCTTCCTGCGGCTCTATGACCTGGAAAGGCGCCGCACCCTTCCCCGTGGACGATGGGCTTGAATCCCTTATTTTCTGAAAAGATGGTTCTTGATGCATATGGTTCTTGATGCATATCAAAAAAGAAATCAGCCCAAAAAGTACAGCAGGACGCCGAAAAAAACTTCCGCAAGGGCTTCTATTGCTGCGAAGCCCTGATCTGTGCCATCCGGGACAATTTTGAGCTGGATGTGCCCCAGCAGGTCATCGCCATGGCCTCCGGCATGGCGGTGGGCGCCGGACAAGCCGGGTGTATGTGCGGCGCTTTCAACGGCGGCACAATGGCTCTGGGTCTGTTTTTCTGCCGCACGGAACCCCGTGGGCCGGAGGATCCGCAGTCGGTGAAATGCCTCCAGCTGACCCGGGAGCTGCACGACTGGTTCAAAGAGGCCAACGGCAAAAATACCCTTTGCTGCCGGGTTCTCACCCACCAGTTCACCCTGAGCCCAGAGGAACACGCCCAGTAATGCGTCTGGCTCACTGGTCTGTGCGCCTTGAAAACGACCCAGATCATTGTGCGGGAACTGGAACTCACCGATCTGGACGAGCAGCCTGCCCTGGATAAATAGAAAAAAGCCGCCTTGCAAGGCGGCTTTAATCATGTGGAAAAACGGATCTGGCTAGGGGGACATTTGCCCTACCCCTTATCAATTTGCAAAAACGGCGACCTGTGCGTCGGTTTTTGCACCTCTCAAGGGGCCAGTGTACGCCAAAGGCGTGCACGCAGGCCCTTGCAAAAACTCGAAAAAGTGGCCACAGGCCACTTTTTCGACACGCTCGATCTCAGCAATGCCAGCGATTCTTCCCCCGGGTGCGCCGGCCATATTCGATGGCTTCCGCCGGGCAATGAGCGATGCAGGCCATGCAGTGGATACAGTTTCCCTGCCAATGGGGTTTTCCCTCCACCATGCGGATGTTTCCCATGGGGCACAGGCGCTGACACAGGCCGCAGCTGACGCAGCCATGGGTGCGAAAAGCCTTGTCCTTGATGAAAAACCGGTACATCCCCTGATTGATAGCCCCGCTTTTCAGCCGGTCAAAAAAGGTGGAGCGTTTTTCCGGCAGCCCTTCTCCTTTTCGGATCATCGCCGCCAGCTTGTCCGTCTGGGATTTGGCACGCTCCAGCATCTTGTCTCCCTCTTCCTGGGAAGGAGGCGAAAAGAGTACCAGGTAATTGTCGGGCATCACCACCCCGACCGCGCCCTTGTATTCCCAGCCTTTCTCCTGGCAAAGCGTCCGCAGGCTCTCCCCTGCATTGCCGATCTCCCCGCCGCAGGTCAGGACGAAATAAGCCTGCCGGCTTCCCTCAAACCGGCTGCGGCGGAGAAAATCTACAAACACCCGGGGCGCCTGCCATCCATAGGTGGGACAGACGAAGACCCACGGGGTTTCCGACTGAAAGGCCCCATACTCTCCTTTTTTCATGGTGGGGACGATGTCCACCCATTCCTCTTCCAACTTGGCCCCCAGCCAACCGGCACATTTCCGGCTGTTGCCGGTGCCTGTAAAATAAAGGATCATACTCCCAAAACTCCTTCCCTTGCTCCCTGCGCAGAAAAACGACCCTCAAAGGGCCGTTTTTTCATCGTATCGGCCTTTTTCCTCAGTATAATACACCGTTTCCCAAAGGGCAAGGCCCGTCAGGAATTGAGGAAAAAGACTCCAGCATTGAGATAGGCGGCAAAGAGCACCCACAAAAGATAGGGGATCTGAAGCCGGGCCGCCTTAATATCCACCTGGGAAAACAGGCGGATCATGGCCGCAATCAGCCCCAGCATCACAAGCAGCCACAACAGGGCCAGCCCATAGCGGCCCAGGCCGAAAAAGAGGATGCTCCAGAAAAAGTTGAAACCCAGCTGCAAAAGGAATACCCCCAGCCCACGGCGTCTGGCCTCCGAGGGCGGTGCCAGATAGACCCGGGCGGCTCCCAGGCCCATGAGCACATAGAGCACACTCCACACCACCGGGAACACCCAGCCCGGCGGGGACAGGGGCGGTTTTTGCGCCGTCTGGCTATAAAGCTCCACCCCATCCCGGGTGAGCCATCCGGAAAGGCCACCCACAGCTAGCGCCAACAGCACAAACCCAACATAAGGCGCCCATTTTCTCCATTTTTCCTGCACTGCACATCACTCCCTTTTCAGTATATGAAAAAAGGGAGCAGACAATCCTCACAGAACCTTAAAAAGCCAGATTTTCCACTGCAATCCGGTCCTCCGGCGTCACCGGGCGCAGCACCCGGCAAGGCGACCCCACCGCTACCACTCCCGGCGGGATATCCCGGCAGACCACGCTTCCCGCGCCGATCACCGATCCCCGGCCGATGGTGACACCGCCGCAGATCACCGCATTGGCCCCGATCCACACATCGTCCTCCAGGGTGATGGGCTTGGAGGTGGAAATTCCCTCCCGGCGCTGCTCCGGGTCCAGAGCATGGCCCGCGCAGGCCAGGCACACCCCGGGGGCAATAAAGGCGTTGGCCCCAATGTGCACCGGAGAAGTGTCCAGTATGACGCAGTTGTAATTGATCACAGCCAGGCCGTGAGTATGGATATTGAAGCCATAGTCGCAGCGGAACCAGGGCTCGATAAAGGTCAGGGGATGGCAGGTGCCCAGCAGCTGCTCCAGAATAATCCGCCGCTCTCCCTCGGCCTCCGGCGGAGACTGGTTATACCGCCAGCACAGGCTCTGGGCCCGCTTTTTCAGCCGGGGCGGAATGTTCCTGTTCTGCCCCACATAGCCTTGATCCATTTGCAGAATATCTGAAATTTCCATCTTTTTTGCTCCTTCTGTTATCAATCCATGCCCCGCAGACGATTGAGACAGGCCAGCACTTCGGCCAGCCGGGGCCGGGCCAGAAAAGGCACGCTTCCCTGGCACAATCCTTCCAGCCCCCGCTCTTCCATGATCTTTTCCACCTGCCGGGCGGCCTCCTGCAAACTGCACCGGCCATCCAGCAGCTGCCGGTGAGCATAGAGCAGGGCATAGCCCAACGCGGCGCATTGCTCACTGTCTGCCACTTGCTCCACCTGGCGCAGGTCGATCTCCTCTTTGCCCACGCTCACGGCCTCCCGGCCCATAGCGCGCACCTTTACCCGCTCTCCCCGGAAAGGTGCAAAAGGCCGGGGAACCCGGCGGCTTTCCGGCGCTTTTCCCTCTGGCGCCGGAACAAGTCCCAAGGGAAACCGGGCCGCTTCCTCCTTGGCCCGGGCCGTGAGGTCCCGGGGCACATACCGGTCCATCTGCACCACCTGGTGGGCCACATGGAAAAAGCTCCCCGAGCTTCCCGCCGCCAGAATGGTGGAAACGCCCCATTTTTCATACAGCTCCCTCACCCGCTGGAGGAAGGGAATGATGGGCTCCTGGCCGGGGCTGACCACCCGCTGCATCAGCTCATCCCGATAGAGGAAATTAGTGGCGCTGGTGTCCTCGTCCATCAGCAGCACCCTAGCTCCGGCTTCCATAGCCTCCACCACATTGGCCGCCTGGGAAGTGCTGCCGCTGGCGTCCCGGGTGGTAAAACAGCGGGTATCCCGCCCTGTGGGCAGATCCCGGATAAATAGGGAAATGTCGGTATGCCACACGCTGCGTCCGTCCTCGGCCCGAATTTTCACAGCGGAAGGGTCGGTGATGACAAACTCCCGCCCATCTCCGGCGATGTGGTCATAGACCCCATCCTCCAGGGCCCGCAGCAAAGTGGATTTGCCGTGATATCCCCCGCCCACAATGAGGGTCACCCCTTTTTTGATGCCCATGCCCCGGATCTCGCCCCGGTAAGGCAGAGCAAAACACACCTCCATCTCCGGCGGCGAGAGGAACGGCACCGCCCCTTCCATGGGCCGGTCCGACACCCCCGAAGCCCTGGGCAAAATGCTGCCATTTGCAACAAAAGCACACAGCCCCTGCTCTGACAGATGATCCCGAATATACTGCCGGTCATCGGCCAGCTGGGCCAGGGATGTGAAATAGGCTCCGTCCTTCTCCTTATTATATAGCAGACTGGTTTTCACCAGGGCGGGAAGCTGATCAAAAAGCATCCGGCGCAGGCCATCCCCATCCACGGTGCGGCCAAAGGCGGGAAAGCCCATCTCCAGCCGGAAAAGCACCTCACCGGTGCGGGGATCGATGCGGCAGGCGGTGCGCTCCAGCACTTGCTGGGTGCACTGACTTGTGGCAATCAGGCCGCTGTGCCCCGAGCCCTTCACCCGAAAGCTCTCCTTCTTGGCCCCGGCGGCAAAACGGCGGATCAGCTCATCCTGCAAAGCGATGCGTCGGCAAGGCGTTTCATAAAGCTCCCGAGGAAAGGCGGCCTGCGGCCCGGTCAGACGCAGGCTGAGCCGGGAGGGAGAGGCAAAGGGGTCCCCCTGCACATGGTCAATAGACAAGGTATAAAAGGGAAACCGGTATTCCCCTCGGGTCTCTTTGCAGGCGGGATATCCCCGCCGGTGGATCTTATGCAGAATCTGCTCCAGCTCCCTTTGGCTGTCCATCACAGCCCCTCCTTTGTTGCTTTTTCCTCTATTCTACACCAGATCCCCTGCTTTGTGCTATATAAAAATACTAAAAAGAGAAAAAATATCCTTTCGAGAGAAAAAGGCATCTTCTTTTCTCATACTGCCGCGCCGCCAGAAAAAATGACATTGTTTCTTCCCGATGCTTATGACGCCCTGGGCCAGAAATCCCAGGGCGTTCTCTTTTTATTGGCCCAGCTTTCCCCGCTGGATGCGGCGTTTCAGATCCAGCACCTTTTCCTCAATCCGATCCATCACCTGAAAAAAGGCGCTGTCCTCCTTCCCGCTGGGGTCCTCCAGCCCCCAATCTTCCCGATGAGAGCAGGGCAGCGTGGGGCGCTGCACATTGCAGCCCATGGTGACCACAACATCCACCGGCGGCAGCTGGGACAGGGGCTTATTGTACTGGCTCTCCTCCATCTGAATGCCATACACCTGCTGCATCAGGCGCACCGCCTGGGCATTGATCCGGGAGGCAGGCTCTGTGCCGGCGGAATAGCTTTCGAACACATCGGACGCCAGCTTTTTCCTCAGGGCCTCGGCCATCTGGCTGCGGCAGGAGTTGTGGACACAAAGAAAGGCCACTTTTGGTTTCTGCTGCCCGTTGTGCTGTTCCATCTTTAAATACTCCTTTTCTCCCACTCCCGCAGCACCTCCAGCTGCTCCGGGGTGTGAAACCAGTGTTCTCCCCCCTCCATCACTGTGAGATGGGCATTGTGGTTTTGCACATATTCTTCCACCTGATGGCGGGAAGTCATCGTATCCCCGCTTCCATACAGAATGTCCACAGGGCAGGTCCAGTCATGTACCGGATGCTCCCGCACCCAGCACAAATAATTCCAGGACAGAGTCTGGCCAAAGGATGTGACAATTTCCCCCTGTTCCCGCAATTGCTCTTCCGTCACCCTGGCCCAGACCATCATCGTCCGGATCAGTTCCTCCATATTCAAAATAGGAGATACCAACAGTGCATGGTGAGGGTTCTCAAATGCCAGCATGGCAAAATAGGCCCCGATGCTGTTGGCCCGAAGGGAAACCTGTTCCCATCGCTCTTCAGCCCAGGCCACTGCCCTCCGGATGTCCGGCTGGGCCGCCCAGGGCGTCAGCTCTTCTCCCCGGTTCCGGCGCTGTCCATGGTCAGGCAAATCGATAGCCAGCACCTGATATCCCTTTGGGCAGGCCAAGCGGGCAAAGGCCTCCCCCTCTTCCTTGCACCCCATCTGCCCATGGAGAAACAAATAAGCTTTTTCCCTTGTTTCTCCATATAAAATCGCAGTGGCTCCGCCGATTTCCAGCGATTGCGTTTTCATATCATTCGTTTCCTCTTTTATCATATAGTATCTCTTCCATCCGCTCCAGAGGCAGGCCCAATCCCTCTGCCCCTGCACATCGGCTGGGGTGGGTGTTGACGGCCTGATCCAGCAAAGGCTGGGCCTGCCGGGAGGTGTCCAAACACAGATCCAGCGCCAGCACATCCTCCCAGGCCCGGTTGAGGAAGGCCACCTCCCGCCGGCCATGGGTGCGGGTCAAATCAATATCCCCAGCTTTCTGAAGATACCTATCCACCGCCTCCGGTGCAAATCCAGCCCCGTGCAGGCTGTCCGCCAATCCCTCCCGAAACAACCCGGTGACATCTCCCCACTGAAAAGGGCTCACATCCCAGAGCACAAAGGCATACCGGCTGTGGCAATGAACGGCCAGCATACATTCCCGGCCCCGAAGGCGAATGTTGTGCACATCCCAGCAAAACCGCCTGTCCGGTTCGGTGCCGTAAAGAGGCGGTTTCATTTTCAAAAACCGCTGCAAAGGAAAGGTCAGTCCCAGCTCCATCCGGTCACCTCCCTGCAAAGCAAAGGGTCACGGGGTTTTGATTCATATGATGATCCCTTCACAATGGTCGATCTCATGCTGAATGATCTGGGCCGTCCAGCCGGTAAAGGTGCGGAGACGCTCCTGGAACTTTTCGTTCTGCCAGCGCACCTTGATGGACTGAAACCGGCGGGCCGGGCGCAGGCCCACCAGGGACAGACACCCTTCCCGGGTGTCATAAGGCCCGGATTTCTTCACGATCTCCGGGTTGAACATCACCATGTATGTACCCTCATCATCAAAGGCAATGATCCTTTTGTTGACGCCGATCATATTGGCCGCCATTCCCACGCAGCCTTCCCGATGGTGTTTCAGCGTATCCAGCAAATCGGCGGCAACGGGCAGATCCTCCACGGCAGCCAGCTCTGCCTTTTGGGCCAAAAATGCTTCGTCTTTGCAGATTTCCCGAATCATTTCACATTCTCCTTGTGTTCCAATATCACCTGGCCGATGGTCTCCGCCGCAAGACGGGAACCTTGCTCATTAGGGTGTACGCCGTCGGCGGCATAGAGTTGTTCTCTTTGGCTCAACTGATAAAACCGCTGTCCTACATCGGCCAGAAGGGCTCCATTGTCCTGAGCCGCCTTGCTGTACGCTGCGGACATTGCCAGGGCCATTTCTTCATAATCCCAGCCTTTGCTCTCCAGCTTGCTGCCGCCTTTTTCATAGGCCCAGGTGGCATACAGCACCGGCACAGCCCCATGCTGCCGTATCTGGCTGCAAAGGCGCTCTACGCTGGAAAAGAAGCGCTCGGTTGCCGTAAAGGGGCCGTGGCTCATCTCCTGGAGCACCACACAATCCCAGTTTTCCTCTCTGAGAGCCGCCTGGGTTTTGGCGCCCAGTCTGGTGTTGCCCTTCAGATGCTCTGCCAGCCGGGCCCCACCCCGGGTGTGGCAGACCACTTCTGCCCCGGTGATTTCAGCCAGCATCCGGGGCATCCCATTGGCCGTTGTCAAGCTGTTGCCCAACAAAAGAATCCGCATCCTGCACCTCCCTGTCCCGATGCAGGCTATTCCCATCGCTGCCCGGTGTTTTGCATCCATCATAACAGAATGACCAGATTTCCTCAACAGATCTCCCATTGATTCTTCATCTTCTTCCCTCTCTCCCGCCGCGGATCAAACAAAAAACCGCCTGAAAAGGCGGTTTTTTGTCTTAAAACTCCACAAGGTATCCGATGCTTTCCCATCAAGTTTTTTATTTTTCTTCCTCAAAAGCCATTGTCACTGTGGGTTCATCGATTATTTCCCGGCCATTCCGGATCTCAAACCCGATGTTTATTTCCTTGATCTCCTGGGGTGATGTGATCTGGTTCATTTCCAGAGCAACTTCCGGCAGGGTGATAGAAAGCACTGCGCTTTCCCCATCTTCCAGTTCATAGAAGGAGAAGGAATAGTCACTCATCACTCCATTGACCGAAAGAGAGCCTGGAACATCCTGGATATCTATAATTTTTCCGCTGTTGTTTTCCAGCAAAAGTAGCACATGGCAGTCAGAACTGTAATCAGAATCATCCTGCAGTACCGTTTTGGCGACCATACGCAAACCGTTTTTGTTGTAGACTTCTGTGCCTTTGTCATCAAAAGAAGCCTTCACGCCAGGGATAGCGATCTCCACAGGCATTTTCTCTGCAACATTCATCCATTGTTCATCCATCAACCCGATGGAAAGAGAGATCTCCCCTATTTCATCGATGCCGTACACACTCCACCAGGAAGATTCCAGCACCTTATCCAGCTGCACATCCACAATGCAGCGTTTGCCCGGTGCGACAGCACTACTGGACCAAAGGGAAGTGGTCGCCGTCAGACCGTTGATCCCGATATCGGATGTGGCAAGGTAGACCGTTTTATCCCCGGTATTCTCCATTTCCAACAGCAGAGCCCTCTCCCCATCCTGATTGACCACTACACCGCTGGAAAGCAGCTCCACTCCTTGCTGTGCATAGAGGGGTTCTTGAGAAAAGTAAATCATTTCGTAGTTATAAGTGTTCATGGATGCCTGGCTTGTGATGGTCTGCTGATAATGATCTGTTTCATAGTCATGCCCCTGAAACGCAGAGGTGTGTATTGGCGGAGAGTTGAAATAAATGCTGTTGTAATCGGCATCTTTTATATCAAAACCGATTTCTATATCTGCAATTTCATTGATGCCATAAAGCATCAGGGTATCATAGCTGAAGCTGATGACATCGTTGGCAACGGTTCCATTTAAAACATCGCAGTTCAAATAGCCGTCACTGACCATATATCCATTGACGGAGTTGCAGCTATATCCCAAAGAACCGCTGGTGAATGACAGGTCTTTGCCGCTGTTGTTTTCAATGGTGATTGCCAGATCGGCAGAACTCTCTGTATACGCCAGACCGGTGGCTGTGACCTTCACGCCCCCTTCATCCATCATCACGGTCTCTGCCAATATGGCCTCCTTGCGAAAAGGCTCCAGGGTTTCACTGCTTTTTTGCAGCTTCTCCTCTTTGGGTGAGCCTTCCGCCCCTCCCTGCCCCGCCTGATCCGGTCCTCCGCAGGCAGCCAGACTGGCCAGCATGACCAACATCAGCAGTAAAGACAACAATTTCCTTTTCATAATATGTCCTCCTTTGTATTGAATGGAACGCAATTTTCTGAAAGCCCAAAGACTGTTACAGCGCAGCGATGTATTCTTTTGCCTGCCGGATCAGTTCCCTCAGATGAATATCCTCCTTTTCCAGCTCTGCTGCTTTGGCCTGGAGAGTTGCTTTTCTGACAGGGCCGTCAGCGTCCAGAAGCTCCTTGATCTCCTTTAGCCGGAATCCCAGTTGCTGATAAAACCGGACCAAGCGAATCCGCTCTCGTTCCGGTTCTCCATAAAGCAAATATCCATATTTATTTTTTCCAGAAGCCGCTACCAATCCTGCCTTTTCATAGCCTTGGACAGCCCGTCGGGAAACTTTCAGTTCAGTGCATACCTGGCGCAATGTTTTTTCCATCTTCATTTCCTCCTCACCGTAAAACTGCACGCCGCGTGCAGTCAAGGACTTTGCAGAAAAATTGCATTCCACAACAGGGCTTGCAATTTTTGCGTGCTGTGAGAGGAAAATGGTAAAATAAATGGTGCCCAATCATTTGATCAGACACCATTTGCAGCAAACAATCCGCCGGATATAAAATTTTCTCTTGACTCTGACGCTCCGTCAACTGCTATCTTATTCACAAGGAGGGATGTTCATGGAGTACTCCACTCAGGAACTGTCGCGCCTGTCCGGGGTGACCACCCGCACTCTGCGCTGGTACGACCAGATCGGGCTGCTGAAGCCCAGCCGGGTCGCCGAAAGCGGCTACCGCTATTATGGCCAGGCCGAAGTGGACCGGCTGCAGGATATTCTCTATTACCGGGCTCTCGGGGTGGAGCTGGCCCGGATCAAAGAATGTCTGGACGATCCCTCCTTTGACCGTCTGGCCGCTCTGGAACGCCATCTGGCTGCACTGGAAGCCAAACGGGAACATCTGGAACAGCTGATCCAATCGGTGAAAGACACCATCCGGGCAGAAGAAAGGAAGGAATTTATGCAGGACGAGAAAAAGTTTGAAGCCTTCAAAAAACAGACCATCGCCCATAACGAAGAAGTTTACGGCCAGGAGATCCGCAGCAAGTACGGCGACAAAGAAGTGGATGAAGTCAACGCCGCCGTGATGAATCTGACCCTGGAACAATACAGGGAGTGGACGAACCTGGGTCAGGAGATCCAGGACCGGCTGGAGGCCGCTGTCCAGGCCGGCCTCCAGCCGGAAAGCCAGGAGGGGAAGGAAATCTGTACTCTCCACCGCCGGTGGCTCACCATCACAGGCAACCGGTATGATCCCGTCAAACACCGGGGGATTGCAGAGCTGTATGTGATGGATGCCCGCTTTACCGCCTACTACGACAAACACCTTCCCGGCTGTGCCCGCTTCCTGCGGGATGCCATAGCTTATTGGGCAAAATAAGCATAGGCCCCCGGCAAAAGCCAGGGGCCTTATACTATCAAAAGGCCCTTAATTTGTCTGGTGACATTCGAATCATGTGGTCAGCCAAACCACCTTTTCTCCCAGGACATTTCACACTTTTTTCCTTGTCAGAAAAACTCCAACGAGCGCCGCAATCAGCACAACCGGGGCCGCCCTGACAAACAGCCACTCAAAGCCGTGAAAAGCCGCTCCTGCAACAGCAATTTCCGGGTCCCCATAATCCCAGCCCAAATAAGGGCTGCTGGCTTTGAGGAGAACCACAGAAACCGCCACGATAACCACACAGAATGAAATCAACAGCCAATGAAGGATTTTTCTTCTCATGGCCTGTCTCTGTGCAAGCTGCAAATTGATAATCTCCAGCTTTTCGGAAATGGCTTTGATGGCATCGGCCTCTGGTTCCATCACGGTTTCTCCCAGCAATATGCTCACTGGTGTTTCCAGCGCTTCCGACAGGGAGATCAACATATCCGCATCCGGAACCGACAACCCCGTTTCCCTTAGTTAAAGATATTGTTGGGTATCTCAAGATGTGTCATTCGATTTTGCCGATAAAGCGGTAGAAGATTTCCACTTCCTGTTCCCGGCTTCCGTCCTCACTTTTGACCGCTTCATGGACAAGGATTTTTTCAATCAGCGTATTCAGAAGTTCAGCCGTCAATTCTGTGGGATTGACATACTGTTTCATCAGACCTATCCACTTTTCAGCGTCAACCGCTGTCTGGGCGGCGACCTCCATCGCTTCGTGAAGCCGTTCAATTTTTGCGTCCAATTCTCGCTGTTCGCCCTGATACTTTTCGGACAGCATATTGAAATTGTATTCTGTAATGCGTCCGGCAGACCAGTCCTCATACATTTTTGCAAACAGGGTGTCTACTTCTGCTTTGCGCTTTTCCGCCTTTTTCAGTTCGGCTGTCTGCCGCTTCCTTGCAGTATTGCGTTCCTTGTCGCTGGCGTTAAGTAGCCGTTTCAGAAGTTTGTCCCCATCCTGCTGTACCAGCACAGACCAGTATTGCAGACGGGAAAGGACATAGGCGTAAAGCACATCATAGCGGATATAGTGCATGGAACACTGGTGCAATCCTTGCCCGTACTTGCTACAATGGTAGTGGGCATAGTGATTTTTGTTCTGGCTGTTCATACCATAGGCCAGCGACCAGCCGCAGTCCGCACATTTTACCAGCCCGGAAAATATCTGTGTTGTGCCGTTCTTCTGCCGTCTGCGCCTGTTGCAAATCTGCTCCTGTACTTGACGGAACACATCTTCGGAAATAATCGCTTCGTGGGTGTTCTCCACACGATACCATTCCTCTTTTGGCTTGCGTACTTTCTTCTTGTTTTTGAATGAAATATTGGTCTGCTTATTGTGGACGCTGTGTCCGATATAGGTTTCCTCTTTCAGAATACTTTTCACCTGCGCTATCGTCCACGCATAGGCTTTTTCCTCCGGCGCTCCGGCATAGATATTTGCGAAAGTGCCGTATCTCTGGAAATTCAGCCAGCCGGGAGTAGGTACTTTTTCTTCGACCAAAATCCGTGTAATGCTGGCGGCTCCCCGGCCATGAACGGCAAGGTCAAAAATCTTTTCGATAATCCACCTTGTTTCCGGGTCAATCAGAAGATGGCCTTTCTTATCCGGGTCTTTGACATAGCCAAGCGGAGCATAGGCTCCATAGTGTGCGCCATTTGCGAACCGTGTCCGCATGGCCGCCTTTACCTTTTTGCTGGTCTGGCGGGCGTGCATTTCATTCAAAATGTTGAGGAATGGGGCAAGCTCATTCTCTCCGTTGATGGTGTCCACATTGTCATTGACAGCGATATAGCGGACGCCTTTGCTGGGAAAGTAGATTTCCGTGTACTGGCCGGTCAGAATGTAGTTTCTGCCTAAGCGGGATAAATCCTTCGTAACAACGCAGTTGATTTTCCCGTCCTCAATGTCATCAATCATTCTCTGAAAATCCGGCCTGTCAAAGTTCGTTCCAGACCATCCATCGTCGATATATTCATCTATGACATTCAGGCCATGCTCGGCGGCATATTGCCGGAGCATCATGCGTTGTGTCTGAATACTCCCGCTTTCTCCTTGCAGTTCATCGTCCCGGCTCAATCTCATATAAAGCGCCGTGTTGTAAATCGTAGTATTGTAAGGTTGTTTCACCGTTAAAAATCCTCCTTCTAAAGAAACAACCCACGCTTACAATACTTTTGCTCTATGGCAATTATATCATAAGCGTGGGCGTGTTATCAATGATGGGCTATCAGGTTGAAGCGGCTTTTTCTGCGGTATGCCGCACCACATCTACAATCAGATCACCGAGGGGCTTCCCGCCTGCGGCGAAGTGTTCGGAGATTTTTATACGGTTGTTCCCACATACAAAATACTGCGTGCCGTTCTCTGCTTGTATGACCTGCCCTGTCCGGGGTGTAAAAATATCGCTTTCGCTTTTTGCCATCCAGTGTCCTCCATATTCAGTTTTCAAGGTACAATGCCGCACAGGAGCGGCGAAAATTTCTGCTTATACTATCACCTTTCCTTTACCGTGTGCCGCTGCTGCCGTTTCAGTTCCGCCAGTATATCCGGCGGGATACGGTCAACCAGCCGCTGTAAATTGTCCAGTTCGCTTTTCAGCTTTGCCCGTTCCATCGTATCTTTCATCTTGCCTTTTTCACTGGCCTTTGCCCTTGCTTCCAACTTCTCATTCTCCGCCAACAGGTCATTGATTGTGACCTTGTACTTTTTCAACTGCCCGGAGAAGTTCTCCATCTGCGGGAACCACTTTTTCAGCATGGAGAGGGCTTCCTCTTTTTTCTTTCCGGCGTTCAGTGGGTTAATGCCGTCAAGGGCGGCTTCAATGGCTCTGGCCTGTTTGGAGAGGGAAACCGCCTGTTTGAAAATCCGGGTGGGGATATGCTTCCGGCCTGTCTTGCTGGCACTTTCCCCACGCTCCAAGTCAGGATATTTCTCCACCATATAGGCGTGAAAATCGTCCTGCCACTTCGTCAGGTTTGCCCGGTTGCCGATAATCTCCTTTGCGCACAGGCGGTTGTCCTTTGTCAGCGGAACAAAGGTCAAATGCAGGTGGGGCGTTTTCTCGTCCATGTGTACCACCGCCGATACGATATTCTCCCGGCCTATCCGGTCAATGAGGAAATCCGCCGCCCGCTGGAAAAATGCCTGTATTTCCTTTGGGGATTTCCCCTTGAAAAACTCCGGGCTGGCAGTTATCAGGGTATCGACAAACCGGGTGCTGTCCTTGCGGGTACGGCATCCAGCCTGCTCAATACGGCTCTGAATGAAGTGGTAATAGCGCCCCTCCGGCTTGACGATATGGAAGTTGTATTTGCTCCGGCTTGTGTTAATGTCGGGATTGCTGGTATACTGTTCTTTCTGTCTTTCGTGATGGGCTTCCAGCGGCCTTGCCGGGTTGCCCTTGTGCTTCTCAAACCGCAAAATTGCGTGTTGTGCCATTCTGCTCCTTTCCCCATTCCTTTCCTATCCGGGGTTTTCTACAGGGAAAATCCCGCCGGAATTATCTCTGATACGATAAGAATGGAATGGATATAAATCAGTCATTTTAATCTTTGTATTTCTATATACCGTCCGGTTTTCATACTTCAGGAGGGCGGTTTCCGTACTTCATGGGTACGGTTTTCAGTCCCCCGGCGTACCAGAACCGGATTTCTTGAAGTCGGTGTTTGGAACCGCTTCATAGGATTTTGGGAAAATGCGGTTGGGTTTTCCACAGCCCTGCTTCTGGATTTCCACCAGTCCGGCGTATTGCAGTTCCCGCAGGGTGTTCACCGCTTTCTGCCGCCCACAATGGAGCAGGTCAACCACTTCGCAGATAGGGTAATACAGGAAAATCCGTCCGCAGTCATCCGCCCACCCATTCTTGCGGGACAACTCTGTCCGGCGCAGGATAAAGGCGTACAGAACCTTTGCCTCGTTGGACAGGGGCCTGAATGTGGGGGCTTCAAAGAGGAAATTCGGGAGCCGGGTGAAGCTGAACGCCTTTTCCGGCTGATGGATATAGATGGTATTTGTCATAGTGCGTTTTGTGGACGGTTAGAAGCCCGTTTTCCGGGGCGGGCGATACTTTATACCACCTGCCCCGGTTTGGGGCTTGCGGAGCCTGATAAATCAAGGCTTTTTTCGCTCCTAACTGTCCACAGCAGACCTCCTTTTCCGTTCACTTTCTGTTTTCTGTCGCCTGTGAACTCTGGCGGCACAGCCGGGGCAGTATTTTGCCCGGTTGGATTTGGGGACGAACACGCCGCCGCAGACCGCACAGCGTTTCAAGTCCCTATCCCGGAAAATCTCCGCTTCCAGCGTTCCGTCCAGCGGCAAGACCGACCAGCGGAACCACTTACAGCAGACCGAGAAAGAAATCGTCTGCGGGCAGGTGCAGGTGTCCCCATCGTCAAGGACAATGCAGTTGCCGTCCTCACAGCAACAGCACTCCCGGCGTATCAGGCTGGCCGCCTGTTTCCTCTGCGCCGGTGTCATGCGGTAAAGGGAACCGTCCGGCCTGCGTTCCAGCGGCGGCAAGTCTTTATAGGGGTTATCTCTCATGCGTTCCCTCCATTTTGCTTTCCGTTGCCGTTCCTCCGAAAAGGTTTCCTGCCCCATTCCTGCGGCGTGTTCCGGCGTTGGCACGCTCCCCGCAACTTCGGGATATTTTGTCCCGAAGTCCGGCTCCTTGCAGTGCTTCCCCAGCCGGGGTATCCTTTTTCGGACGGTCATTCTGTTTTCAAGGTGCCGTTCATCGATGAACTACCATAAGTCTACACCTAAATGACCGTCCGTCCCGTATATCCGAAAGGTGGGAAATCGACTTAAAAAACAGGCTATTTCCTCGCTCTCGGAATTGTGGTATAATATAAACGAGAAAAAGAAAGCGAGTTTAACCAATGGATATAATCAAAATGTCGAACAAACACATTGATGAATGTGTGGACTTATTTATTGATGTGTTCACAAAAGCTCCATGGCATGATACATATAGTTCCAGAAAACAGGTAGTGAGTTTTTTCCAAAATTACATGACAAACAATTATTTTGTGGGCTATGTTTTGAAAGAAGAAAGCAGTATTATTGCTCTGAGCATAGGAATGAAAAAACCGTGGATTAACGGTATGGAATACTATATCGACCAATTTTGCGTAAAATCAGACTTGCAAGGGAAAGGAATTGGAAGTTACTTTCTGAAATTAATTGAATACGAAATACAGAATGAAAAAATGAATGCGATTATACTAAATACCGAAAGCGGATTTCCATCTGAAAACTTCTACCTAAAAAACGGCTTTCAATTAGTTGATGGGCTTATTACCCTTATAAAATAAAAATCATTAATTTATCATACAGACAAGGGGAGGATAGCATGGCTCTAACAATTCAAGAACGCCTAAAAGATTTGCGTGTAGAGCGTGGCTTAACGCTGGAACAACTTGCGGAGCAGACCCATCTCTCCAAGTCTGCGCTGGGCAGCTATGAAGCGGAGGACTTCAAGGACATCAGCCACTATGCCATTATCAAGCTGGCAAAGTTTTACGGCGTGACCGCCGATTATCTGCTGGGGCTGTCCGAAACCAAAAATCACCCAAACGCCGATCTTGCAGACCTGCATTTGAGTGATGGCATGATAGAACTATTGAAAAGCGGGCTGGTGGACAATTCTCTTTTGTGTGAGCTGGCGACACACCCGGATTTTCCCCGGCTCATGGCCGACCTTGAAATCTATGTGAACGGCATAGCGGGAAAGCAGGTGCAGAGCGCAAACGCCATTGTGGACGCTGTGAGTGCAACGATTATGAAACAACACAATCCCGGCTTGACTGACCCGCAGCTGCGACAGCTTATCGCCGCCCACATTGACGACGACAGCTTTTGCCGCTATGTGATACAGCAGGACATAAACAAGATAGCCTTCGACCTGCGGGAAGCCCACAAGGACGATTTTTTCAGTGTCCCGGAGGACAATCCACTGGAAGATTTTTTGCAGACCGCCGAGGAAACCGCTAAAGAGGACAGCGACCCGGAGCAGGCGGCTATGATGTTTATCTGCAAGCGGCTCAAACTGAATTATAAGAAGCTGTCCGAGGAAGAAAAGAAATGGCTAAAAAGAATTGCACAAAAGTCTGACTTGCTGAAAAATCCAAAGCCCCAGCGGGGGAGAAAATAAGTGGGCGACAAAAACAAATTTTACAAACGGAGGATACCATGAAGAAAGACGATAGAGAAAGATGTTCGTGGGCAACCACAGAACTCTATAAAGAATACCATGATGAGGAATGGGGAAAGCCCGTTCATGATGATAGAAAACTATTTGAAATGTTGGTTCTTGAAGGTATGCAAGCCGGATTATCATGGCTGACGATATTAAATAAAAGAGCTGCATTTAAGGAAGCCTTCAACGAGTTTGATTATCAAAAAATTGCTCTCTATGACGAAACTAAAATTGATGAGTTAATGCAAAATGCCAATATTGTTCGCAATAGATTAAAAATTAAGTCGACAATCACAAACGCACAGCAATTTATCAAAATCCAAGAAGAATACGGAAGTTTTGATAAGTTTATTTGGTCTTATGTTAAGAATAGACCGATTCATAATCATTTCAAATCGGAAGCGGACATTCCTGCAACAACGCCACTTTCAGATAGAATCAGTAAAGACTTAAAAAAACGAGGCTTTAAGTTTGTAGGCAGCACGATTATATATGCGTATATGCAGGCAATCGGAATTGTAAATGACCATGTGAAAGGTTGCTATTTGTATGTACCAGAATAATTCAATATTTCGGTACAATTTATCGAGAGATAGCAAAGCCAGCCGAGCCAGTCAACGGTCAAGATGAACGGCGCATTTCATGCGCCGCCGTTGACAGTCCCGCCCGTCTTTGCTAAAGGGTAATCAAGGCGGGAAAGCCCTAAAATGGCTTCACACCTATTTCAATAATTGGAGGAGATAAAAATGAGATCAGAAAAGGAAGTTTATGATATTGTTTTGAATTTTGCAAAAACAGACAAACGCATTCGCATGGTTACTTTGGAAGGATCTAGAACAAATACAAATATTCCGCCTGATGATTTTCAGGATTTTGATATTACTTTTTTTGTTACGGATATGGACAGCTTCACAAGTGATGATAAATGGCTAGATATATTTGGTGAAAGGTTGATTCTGCAAAAGCCGGAAGATATGGAATTATTTCCAGCTGTAGAAAAGGGATTTTCATATTTAATGCTGTTTACTGATGATGTTAAGATAGATTTAACTTTGCTGCCGCTGGAACTGATAGACGAGTATTTTACATGGGATAAACTGGTAAAGTTACTGTTGGATAAAGACAACCGTATCGTAAAGCCGCCAATACCAACGGATATAGACTACCACTTGCAGAAGCCTACTCAAAGAATGTTTGACGATTGCTGTAATGAATTTTGGAATACTACAACATATGTAGTAAAGGGCTTATGCCGCAAAGAAATTCTTTTTGCTATTGACCATATGAATGATATAGTACGAAAAGAATTGCTTCGCATGATTTCCTGGCTGATTGGTATCAAACAGGGATTTCATTTCAGTTTGGGAAAAAACTATAAATTTATGAAGCAATATGTCCCAGAGGAATTGTGGGAACGACTTATGTCCACTTATAATATGGATTCCTATCCCCATATGTGGGAATCCTTTGAACAATGTATGGCATTGTTCCGGGAGGTTTCGTCAGAAGTGGCATGCCAGTTGGATTACCAGTATCCACTATATGATGAAAAAATCAGTAATTATGTGATTCGGCAAAAGAAAAAATATGGCATTGAAGATGATAACAAATAAAATTTTTTCAATCGAAAAAATTTATTTTGATTATTCAATTTTGAAAAACTGAATACCTCAAAATCAGAAAGAGCGCGGACAAGCACTTTGAGGGATTGGCCGCCTTGTCCACCCATTCAGTGGGACGGCGGGCGGCGGTCAAGGCCGGGTGTAAACCCGTTCATTTCAGCCTTGACGGTTGCCCGCTGTCCTGCTACTTTTCCGGGAGTGTGGCCACAACTTCGGGACACTTTGTCCACAAGTCGGAGCGTAGGACGAGGGACGGGGGCTTTCATATACGCCCTGTCTGCTGATGAAAACAGAGCTGCGCTTGCGGCTCCACGCCACACAAGCACAGCCCTGTTTTCCTGCCGCTTCAAATGCCCTTGCCCTCCCCGGCGGCAACGGCATTTTCACGGCAACGCCGACAGAGCGTATAACACACTACACTTTGCTTCGCAAAGTCGTGTGCCAAATGGGGGCGTTGCCCCCTTTGGAAACCCCCACAAGAAAAGGCGGTACGCTACCCCTCCACGGGGCGCATACCGCCTTTTCTTGTTATCCAGCCCTCCGGCTGTATCGCTTGAGCAAAAGTCAGCGTGGGATTGATGTGGTATCTTTATCTAAGTGAACCCCCTTGTTCCCATTTGGAGATGGTCTGCCTCACCACATTCAGTTTAACGGCAAGTTCCTGTTGGGAAAGCCCCTTGGATTTTCGGATAGTCTTGATATTTTCCCTTAACATACGGGCTCACTCCTTTCGCTCATATTATACGAAGAAGGACCCGTGGCCGCAAGCAACGCCTGTTAACATGGCTTATTTCAGCAGCTTTTTCCGCAAATCCTTCAGGTATCGCTTCTGCTGCCGCTTCAAATAACCGGGCACAAAAGGACGCATCCACCAGTGCCTGGCCATGACCGTTTCGGTGCAGGTCAACTGTGTGCCGCCCTCCACCTCCTGAAAGATACCCTCCCAGGAACCGGACATATTGTCATTCTCCATAACAAAGGCCCAGGAGTGAAACGGCTCGCAAACCGTAACGGTAAACTTTGTGGCATAGCCGCTTTTGGTATGCTCCACAAAGTGAATCTCGTCCAGCACCTCCACCCCTTTCAGATCACTGCGCCAGGTGGTGCAGGAAAGATCGGTCACGGTCCGCCATACTTGCTCCACTGGACAGGGAAACAAAACACTCACCTGGGAAGCCGCCATGGAATCACCCCTTTTTCGGTTTTTTCTTGCTCTTCAGACTGAGGCCCCGGCGATCTGCCGCTTCCTGCAGCAGTTGCACCGCAGCCAGAGCCCGCGCCTTGGCTTCCTGCTCCCCTTGCGCCGATTGACGATCCAAGGCAGCCCGCACCCCTCGGCAAATCCTCCAAAGGCAGCAAGTAAACCGCCCTATTGAAAAAAGTTTTGCGCCGGCCATCGTTGTAATGGGTCAACAGCTCGTCCAGAATCTCCCGCTTTTCCTCCAGCTGAGCCAGGTAAGTTTCCAATCCCAGCTCCCAGGCCTGTGCGATGTCCTGCTGTCGGTTCCGGTGGGGAACAAAAGAATCTCCATCGTCAAACTCCTCATAGCGAAAACAAGGGTACTCCGGGCATTCCCAGCAAAACCGGATGCCGCCATGCTCCAAGGAGCATCTGGCCAGGGCGCAGCTCTGATTGCCTGCCCCACCGCCGCAGCCGGGACAATAGCCGCCCAGGTGCATGCTGCACAAAAGACAATTCAGGCCGCACAAAGAAAAGCGGGTCTCCTCACGGGAAAATCCTTTCATAGCATTCTCCTCACCGGGTGCCGGATGACGGTTTTCAGCTTTTCCGGTTTGCACCGGCGCACATCGCTCAAATAGATTTCATGGTGGAATCGGTTCTCTCCGAAATCCTCTTCATAGTCCTGATTCTTCGTGTATTCTTCCATGGCGGCCACAGTGGCGGGCTCGTCATCATAAGGGCCGATGTGCATACACTGAACGCACAATCCCTCCTCCCAAGAGAAAAACTCCACTTTGGAAAAATCCCGCTGCTTCTTTTCCGCAGCTTCCTGGATGGCCCAGTGAAAGACTTCCTTTGTCACAAACTCCGGCAAGCGGATCAGGGAGATCCACTGAAAGTCCTTTTTATGGGCGTAATCCACCCCGCAAACACCTTCCTGCCACCAAAGCCCCTCCAAGGGCGGCACTACATAATCGAAATAGCCCTTCAGCTGATGCTTTCCTTTCTTGCTCATTTTGATGGTGAAGGCCACCCCATAGAGCATTTCCAGGGCCTGCTTGTAAGCACCGCCTTCCTCGTTGGGATCCCCCTGCCCCCGCACCGCCAGAAAGTTCATGGCCGGTACCGTGACGATCCCCGGGGTTTTGGGCGGCAGATAGAATTCCTTGTATTCTTTCTTGTAGTCAAAAGCCATCGTCATTTTCTTCCTTTCTTTTGCTGTTTGTCCCGCAGCGCCTGGCTGGTGATGCGAGTTAACGCAGCCAGGCACTCCCGGTCTTCCACATCCTCCACCAGAAAGGATTCCTTGGCTCCTTCATAGGGCGGGGCCTTGGGCAGATCCGGGAAGGCTGCCTCCCCCTCCGGTGTGACCTTCACAAAAAGCAGGTCGTCGCAAATGACGGCGAAAAACACATCATCGCAATAAAGGCCGTATTCCCCGAACATCTTTCGGCTGCGGATGGCTCCGGCCTCCCCCAGTTGTTCGGCCACATAATCTACAAAATCCCTATGGGATGCCATGCGATCTCCCCCTTTGATAACGGTGGGCCAGCGTTTCCGCCAGTTTCCCCAGCTGCACCCGCAATTCTTCCGGCTCCACCAGTTCTGCCTTGTCTCCAAAGGTCAGAACCCAGCTGAGCACACTATCTCCATCGGGAAAACTTCCGGTGAAACGCAGCCGGCCATCCGGCTCCTCCGTAAAATGATCTGCCCCGTATTCCTCCATCAGCCTCCAGCGGCAGGCCGGATCAAAGAGGACCGTAACCTGATAGTTTGCCGGAAAAACTCTCTCCAGTGTAAAGTCCGGCAGCGGTGCGCTGCGAGGAGAAAAAGGCTGGCCCCGAGTGAGTTCTGTCATGCGATTCAGCTTAAAAAGGCGGAAATCCTCCCGCATCCGGCACCAGCCCCATACATACCAGGTGGACCAGTGAAACACCAGATAATAGGGCTCAACGGTGCGCACCGATTCCCCCTTGGGGGAAAAATAGGTAAACTGTATGGTACAATGCTGCTCCATGGCCTCCTGGATGCACTCAATTTTGGGCAGCAGGCTGGTTTTGTACCAGGAAGAAAGGTCGATGAGCATATGGGCGCCGCCTGGCACCAATCCGCCTGTTCCGACGGACAGTTTTTCCATCAGCTGGGCATAGCGCCGGGTGCCGCTGACGCTGTCCAGGCTCCTGAGGCCGGCCAGGATGGCCTGCATCTCCGGGGCGGTGAGCACCGTGCGGTCCACCCGGTATCCCTCCATGATAGAGATGCCGCCGCCCGGGCCCTGGACAGTGGAGATGGGGATACCTGCACGGCCCAAAGACTCGATGTCCCGCTGGATGGTCCGCCGGGACACCTCGAACTGCCGGGCCAGTTCCGGCGCCGTGACCTTTTCCCGCTGGAGCAGGATGGATAAAATGCCGATGAGCCGCTCCATCTTCATGGAATGCACCGCCTTTCCTGTTTTTCTGTATTATAGCACAGGAGGCGGACAACAGTCTGTCATGTTTGTGGAAGAATCGTGGCCAAGGAAGCAGCCCCAAGAAAAACAATTCCCCTCAGAAATCCATGGATTTCTGAGGGGAATGGAAAATATCCCGGCTTACTGCTCTATGTCATAGGGCCAGGTGTTGATGCCGCCGAACTCATAAACCTTGGTGTATCCCAATTTCACCAAGGTGTCCGAGGCGGCTTTGCTGCGATTGCCGCTGCGACAATAGACCAGAACCGTCGAATCCTTCTCCGGAATCACTTCACCGGCGGTGTCCTCATCAATGGTTCCCACCGGCAGCAGAACAGCGCCGGGAATGTGCCCGCTGTCATATTCATCCTGTTCCCGCACATCCAGCACGATCACATCCTGGGTATCCATCATCTCTTTTGCTTTTCCTGGGTGATCTGCTCATAAGAGCGATCCGTTTCTGCCCTGCTGCAGCCAGCGAGCAAAAACAAAAGAGAAATCAATATAGGCAAAATTCGTTTCATCTGAGCACCTCCAATATTTAGCGGCCTGTGCTTCACGGGCCTTTCGCTGCGTTTTAATGGGCGTAACTCCATACCGTTTTCCTCCAGATCAGACCGGCCAGAATGCAGGTCAGAAGACTGGATAATGTAATCGTGGAAAACACGCCGTACACTCCCATAACAGAAGTCAGGATCACCAGACAGGACACCGGCAGCAAAACGGTTCGGAAAAGCATGATGATCATGGATTCCTTTGGTTTGTCCATGGCTGTCAAAAAGGCGCTTGTGACCATGTTAAACCATGTAAACAAATAGGATGGCGCAAACAGCAGCAAGGCGGCCACTGTCATCTGCATCACCTGAACATTGCCTTTCTCGGAGAAAACAGCAGCCAATTTATCGGGAAATATCAGGATCACAGCCATGCAGAGTACGGAAATCGCCGCCGTAACCACACAGGATATTTTGAAAAAGGAGAATGTCCGCTTTACTTTTCCCGCGCCCAGATTATAGCTGACCGCCGGTTGTATGGAGTCCACAACACCATATAACACACCTACCAGCAAAGTGTCAATATACATCACGATCCCGTAGCTGGCCACCGCCACCGATCCCCCCAAATACAGCAAAACGGCATTGATCAAAGTGGCAATAACCGAGCTTGCAATGCTGCTCAAAAACTCCGAACTCCCATTGTACAGCATACCGAGCAACTCGGCCTTTTTGATTTTGGGCTTTGTGAAATACAGCGTGATCTTCTTGCTGAAAAAGGGAAAAAATGAAAATACGGACCCGATCATCATGCTGATGACTGTGGCCAATGCAGAGGCGGAAATCCCCCACTCCCATTTGGCAACCATCAGCCAATCCAAAAAGATGTTGAGCACCGACACGATGATATTGATCCACATACTGTACCGGGCTTTGCCGCACACTCTCAAAAAATTGTCCATGGCAAACAGGGGCATGATGAAGGGCAATCCAAGCATCAGCACCCGGGAATACTGAATCGCCATTTCGGCCAGCTGGTCTTCCCCGATCACTTGGTGGATCAGCGGCTTTGAGAAAAGAAGCCCCGCAGCGGCAAAGAAAACTCCCACTCCTATCACCAGCGCCGTGCTGAAAGAAAACATACTGCGGGCTTTCCCAGGATTCTTTTCTCCCAAGGCCGTGGACACTTTCACCGAAGACCCAACGGCAATCATGTTGGACACCGCAAACAATATCATGATCACCGGCATGACCATATTGACCGCAGCCAACGCATCCGAACCGACGAAATGCCCCACGAAAATCCCATCGGCCATCATGTATATGGATGAAAAGAACATGCTCATCACGCTGGGAATGGTCAACTTGAAAAAAACCTTCTTCACAGGCAATGTCACAAAATGAGTTTCTATCATCATTGCAGCTCCTTTTGCGCAAACAAATACCCTACGGAAGTGTTCCAAACCACTTCCGGCTCAACAGGCAAATCATATAAAATGGCGGCATCGATGCCGATCAAAATGGTATAAAGCATCTGCGCATTCTTTTCCACATCAAAATCGGGTAAAAAGGCGCCGATCTTTACACCATAAGAAAGAGATTGAAACAGGAAGTTTTTCAGTGTGCGGTTGGCCTCCTGGGCGAATGTCTGAAGGGCCGGTATCCGGGTGGTCTGGATGTCAATTTCCGCATACACTTTTCGAAGCGTCTGGTTTTCAAAATACGACGCTATGAAATCCTCTCCCAAAGCGACAATGGCCTTCTGGTAGTCCTGGAAAGTCTCCTTTGTTTGAATCTCCTGGATTTTTCCCGCAAAATCGTCCTGATACAAGCCTTGCACAAGTTCCAAGAAAATTTCCTCTTTGGAGGCAAAATAATAATAAATCGAGGCTTTTTTGATGCCGATCCTATCTGCAATTTGGCCAATGGAAGATTTGTCATATCCCTTTTCGGCAATCAGCGTATACATCGCTTCCAGAATCTTATCTTTTGTGCTGTCTCTTTTCATCGATCTTCCTCCAAAATAATTCTACCTATCGTTAGGTGGAATTATATCTGCTGTCCTGGGCATTGTCAATGGCCAGGCAGAAATCAACGCACCGCTTTCTCTCAACATCTGGAACATACAAAAAAACCTTCGAAGTGGGGGGCAGCGTCAACCGCCGCCCGATTCGAAGGGCTCTCTTTTATTTGAAGGTATCGGGCCGAAACCCCGTTCCCATGGACAAATTTTCTTTCCCTATGCAAAGCGACGCTACATCAAATACAGAAACTTCTGGGCCAAAAACGCAAACACGGCCACACCGGTTCCCCCTATAAATTCTTTTACGGTGTGGCGCTTGAGAGAAACACTGGCCCAGAATTCACCAAGATAAAGAGGAACACAGATGAAAAATACGCCCAAGCCACTCCCCCAAGAGCAGATAGGCCATCACACAGCTGCAGGCATGGCCGCTGGCTTTGATATGAAAGCCTTTGTTCAGCACAGTCAGCAGGATCACGCCCATCAGATAACCGTCAGAACTCCCATCATCATGGCAGAGCAATGTCCCAGCCATCCCGCAATCCACCCCAGAAAATACCCCACCGGCGTAAGAAGAAAGGCCAGATTCCGTTGCTTTTCCCTCAATGTTAAAAACCGGTTGGGGTGTTTTCTCCGCTGATATCCCCAGGACGCAAGGGGATAGGCCAGCACCGGCAGCAACGCCAGGAAAAAAATCCCGCACAAAAGCATGGTTCCTGACGCAAACTCGTCCCCATAGACCTGATACAAGATCAGCAGCATTGCGGAAACCAGAACAGGCGGCACTGTAACCACCCGGATTCCCTTTGCAATCTTTTGTTTCACCAAATCCCCCCTCGATTTTAAGGAACCAATCTGCTGGCCAGCGCCATTCCAAAAGCACCAGGCCCCACATGACAGCCTATGGCAAGGTCACAGAGCTCTACCGCAGCTTGCCGACAATAGAATGAGCTGAGATCCCCAATACTTTATTTGAGGCGGCCAAGCGTTCCGTTTTGCCGCCTCTGCTTTGCTATGCTCTTTTCCTGCCTATAACTTTTCTTTTAATTTGGGCTTGACTTTTTAGTAGGTTTATTGCGTTATTGTGCACGACCTTTTGGGCAATCAAAAGGGCCGCACCTGCTCGTATGAACAGGCGCGGCCCTCTAAAAAGTTGCGCGTATTGAAGGGAATCTAATTCAGCCTGAAATAGCAGGTATTCTTCCCGCGCCCTTCTTTTTTTAACTCGCCGGCTGCAATCAGCTTACGCAAGGCCCCCTCTATGGAACTGTCGCTGAGCGTCGGGCAGAGTTCCCGGATATCCTGCTTATTGAATCGCCCGATTCTATTCTTGCTTGCTCTGCGCACCATTTCCAATGCAGGCAGCTTGGTTTCCACAAGCGCCACGCGATCCTCAAAGTCCTTATAGGCCGCAAGGATCGTTCCGAGCAGGTACTTGATGAACGGCACTACATCCTCCGTGCCTTCGTGCCAGCCGGTTTGCGCCTGCGCAAGCGCATCATAGTACAGGTCCTTGTTTTTGGCGATTTTGGCTTCCAAGGAGATATACTTACCGACATAAAAGCCGTTTCGGTACAGAAGCAGCGTTGTGATCAATCGGCTCATTCGTCCGTTGCCGTCATTGAGGGGGTGGATGCACAGAAAATCATGGATGAAAACCGGGATTGCAATCAACGGCTCCAGCTCCATATTTCCAATCACACGGTTGTATTCCTCGCAGATTCTGTCCAGCGCTTCCGGCGTTTCATAAGGGGCAAGCGGTGTAAACAGTGTTTCCATGTGACCGTCCGGATAGGTGGCAGTGATATAATTCTGCACGCTTTTTGTGCGGCCCGCAAGCGGGTTATTCGTGTGGCTGTACAGGATTTTGTGAAGCTGCAGGATATAGTTCTGCGTAATTGGTATCGCGTCAAAGCTCTCATGAATGATACTCAGCACATCGCGGTATCCAGCGATCTCCTGCTCATCTCGGTTCCTCGGCGTGGTTTTCTCCTCGACGAGCTGCCGGATTCGGGTACTCGTGGTGACGATGCCCTCGATGGCATTCGATGCCTCGGTGCTCTGTATCTTGGCAATCTCCACGAGTTTTTCGAGTTCCTCCGGACGCTGCTTCAAATACAGTTCCTGCTTACCGACTTCCTTGTATATGGCCGCAATCAGGCCAAGAACATCCGAGTCCCACTTCTGCTCCTTGATTGCGGAGTAATTGAAGGTTCTCATCCCCTCACCTCCATTCGTTTTCCCTTAAATGATAATACAGAATAAGGGAATAGTCAATAGGCTGTGCCGTAAATCCCTTACTATTATGCCTATATTAAGGGATTTATACCCAGGGAACAAGAAAAGTACCTCTGCCTATCTTCCCGCCCATTCTTTGTCTATAGCGGCTCAACCTTTGAGCTGCATGCCTTTTAGAAATCTCTTGCATAACTCTCTCCTCAGAGTTACAATGCAAACGGTCTGAAACGCAAAACGCTTCCCATCCGGCACCGGTGAAAGTTCACCGGAAACCGGGCGGGAAGCGTTTTTGACCACATAGATTACCACAGACGGCGCTGGAACACCCGGAAACAGCGGAGATAAGAGCGTCAAAGAGTAAGTGAAACAAATTAAAAAGCGCCGAAAACCGCTATAAACGAGCGGAAAAAGTATTCCCGATAAGTTTGGGAGAATACGACCAGCCGGATAAAATAACTTAATAACCGGGTGTAGCGCAGTTGGTAGCGCGCCTGCTTTGGGAGCAGGATGCCGCAGGTTCGAATCCTGTCACTCGGACCACCTTTCCCAGAAAAACCGCCTTTTTAGGCGGTTTTTCTGCGTTATTAGTTCAATTTTTGAAGCGTGCTTGACCACATCCCAATTGTGGTCAGAGCGGTAAAATGGCGGTTGCAACCTCGGTACGGAGGAACGCCGAAAACCGCAAAATCCCTAACCCATCCCTAACGGGTGTAACTCGGGTATTTCGCCACAGACACGACGGAAACTTGAGTTTTTCCTTTTTAGCGCCTATAATGGTTTATAGTAGTTTTTGTATTGTCAGGTACAGCTAAAAAAATTACCAACCAATCACATTGTGATAGTGTTTTATCAGGAGGATTTTCATGTCTGATGTAGAAAACGCCTATAAGCAAATTGCAAGCTTCCTAAATAATGAGACAGAGAAAACGCTATTGATCTGCGGCATAGCCGACGAAGAAAAACACCGGACACTTCTAAAAGCACTGAATGTTCGAGGGAGGTCTAAAGGTCTAATCTTTCTTATTCATACCACAAAGGATGGGATGGAGGATTTCTTCCGTTGGGCAGGTCTTTCCAAAGTAAAAGTTCCTAAAAAGTATGGACAGTCCATGCAATTGTCGAACCTTACTATCTATTTCGACAATCTATCCACCAGGAGCAGTAGCAATAAATACGACAATTATGCGTTTGACTTCATGATTGTATGGCCGATGCAAAGTGTTACGAAAAATCCAGAAGAGATTCAAATGCTACATGAAATGGCAGAACGGCAGAAGACGAAAAAAATCATTTATCTCACAATAAAAGAGCCTTGGTACAGCCCTGAACCATTAAAGCCGTACGTTGACCGAATTGTTACACTGGACTGCGAAAATGATAACCCGAAGGAATATCAGCGAATCATGGCCGCCTACAAAGAAGACCAGATACATCAAGAACAGAGAAACAGATTCTATTAATCTTGATATGCAATAGTGTGAACAGCCACAGATAGAGTCGCTTCTATCTGTGGCTGTTTTACATTACTTACCCCACCCTTTCGAACGGTATCACCTTGCACCGGTTCTCCTCCGGCGGGTCGGGAGGCTCCGGGGCGTTGGCTGCCGTGGCCGATTCCATAAAGCCGCCGATCTTCTCTGCCGCGCCTCGCTGCATATCGTTGGTGATGTGCGTATAGGTGTCCAGAGTGAAGCCCGCGCTGTAGTGACCCAGCATGCTGGACAGGGTCTTCACATCCACGCCGCTGGAAATCGCCATGGTGGCGAATGTGTGTCTGAGGTCGTGGAAGCGCACGTGCTCCTCGATGCCTGCGTTTTTTAGCAGCTTCCGGTTGATCCTTGACACCGCGTCCGGACTCCAGTAGCCGCCCGTCCGGGGCGACGGGAACAGGATAGGGTTGTCCGGGTGCTGTTCATGCTCCTGCACCAGCAGGTTCACGGCCTGCTGCGACAACGCCACCTTGCGGACAGAGTTTTTCGTTTTTGGTTCTGTCACATCCAGCTCGCCCTCCATGCGGGTGACCTGCTTATTCACCGTCAGGATGCGCTCTTTTACATTCAAGTCCTCCCACTGGAGCGCCAGCAGTTCTCCCCGGCGCAGGCCGCTGGACAACTCCAGATAGAACATAGGCAGGACGCCGTACTTCTCCGCTTCCTGGAGGTATCTGCCGATCCTCTCCGGCGGGAGGATGGTCATCTCTTTCTTGTCCTTGGGCGGGATACGGCAGTTCTCGCAGGGGTTGTACGGGATGAGCCGCTCTTTCACCGCCTGCTTCAGCGCCGCCTGCAGCACCGCATGGACACGCCGCACGAAGGTGTTGGATAGCGCTTTGCCGTTCTGCTTCGACCCGCGCTGCATCCTGCCGTTTTCCTTGGTCTCGTTGTACATCCTCTGGATATGGATGGACGAGAGCTGCCTGAGCTTGATCACACCGATGGCCGGGATGATGTGGTGTTCGATGATCCCTTCATAGCCCTTGGCGGTATTGTAGCGGATGTTGGGCTTGCTGTAAGTCTCAAACCACAGGCGGCACCACTCCGCTACAGTGTAGTCTCCGGTGTGATGGATAGGCACGCCCCGGTTTTCCCGAATGGCCTTCGCCAGCTTTTCCTTGCACTCTGCCTGGGTCTTAGCGGACACACTTTTCTGGATGGCCTTGCCGGTGACCGGGTCGATGCCCTGGGTATATCTGCCCTCCCAGCGGCCGCTGGGCTTTTTGCGGATGCTGCCCTCACCGTTGGCTCGTTTCTTTGCCATTTATGATCCCTCCTTTTTAACACAAACACATACCACAGAGTTTTTGGAATAGCTACTAAAATATTTCAGATTTTTTCGCAGCCTGTTCGTCGATCCATTCCATGAATTTGTCACGGGGAACGATGATGCGGCTTCCCAGTGTGATGGTGGGGAAATCCCTGCGGTGGGCCACCTCGTAGGCGTGGGCCAGACCGATGCCCAGCACATGGGACACATCCTCCACGGTCAGCATCAGTGGGAGTTCATCAAACGAATTGTATTTGGATTTTCTCATTCAGTTCCTTTCTACCTTCCGCGTGGAAGGGTTTTATTCTTTGTTTTGCGGCCCAGTTTTTGAGCCGCTTACATCGTCATGTCAGGCCACTGCTCCTCATGGTCGTCCGGTTTATGGCCCAAGGCCATGCGCTTCTCCTGCAGCTTTTTCAGCCGCTTGCGGTCGATCTGGATTCCGCCGGGGCGGGACTTAGGGACGGAGTTGTCCCGGAAGATCCGGCTCATGTGATGGAGCAGCCGGGTCACCGCCAGCATTGCAGAGGGAGGGCGGTTTTCCTCCAGATGGTTCAGGAGATACTGGGCATACTGGTTACCCTGCTCGGCGGATCGGGTCAGCCAGTGGATTGCTCGTTCCTCGTCATAGGGAGCTTCCGTTCCGGTAAGGTACAGCTTGCCCAGCATATACTGGGCGTAGGGATTTCCTCCCTCCGCCGACTTGGCAAACCACTCCACCGCTCTTGCGGTATCCTTTTGGATGTGCTCGCCTTTGAGACACTCCTTGGCCAGCCGATACATGGCGTAGTGGCTGCCGTTGACCGCGGCGGTGTAGAGCCAGTTCATCCCCTTCCGGGTATCCCGCACTTCCAAATCATCCGAGAGGTATAACTTAGCAAGGGAATATTGTGCCACCAGATGTCCCTGATCCCCCGCCTGCTCGAACCAGTACCGTGCTTCCACCGAGTCCGGTATCAGCAAAGGTCCGTCCCGCCAGAGCTTTCCCATCAGGTACTGGGCATACATATCACCGTTCTCTGCCAGTTTGTCCATTTCAGAGACGGCGTCGCTCCGTTCCTCCATGGTCAGGCTCTCGTCCCGGATCACATCCCGGAGCACCCAGTAGTCGTAAGACTCGTTTCGGAATTCTTCCGGCTCATCGTACTGACCGAGATTCTTCTCCTCGAAGCTGATCTCACCCAAGCGCAGGCGCTCCGCCTCCTGAATGACCGCGTTTTTGATCTGCCGGAACTCCTTTTGCTGTGAGAGCGGGATGCGTGCCTGGGTCTTGTCGTGATAGTAGCTGTCCACCTTGCCTTGGAGCATCAGCCACTGGTCATAGCACTTGCTTACGACAGGGAGCCGCTCCATCTCGTCCACGATCTCATCCACCAGCTGCTTCAACCGTTTGGGGAGGTAACCGTAGGATTTCTTGCCCTTGACCGCTCCGAGCTGCGCCGCCAGCTCCAGCATGAGCTGTTCGGCGTCCGGGTGGTCACATACGCCGTCCTGCATGGCACGCACCAGTTCCAGCATTGCCCGCCGAGTTTTCCGCACCAGTTCATCTCTGGAATCAGACTTCTGTTCATAGAGGTGGAGCATTTCGTTGCGGAAAATATCGTTGGTGAGCTTGGACTTGATCTGACGGATGCCTTCCTTGGAGAGGTAGGCCTGCCCCGCCTTGACGGACCAGGCCATCATGTGGATGTGCGGGTGCTCGCCCTCGTCGTGGAAAGCAGCGTACCATCGGAAGTCGCCGGGCAGGATCTTCATTGCCGCCGCGATGTCGTTGCGGTGCGCCCGGATGAGATTTCGCCACGCCGCGGCGTTGTCGAAGCCGAGCCGAGCAGCATCCTCCCGCTTGAGAGAGATGATATGCGTCCACACATTTCCGGTGTAGTTCTCCAGTTCTTCCACGGCTTTCTCCAGAGAGACTGCATCCTCATCACCGAACAGACCGTGAGCGCCGATGCGCTCGGCGCGTGGCCGGGTGGCAATGTACTTCATGTACTGCTCCGACTCGTGAATGGAATCCCAGTTGGCTTCCAGCGCCAGCGTGATGAACGCAGATGCATTGACCTTTGTGGGCTTTGTCAGGTAGTCCTCGTACTCATAGAGCACCTTGCTGTCCGGGAAGTCTTTGACCAGTTTTGCGATGAGCTGCTCCTGCTTTCGTGTGGGCGGACGGTCATCTGGGATAAGCTCCACCCGCTCCCGGGTCGCGATGTAGCGCAGGTATCCGGAGGCCCCGCCGGTGCTTTTGATATAGGGACTCTTGAGGATCAGTCTTGCCATTCGTCATCATTCCAGTCCTGCTCCTGACGGAAGCGTGCGTACTTTTCCAACGAGATGAGACCGTTGGTGGCTTTCACATTGCGGACGCTCTGCGCCCGTCTGCGTTTCAAATCTTCCCGATCCATCTCGAACGCTTCTGCGATAATACCGTTGGTCATGTCCTGCTCCACGCATCTGGTAAAATCTCTGCAGGCGATATAGTCCTCCAATCTGCTCAGCCTGCCGTCGATGGCAGACATGATTGCCATGGGCAGCAGCGTTGTGTTGTCCTGTATTCCCAGATAGTCCACATAGAAGTTCACGGCTTTCTCGATGAACTCATTTTTGCTCTGGCAGTTGTCGGCGGCGTACCACTGCTCGATCCTTCTTCTGGTTTCTGGCTGCATCCGGAATGCAATACGATCTCTGGTTTCTTTACTCATTCAATTCCTCCTTTTTGCTGTAAGACATCCTTGAAAAGCCCTGCAACACGGGGCTTTTCGGGGAAGCTGACGCCATCGGCGCTTTTTTCGTCTCTCAAAGACGCCAGCTTCAAGCGTCCGAAACTGCCCGCACTGCGGGCAGAAGTGGCGGCTGCGGCGACGCCTGCGACGCCATGCCTTTATCCTGCTTTTTCTTTCGTCCCGCAAAAGTCTGCCGAAAACGGCTCACATCCGGCTTCAATCCCCTGGTCGGGACTGGGACTCGCTTCTTCCCGGAAAGGCGCACACAAGGCGTTCTGGCGACCCTGGGCGTTGGACTTTTTGAGGAGTTCTGCCACACGATAGCGGGCGGCAGCCTCCTCTGCCTGCCGGAGCTGCCGCTCATAGAATGCTTCGAGTACACCTTGGATAGGGCGAACGGTGTAGAGCAGATTTCCGTTCAGGGGTCTGCCATCTTTGCTTCGTACCATCGTCGGCTCCGTGTAGATGAGACCTTTCTCCTCCAGCTGCCGCACATACTTTGCCACCGTATTTTCACTCATGCCGATCGCATGACCGATGGTTTTGTAACTGGGGTAGCACTGGTAGGTCTTCCGATTCTCGCACCGGAGCAGATAGGAATAGAGGGAGATCTCACGAAAATCCAGACCGATGCTGAATATCTCGTTTGGTACCATAAAATAGTTTTTCTCTGCACTGCGCTTGGGCCATTTGTTGAAACTCAATTCATACCTCCTGTATTGTCGTAGAGTCCGATGACGCTCACACAGGGAACAGAAAAATTTTCATTGCTTTTCTGCTGTTTACCTGATATACTTTTATCAGTAGATTTGTGCGTGCCTGTGTGTGCGCCGAGCCGCCGGACTGTTGCCGCAGTCGCGGCGGTTTTTATTTTGCGGGTGTGTTGTGTGATCCACATTCCTCCTTTGCCCTCATCTGTAAACTATCTTTTTCGCCTCCTCCGTGTTAGAATAAAAAGAGACCGTGCTCCCGGGAGCACGGCCAGAGATGGAATGACCTTCCGAACGGATTGCCGTATGGCGGAGAGCACTCATGCTCTCATAGATGCTCTGTCGAAGACCATGTGGATTCGTCGGCGCGGAGACCGTGCCGTACCGAACCAGGGGCAACCTCACCCGGGTGAAATTGTCCTTCTATTATTACTTAGAGAAAATTCGCAAAATCGGAAGGTCTGGAATTGTAAACTTTTTGTGAACGCAGAAAGGGCGGTGAGCCCATGTCCTTCAAGGATACTCAGTCGTACAAAGAACTTCAGTCTGACTGGCGCTGGATACACGAAATGGACCCGGAAGCTGCCGCCGCTGCAGACCAATGGGTGAAAGAGCATCCGGAGGAGTGGAAGGAGCTGGAGCATATGCTCTACTACAGCGAGGCGAACTTTCACAAGCGTGTAGCACCGGATACTCTGGAGGATTTGGATATAAAGCAGCCCCGATCTTACAATCCGGAAGCGTTCCTGCCGGAGGAAGTACGCAACGCAATTTACAACGACAGACGGTGGTTTGACCGAAGCAAGTATCTGCCGGAGGGTTCTGATGAAGATCCCTTCATGTATTTGGACACCCAAATCTATGACGCCCTGCATGCACTGACCGAACTGCAGAGGGAGATTTTGTTCCGCACGATCATCAATGGCGAGTCCACTGAATCCGTCGCACAGGACAAACAGTGTTCGTCCAGAAACATCCGGGATATCCGAACCCGTGCGCTTCGACAGATACGGGCCAAAATCAACAGACGTGAAGGCTACGGCAGACCCGGCGTTGTCATCATTATTTTGCTGTTTATGCTGCTTGTTGGTGTTCCGCTTGCTTGCTGGGGAGAACAGCTTTGGACCGCATATCCCTGGCTGGAGCCTGTGGCTGCAGTGCTTAGCGCATTGGTTATGGCGGTCATGTTCCAAGATTCCCTTCGCAGAGAAGCAGAAAGGCTGCTGCGCCAGCATTGGGCCAGCCTGAATGGGGCGCAGAAAAAAGAATGACTATGAAAGAGGGAGTGAAGCACTTGCGGTGCTTCACTCCCTCTTTCATTGGGCGATAATTTACATTATGAGAAGTTCTCTAACGGCAGCGTGAAATGTATCGAGGATGAGATACCGTTTGATACCGCAAGCCGGATCTATAAAGACATAATCTTTGATACAAGCCCGGTCGCCGGAAAAATGTATAAAAATAGCGAAAACCGCAGGAAACAAGGCGTTTCTTGCGGTTTTCGCTGTATTTGTCGGTGTTCAATTTGCCCCGTCAGAGCACAGCCATGGTGTGCCCGATGCTGACATCTGGGCTCCAGCGCAGCTGGCTCAAGGAATAATTAAAATGTATGCCAAAATTAAATGGTTCGGGCAAAATTAAAAAGTATTAGTCGACGACTTCAATCCAACCATTATTCAAGCACATGGTCAGGTTATACTTGACATCCTGACCGGCCTTATCCCCACTCTCGAAATTCAAGACCATATACTCTCCGTCGCATCCAACAACACGAGCGTATGCTTTTTTCGATTTGTGGAACACCCGTCTACCAATGAGCTCGCCATATGCGCTTGTATCGCTCTGCAGTCCTTCCTCTTCCGGCTCCGGAGTAGAAGGTGGAGTTTCTTCCTTAACAGGCTGCACAGGTGCAGCTCTATTCGACTCCGGCGCTTTTGCCACTGCCTTCGCATTGGGCTTACTGGCAGTCTGCGGTTGGGCTTTGCGCTCCTCTGCAGCTTTTTTCTTCAGCTTAAGAAGCTCTATAATTTCCGCGATATGAGTAGGTATGAACCAGAAATCATAGTCGTTGATAGCAACTGAAACGTGGTCGTTCTCCTCAATCTCATTTTCCGACACATCAAGGATAGAATCTATGAGCCGGTCTGCCAGATACTTATCATTTCGCAGCGTTCTAAACTTTGCGGCGCAATTCGGACAAAGGCAGACATTCAACGGGTCGAGCTCTACATCCGGCTTCTGTTCCAGCTGGCACATTTCCACATTGGAGAACGGCTTGTGGCACAGCTGGCAGGCATACCGATAAGACGAGTTTACGCGATACATATTCATCAGGTATGCGCGGACATCGTCTTGCGGTCGACTGATGCGGATACGCCTGACGACAGTCGCATATACGGTTGGGCTGGCATAGGACAGTATTTGAGCGGCATGCTTCTTCAGCGCCTCCCAGTTCTTAACGGAACCGGTCGGGAACTCAAATTCGTCCTCCTCAGATTGACCAGAAGAACCTTCCTGTAGAGACAGACCACCAAATTCACGACTGAGCTGCTCAGGTGTAATGTGGAAGCGGCGCTCCAGCTCAATTTCAAAGTAGGACTGTTTCTTCTCATCCGGCAGAGCATCGTAATCCTTCACAATGGCCTCATGCTGGTCAATTTTCCCTTTCTTAAAGCCCAGAATGTCGTACAAATTTGAATCGAGGCTGACTTTTCCGTATAGTGCCTTGTTCAAATCGTGTTTTGATATAGCCTTGTGCGAGACCAGCTCCCCAGACTCAGTATAGAGCCATTTTCCGTTCCAGTCAGAAAAACGCCAATTAAACCCATCCCTATTCAGAGTATGGATTACATCTGCAGGCTCGTCATATTTATTTGGCGTTCCTCCGCCGATATAAACCGTACCAACAAGGCGGGACATGTTCTCCTGCAGTGTCTTAAAAATCACCTGTGATTTTATTAAGGCGTCTTTAGCTTTCGCATGCTGGGAGATGTAGAGAAGGGCCTCTTCCAACTTATCAATGCCGAGTTTCCAGCGAAAGTCTCCGGTCGTTCTCCACTCAGGCTGTCGGCCAGGATTGCCGGTATAGTATTCACCCCAGGTTTTTTCGTCCCCGGTGATGATTTTGTCTGTAACGCCAAGCGCCCGTAGGTCATCAAAGGTGATTCCGGCTGACTGGTATGCGTCAAAATCGACAAAGTAGATATCCGGCGCAATGCCTTTGTAGTATTGCTCCAGCATTAGACCGGTTTCGGACTGAGGGAACCGAATAATCTTTGAATGTGGCCGTGCCCAGTATGCCTTTCCTCCTGACCTGCACTTTATGTAGAACGCTTTCCGAACAATCTGTCTCAGGTCAGCCTCGTAGTCAGAATTCCTGAGATACTTGACAAGGGCGTGTATGTCTTGTACGTGCTCCTCAAATGAACCGCTAAAATCTGTACCAGCATACCGCTTTTCAAGAGATTTTACAAAGTGCTCGTACTCGTTGGGCGTCTTCAGGTGCAGTACATTTTCAAAGAAGGTTCGGCACTTCTCAAATAGATATGGATGGACAAATTCCACCTCGGCCTGCATCGCCTTCTTCGACGGAAGAAATACATTGGGCAAATAAGAAGACTGCGATTTTCGGTATGGAGCAACTATGCGGTTGGATGCTGTGCGGACAATCACAGCGTCGAGAATATTTCTGTAATTCGATTCGGAGAAAATATTCGGGACAGTCTCATACAGCTTGTAAAGCCTAACGAGCCAGTCATTATCTCGGTTTTCCAAAAAACTGTGATTATCGTTGAAGTAGCTTCTAAGGTCTTCCGGCCGAATAACCTCTATTCCCAAAATGCTGGAGAAATAAGAGAGTACATCTTTGTACGGGCCTGTCTCCGTCAACGAAACCGGAAGCCATTCATAATGTCTTTTGCCGTTGATAAGTTCCGAGATTAACTCGCTGGGCAATAGCTCCGCAATTTCTCTGCTTCTTGCAATAACTGCATTGGCAGCCTTAGTGTAGCCCTTCCCATCCTTAACGGGCAAGACGCGCTCCGACGAAAACAAATCCCGCATTTCTTCGTATAAAGGATAGAAAAGCGGATAGACATCAAAGTCGTCCTCATCAAGAGGCAGAATCCGAATCAGGCTCAAGTCGAGGAGCCCCATATCGCGCAGCTCAAGGACACTCTGTCTGAGGAGCTTTGCCGTTTGTTCAGCCAGAGCCTCGTTTTCCTCTTCATCGGCAGGAACACTGCTCCGGTTTGGAGTAGTGCGGAACGGGCCTTGGACAATGAAGTCAAGTTTGCTTTCGGTCTCTGTCGGGAAGTAAACGGAGATATACGGATTCTTTGCTTTTTGGAAAGTGGTTTTTCCTTCTTTGTCTGTTGCGACAGTGAACGCAACGTCAATTGTACGGGTAGAAACCCTCGAATCAATCGGCATCGAAAATTTGATGAATGACAGAGACTCGTCCGTCTTATCATCCTCGGATTCAATTGCCGACACGCGGGTGCAGTGGTCATTTATCGGCTCAGCATCCAGTAAATATTCCCCTGATGCTTCTTTGCCCGGAATCTTGATTTCGTACTCAATGAGTTCGAGGTGCCGCATAAAAAGGAGCGTGGTCACTCCGAGATTTTTGAGTCGCTTTGTAATAGCTTCATTCAGCGCAGCCAGATTTTTAAATCCCGAAAACTGGAATCCAACGCTATATGGGAACACGAAGAGGGTCGTATAGCCAGCCGGAACATCAACGGCAGGGATATCTACGGGCTTCGTGAAGTCCTTTATCTCAACAGCGAAGGGATGGCAATTCTCTGCCAGCTCCTTTTTGCGCGGCGAGCTATACAGCCTGACCGTTTCACATATGCCAAAGACTGATTTGAAGCCGACACCGAATTCGCCAATCTGGTTTAAATCATTAACCTTGTCCGACTGCCCTATGTCGCACAGGCCCTGCAGGTTCTCCGTAGTGAAGGATTTTCCATCATGCATCACTTCAAGCCTGTCAGAGTATTGGACAAACCGAATTCCAGTAGCTCCTGCGTCTTCCGCGTTCTGGAGCAGCTCGTAGACAAAGTGTGATTTATCGGTATAGAGCTGAATTATCCGTTCGAGCGACCGCCTGAGCATGCCGTCCCTATCTTGATTCTGGAGAATCTTATCAGCTATATTCAAAGCGCTCACCTCTTTACTTTACCGTGATAACCCCGTTTGCAATCAACGTAGTATGTATATCTGCCTTCGCAATCTTCGCTTCAATCTCTGAAACCTTCTGCTGATAACGCTGTGTAGCGTTTTCCAATTCAGAGCGATGCATAGTTGCAATTCGTTCATCCCCGGCCTCAGCAATTTTTCTTTCCAAGACCAATTTCCGGTTTCGGTAATTGTTCTTTATGCTCTCTAATTTATAGCGAGCGACTTGCCTTGTAGACTCTGTATGCTGGGCTTTCTCAGCTTGCCACATCTGGACATGGTGTTCCTCCAAAGCATCCCATACCTCCGGCTTTAGCTTTGAAGAATAGTCAACTGCGGCAGCTGTCAGGATGTATTCCGGGAGCTCTGCTGCAATTCTCGGTTCTTCACAGATTGCTACCAATTTGAAATTTGAACGAATCCCAACATAATCCCACGCATAAATAGACATCGGGTAATCACCGGCTGGAATCTCGTCAGAGTAGTATTCCAAGTGAATATAAACGAGCTTGTTGGTGGCAAAATAGGATGCGGCTTGTTTGACCAGCGGGTGCATCGGAGTAACGAAAAAGGCGGTTCGGTTTTTCTCGGCAGCTTCTGAATCAAAAGTAATCGGGTGGTTCGGATTGTTGCCCTTAAGATAAACCTCCCATTTCCTACGCAGGCTGTTCCGCAGGCCAGTCAGATTTCTGAGGTCAGACAGGATTTCAGAACGCGCCACTGCACTGAGGCGCAGCGTTTTCAGAGCACCATCACCAAGGATATAATTGTTACCACCTAATCGGTGATTGAGATACATCTCGACAAGGTGCTGAATGCTTCTGGCCGACAGGAAGGGACTTTCTGCCTCCTGAATTTCCTTTGACATCGTATAGTTCGACAAATCGAACCCGAATAGCTCCTTCTCCTCGCTTTCCAGCTTGTTCAGCTCCTGGGCCTTGCGCACCTCATTATCGGCCATCTGCTCCAGCTTTGCTTTTCGCTCTGCATCCGTAAGGCTGGTATCCAGTGCTATCAGCTCAATTTGCCTGCCGATTTCGCCGAGAATCTCCTCGCATTCACCGATGCTCCCTTCAAAGACACCGATGCGAGAGAGGCAGCGGTCATAAATGTCAGCATCCACAGTATCACTGGTGATAATGTTATAGATGTTTACAACTTCGTTCCCTTGGCCTCGGCGGTCGATACGACCAATGCGCTGCTCGATGCGCATGGGATTCCAAGGCAGGTCATAGTTTATCATCATGTCACAGAACTGATAGTCCAAGCCTTCAGAACCGACTTCTGTGAAAAGCATGATGTCAATGGCTTCCGGGTCGTCCTTCGGGAGTTCAAACCGCGCCCGGAAATCCAGCCGGTCATCATTTTTTACGCTACCATCGATTTGTTCGACACGAAATCCCGCCTCTCGCAGCTTTCTTTTGATATAATACAGCGTGTAGCGGAATGTGCTGAACAGGATGATTTTGTTGTTTTCAGATTTCTGTTTTTCACGGATAATCTGAAGCACCCCATCGAATTTCGGGTCGTCCTCCGGCAGGTTATCCGCCATTTCCAGAAGGTTCTTTGCGATAAAGCGGAATGTCTCCAAGTCCATCTCGCTGAACTCGCCATCATCGAAATCAAACTCCGGGTCGTCCGTCATCTGCTCAAATCTACGGTCAATGATACCCCGGATGTGCGGAGCAAGTCCAAAGATGCAGCTTGCGGCCTGACGGCGAATCGTTGACATCATAAATTTGACGCCACGGCCACCGTGCAATTTGGACAGCGCAGCGACTTCAAAAGTCAAGAGAGCATCATGGAGCTCCCGCTGTTGGTCAGTAAAATCGCTCTCCAGCGTATGTGTTCTCCGAATGCAGAAATCTTGGATATCCTTTCTGCGCGTTCGGTTGAGCATCATATTGAAACTGTGGAGAGACTCAATATCGGTAATGAGTTTTACCCGCTCCTCACGGGTGATGGTGTCCTGCCTGAGAACCTTCCGGATTTGCTCAAATACCGGATTGTTTGCGATTACATTTTCGCCCCATTGGGTCGTGAGAACACTATCCAGCGTTTCCAGTGCTTCTGCTTTCCAGTTTTCCTTCGCAGCTCGAACAATGTGGGCGCACTGAGAGATATACGGATTCGGACGCGACATCATCGTGAAGCTCTTCTTGTCGATTACGACATCCGGGCGCAGCAGATTAAGCAGCGTGTACAGGTCGTCGTCACTTGTCTGCAGCGGAGTCGCGGTCAGCATTACGACAGCGTCTGCGTGCTGACAGAAGTAGTGGACGCACTTATATGCAAATGCCTTGTCCTTCTCCATGCTGCCATTGCGCAGATGGTGGGCCTCATCAATGATGACCAAATCAAAATGCGGTGCCGGGTCTAATTGTTGGAGGCCGAAGCTCTTATGGCGCTTGGATTGGTTCCCTTGGTATGTCCTCGCATCCAGAATGGAATACGGGACGATGACCTTTCCATAGCGGGTAGGCCATTCGCCGTCACGGTCGGTATCAGAGATAATCTGCCGAAGAGTATCGCCATCCAAGGGCGTGAATTCCTCGTCAAAGCGCTTCATCTCATTTTCCCACTTGCGGTCTGCGACAAGCGGCTTCGGGCAGATAATCATGATGTTTTCCAAATCGGAGCGGGCCTGCAGCTCCTTGATAATCAGACCGGCCTCGATGGTTTTACCGACACCGACGCTGTCTGCAATCAGAATCCTTGGTTCGTCTGCTTTTATCAGCTTCAATGCCGGTCGGAACTGATAGGGCACGAAATCGATACGGGCAGCATTAAGGGAATACAGATTTCCGGCAGACGGATTGTTAATCTGGTAGGCAGAGAGATAGCTTCGCAGGGTCTCAGAATCCACCCACTCATATTCAGGCGTGCTGCTCACCAGTGCAATCTGACCCTCATAATAGGTCTTCAGCGCACCTTCGACGAATACCTCGTACTTCTTTGTATCGCCAAGCTGCGTAACAGAAAACACCATACCCTTGGTATCCGGGCTGCCGACGATGTAAACGAGGCTTCTTTCTGTGATATCGTCCTCCTGTACAACCTCCGGTTCCACGATGACATCTGCCTGCTTGGGCGCAGTAACGGTCGGGCGGAACACTGGCTGCGGAGGTGTTTCATCCTTGAATGCTTCGGGACGCTCCACCCTTGCTTTGAGCTGTTCCAAATCAGGAATCAATCCGCTCCGGTTCATTTGGGCGAAAAACCGGATGAGGCATTCAATATCCGATACGATGGTATCCTTGCCGGGAAGCTCCGCGCTGACATGCGCCCAGTTGTTCCGGACGCCAATCATATCGCGAATGCACTCCCGCTCACTGGTCGGAAGATAGGCGTAGCCGCGCATCGTGTACCAAGACTTGTTGGCAACACGAAGAAGCGCTGCAAGGTCTAATTCCTCCAGCTTGGAAAGACCCTTTTTCTCAATGAGCTCTCTCTGGGGATAACTCAGATTGGAGAGTACGCACTCCTCCCACCAGTCTTCGCCGGATTTGGGCAGCATCACAGAAAGCCACGACGCCAGTGCTTGCGCGGCCTTGTGAAGATAATCGTTCATCCGGGATATGATGTTCTCGTCGTACATTCTGCTTCACCAGCCTTTAACCAAAAAATCCATCCTCATCAAAAATATGGTCAAGCTCGTCATTGGACATCGCGTGAGAAACGCGGTCACGGACGGCGCTGCGGGACATATCCAGTCTCTTGATGCGCCCGTTCAGCAGTCGGATAAGCTGAAGCCTGCCGACACCGGGATTCTGACGGGCATACTCAGCAAAGCCCTTAGCCTTGCCCAGATTGTCCGTTCTGGTGCCATCGTGAGGCTCCAAAATATCAATGACAAAGCCCATCTCGTCCTTCCGGATAATCAAAAAATCGGGATACATCGATTTCTTCTCCGCGTTCTGCTCATAGGGGATGCACAGTGACCATGACTTCCTCGGCGGATTGCGGAGCCAGCAGATATAATCCGACCGGCCACGTTCGGCCTGAAGGACAGCCTTTTCCCAATTGTTCAGGTTGATGACGGCTTTGCCGGTCGCATTGTCCACAAACAGATGGTCGGTATAAGCCTCGCCGACATTGCTGCGCTCAATGCTGATGGTCTCCGGCAGCCGGAAGTTATGCTTACTGATGATATCGCCATCGGAAACAATGCTGTCATACTTTTTCCGGTACCGCTCGGTCAGGCCGGTGATACGGCGGCGATTCGCGTCGTTGATGTCGTGGAACCGGCTGCGGGCATAGTTGTGGAGCATATCCATGCAGTCTGCGTCGGCGGCAAAGATGATGACGTCGATTTTATATCCGGCAGGATTATCGTCATCTGCGTATCGGGTGCCATAGCGGATGCCGATACCCTCGTTGCCCAGCTTGAGCTCTGCAAGACGGAACTGACGGTCGAGGTCGGTATCCGTGGTGGAGAACAAATCCATCTCCGCATGGTCATCCACAGACTCGCCGAATACATCAAACGTCTGCGTTTTCAGCTTGAACTGCAGCACCTGCGTGGCCAGCTCGTCATATCTGCCCTCGTCCTTTGTCTTCTTGATGAAGCTGCGAATCATTTCTACGATTTCATTCACAACATCATAGGAGGCAGAGGGCTGAAGGCCGGACTGCGTCAGGAGCCGGGTGAGGCTGAACAGAGATTTCAGATAGTCGTTGATTCTGACCCTGCGCACGTCGTAGGTCAGAAGACCAGCATCATTGATGGCCTTTACGATGGCCTCTCGGTCAAGCTCCGGCTCTTCGGGAACGTCTTCCGGAGCAGGCTGCGGTTCCGTTGCACCGGAAGGCTCTGCCCCTGCAGCAGCTCCATTTGCAGGCGTTTCGCTGCTCACGCCACTCACCGGGCGTATGGTATCCGTGGTACCGGAAGCAGGTGCCGCTGGTGCGCCGAATGAGGTGCTACCACTTTGCGAGGGCGTCTGCTGCGTCGCCTCCTGCGCGGAAGGTTCATTGCCGGTCTCAGGGGAAGGGCTGTCTCCCAAAGACATCTGGCCGGGAACCTGCTGCTTCGGCCTCGCGGGACGCTGGGCGGGAGCCGGTCTGGTCGGACGGACAGTCCACGTTTCGATGGTGCTGTTCTCGAAGGAGTCGCCGATAACATCGGTGGGAATCTCACCGCCCTCGGTGCTCTGAAGCGCCTTGACCACATCCTCAACGGTCTGGGCATCAAAGTACGGCAAATAGAGGTGCACATCGTTCAAAACATCGTCCACCTGAATATGCATCTGCATGGGTGTTCTGACCATTCTGCCGAGGAGCTGCGCGATATAGGTCGCGTCTGTAGCACGACGGAAAGACATCATGGTTTCAGCGCGAGGGCAGTCCCAGCCAGTGGAGAGATTCTCCTTGAAGAAAACCACCTTGACATTCTTCTCTTCCGCGATGCGGGATGGCTCCAGATATCTGACTGCGACGCCATTGATTTGGATGGTGCTGGTCGTCTGGCCAAAGGTATGTACGACTTCTCCATCCTGGAAGTGAAATCCTGTCCGTTCCTCAATCTTCCGGAGGCAGTCATCCAAGTCAGTATCGGAAATGCCGCTGCCGGTCTGGTTCTGCACCTGAATCACGAAAACCGGATTCACATAGGCGTAGTGCTGCTCCTGACAATACTGAGACCAGTGCTCCCATTTCTGCTTCCAGTCATCAGCGGCAGCCTGCAACACGGCCATATCCTTGCTTCCGGAGGCATCCTCCGGATAGGCGATGATGATTCTGTCCTTCAGCAGACCGGATGCCCGAACATCGTCGGCGGACACGATGACCTTCTGGATGGTCGACTCTGTCCCGGACACCAGATTGTTGAAACGCTCCGGCGTAGCGGTCACGCCAAGCACGACGGGAACGGGAGCCAGACGGTCTTCCCGGCTGCCCTTGAGGAACTTCTGCATGATGGTGGTGGCCTGTGCAGCGGCTCGGCCCTGCATGCCACGGTGGGCCTCGTCAATGATGAAGTACAAGCGGTCGTACTTCTCGTCCATCGTGTTCTGCAGCGTTTCCCAGATGGTGAAGGTGCGTCCGTCGCCCTTCTTTGTCAGATTACTGCTCTTACCCAGCTTCTGGGTATTCAGGAAATAGATATGCCCATCATCCAACATTTCCTGGTCAAAGGATTCATCGGTGATAGTCGCACACTGGCCGAGCCGAATCTTGTCCGCCTTTAGGTCGATTTTGCTGCGCGACTGCTCGTTGAGCTCCGGAGAATCCGAGAGCCAGACAAAGATGGCATCCGGCTGGTCGGGATACTCCTCATCACCGAAATAGATAGATTCAATCAGAGACGCCAAGATGATGGTCTTACCCGCGCCGGTAGGAGCGGTGAAAGAAAGTACCTGCGGTGTATGGGTGCGCTGGTAGGAGCCGAGGGCCTCAGCAGTCTTTCTCCGCAGCTGGAATAGCGCCATCTTCTGGAACGGAAATAATTCTACTTTCATCTTAGCGTCCTCCGTGGTTAATTCGGAAGTTATCCAGATAGTCTCTGTAAAGCTGATAGGTGTCTTCAGCATGCAAGCCGGAAACCATCTCCCGATAGCCCGGTTCAGAATCGGTCACGATATATACCGTCGTAATGGAGTCCTCGCCGTTCACCCGCGCAGCAAACTCCTCATACTGCGATTCGTCAGTCAGCACGGCGAAACGGTTCACCGGCAGCACCAGCATGTCGGGCGCTTCCGCTGTCTCCTCAAGCGCGGGACAAGGCCCGTGAGCACCAGCTTTCAGCCAGAGCACCGGAAGGAGCTCTTTAAACTGGCGTCCCAGCGCCACGGCGTTCTTATCGAGGAAGCCCAGCTTGAAGAAAGCAGCATTGGCCTTGAAGCCATCGGCCATGTGCATCGGTTCCTCTCCGCTGGTAATGTAGTCTCCCTTGAGTGGCTTTCCATTCACATCATGGCCCTCGATGGAGCAGACGGTGCGCGGCCATGTCACATAGCGGGCGATACCGAGTTTGTTCCATTCCTCGTCTCCGGGCTGAAAACCTCTTTCCGTAAGAGCCTTTGCTTCATCTGCGGAAACCTCATTATTTGTGACCAAGATACAGCGCCGATGTCCACCGTCTTCTGCGTTTAAAAGATTGACCGCGTGAAGCGTCGTGCCTGAGCCAGCAAAGAAATCTATAATAAGAGCATCGGGGTTTGAAGCAACAAAAAATCGAATTGCGTCATGCTCAGCATATAGTGACTTAGGAAAAGAAAACCGTGAATTGCCTATGATTTTAGCTATAAGATTTGTCCCATTTGCTGTTGCATCATGAGTAACTTTATTCCAGATAGACTTTGCAGCAACAGATTTTGCCGAACTGCGCTCGACAATCAGCACACCATTTGCATCTCGACCTGTAACTACAAGCGTTCCTTCATCGATTTCTTTTAGTGCACCTTCATTTAGATATTGAATTGTCCAAGTGCCATTGCTTTTGGGAACTGCCTTAACGGTACCCATGCTAACACGCGACATAACTGTGTCGCCTTGTAGTTGCCATCGTCCTTCGTCCCCATTGGTTTTGACTGGCCATATTTCTACTAAGCCATCTGTAATTCGGTAGTTATTTTCTATTTTTTCTTCAGGTGGAAGAAACTCACCCACTTTAACGATTCGCTCGGTTTTGACATCAGCATAAATTGGATAACACAATCTCGGCCTATCTTTACGGAGTGAATTTGTACCTGCTCGCCTCATAGGGAGCCAGGTAGTCCCTGATGGCGTACTATTACCGTCACTATCGAGCATGTTATCATCCGTTAAGGCTGGGCCAGCTTCGCCCATCATTACGAAAAACAAATACTCATCGCATCTTGAAAACTCTCTCGCTTTTGCAACACCTTTTCTATTAATAACGCTACTAACCATTTGAATGCGTGCTTCCGGGAAGAGTTCTTCTAACAAGCAGCCTAAATGCAGGTACTCTTTTTCGTCGATGGTTACTATCAAAACAGATTCGGCGGGATTCAGTAGTCGCTTGGCAATTCTCAGTCGCTTCTCCATCATCGAAAGCCACTTGCTATGTCGATAGGTATCGTTGCCATCCACATAGTCGTTATTGTATTTCCAGTCTCTCGCCCCTGTGTTATAGGGCGGGTCGATGTAGATACAATCCACCTTTCCGGCATAGAGGTATTCCAGCAGCTGGAGCGCATGGTAGTTGTCCGCCTCGATCAGCGTGTGCCACAGGTCGCTGTCCGGCGCATTGCAGACGGTATCCAGCGGCTGCAGATAGGGATAGATGGGTTCACCGAATTGGGCCACGCAAACCAGCGCATCCACAGGAAGCACGACGCGCTCCTTCGTCGCCTTGTGGAAACAGGCAGCCTGTCCATCCTCGATTTTCTCTACATAGTAGATGTCTGTGACCTGCCCGTCCTTCGTGGCCACGACGGAACCGCGCTTTACCGGGATATCGTAAAGCGGTGTGGCCTCCGGCAGATGCTCTTCAAATACCAGACCGAATTTTTTCTGGCGATTTGCCCTCTTTACCTCTGCACGAATCCGCTCACGCAGAGACTCGTCCGGAATCTGGCTAATCAAATCGTCTAAAGCAGCCATGCGTTTTTGCCTCCTGTGTTTTTCTCTGGAGATTGCTCTTCCGTGATTGTCTTCTCTTTGATGTGATAGCTGATGTTTCGCTCCTGGCAGAATTGAACCACCTCGGCAGCACATTTATTATAAAAATGTTTGTGTGCAGTGTATGCGCTCACTTCTTTGCTATAGTTCGTGCGCCCAAATATAATCCGGTCAACAAAACCGACGGACTCAAGCAGGTCATGAAGGTTCTGCTCTATGAGATTTGGTGTTGGATAAGGCTCAATACTTACCCATGTCCTGCACCCGGCCTCATGTAATGCCCGTAATGCAGCGAGGCGCTCTTCACACGAGGCTGCTCCGGGCTCCATTTTACGACGATAATCCTCATCAAGCGTTATTAGTGTGATACCATGTTCGTTTCTCAATGAGCATTCTTTCAGCTCTATCGGAAGGATACCTTTCGTCAATGTAGTACAGATAATGCCTGCCTCATTTAGTTTCCTAATCGCGGCAATGCTCATGTTCCTTATCTCGTCATATCCATACATGAAAGGGTCGGTCGTGAAACAGAGCTGTACCGATTTGATTTTGTCTTTCAGCTTTGGAATTTCTTTGTCCAAGAGCTCCAACGTGTTTGAAACGAGATATGGTTGTAACCATTCCTCATAACTTTTTACGTTACCGAACCGTTTTTTCTGTTGGAACGCATAACAAGGATACTTGCATCCGTGCGCACAGCCAAGCACATGATTCATGGTGTAATCGCCATACTCCACCCCCGTCTCATAGAGCATGGTTTTCCGCGTTATGAATCCTTTTACGTGCTTCATTATGTGTGCCTCCTAACAATTACGGTCTGGCCAGCTTTCTCTTCCCAGAACATTCTTTTCTTTCCTGCGGCTGTTAACGCTGGGTCTCTTACGATATCAATCGTTCCAGCATTTTCGAGTTTTGTGAGAATCTCGTATATCATCCTGAATGGGCAGATAACTCCGTATTCATTACAAAAATCAGCAAGAAAAACCGTGATATGCGTCTCACTTGTCATTTGATGGATATGGGCCAGAACCATCTGCTCTATCTCTTCTTGCGTCAAAATATCATTTTCCACTGTGGATGTTACGGTGCTCATCATATTAAAGAGGGACAATTGACCGTTTTGCTGGATGTTGACAAACAGCTCATCTTTTCGACGCTGCATGTTTTCAGCCATAAGAAAACAGCCGTCTTCATGGTCGCAAACATGTATCATCCGGTACTTGGGCCTCTGACCAGGTTTCAGTCTGATGGGCATGTCCAACACATATTTGTACTTCTGCTTCAGGTGCTGTTTGTATTCTGCTGATAACCTGCGTTCTGCCTGATACCCGTCGATGCGACCCATTTGAAAATCCCTGACGATATCCATCCAGTAGTTTCCACCGGCGATTCGCGTCAACAAATTCTCTGACTGAGGAGATGCTGTTACCGTTGTTGGCTCATATTCAACCAAGTCATCAAGGCCCATCAAGGCATCATCCTGAGAAATATCTACTTTCATCACACGGCAGGCATCTCGGAAGAAACCGAAGGAATTGAAATTGATGAGCATCTCAAAGGAACGAAATCCGTATGTGCCAATCTCATCAAAGAGCTGCGAATCAAGTGCTTGTATTCCATATGGGTCAATGTAAAGGAAGACATTGTATCCGCGTTTATCCTTTAATAAGCCACGGATATTATCCTCGAATTTCCCGTCAACTACCTGTGGTGTCCCATACTGATAAGGATGCAGCATCAGGTTCTGTTCCAAGTCTGCAGCGTGATTCAGCTCAATAAAGCAAGGCACGATTGCATTGTTCTTTCGGGATATTCTGCTCATGCCTAACCGCTCGTTTATGATTTGCATTGCTATCAGTGGGGAGCCATCATTTCCATCGTCAAACTTGCCTTTGCCAGCAAAGCAATCAATATAGAAAATCGGCTTCCCTGAAACAAGGAGCTTTTGGAAATACTGGGGCAAGTAGCATCTAAGAAGCGTATCCTTAATTTCAGACCACTCGTTTTTCTTCTTGAAAAAATCACGTTGATTTTTCGCCATACAAACCTCTCTTTTAGGATTCTGGAGCTTCCTCCGGTAGCAGCTCCATGATGTCTCCGATGTCGCAGTTGAGAACCTTGCAGATTTTCATAAGGACTTCCATGCTGACCGTTTCGCCCTTGGACAACTTTGTCACGGACGACCAACTAATACCTGCGGCAGACTGCAAATCTTTCTTTTTCATATCTTTGTCGATAAGCAGTTTCCATAGTTTTTTATAACTTACTTCCATAATGGGCACCCCATAATAATAAACCTGTTTCTGTGCAACGAGCTTTGGTTTCGCCGAAATCTTATAAGTGTGCCTCCATGATACCACGTTCCTGTCGAAAAAACAAGATAATTCTCCGTAAACGCACGAATATTCTGCGACTGCTGTTGAAAGTTCTCCGTTCAGATGCTATAATAAATGCGCTTTTTGACAAACGAGGTGGGAATGCTGTTAACACTCCCACGGCTATTTCTTTGTTTATGCGGCGCAATTTTTGAGGTCAGCCCATGATGCCGATTTTGTTGCCGTTCTCGTACATATCCTCGGCATACTCGACATGATTGGGGCCTTCGCTTTGTATCCAGCCAAAGCCGGGGACATAGACCATATCCGCCAGTTCGTTATCGTTAGCTATTGGTTCCGGTGCCGATTCAGACTGCGTAGGATGTACCGGAGCGGGTTCTGTCTGCGTAGGAGGTGCAGATTTCTGTTCTGTTTCGGCTTCATCTTCTATTTCCGGTGCAGGGGTGGGCAACTCCTTGGCGGCCACTTCCGGGGCTGATTCAGCTTCCGGCATTCCCGATTCTTGCTTTTCTGTGATTGCTGGCAACACCAGTTCCTCTGTTTCCGGAAGTGTCGGCCGTGGAGTGGTCACGGCGGTCGTTTCGCTCGGCGCGGGTGTTTTCTCGACCGTTTCGGCCTGCGGCCACACGGCGGCACACAGGGCGAGACAGGCGGTAATCGCCGCGGTAACGATGATTCTCTTTTTCATTTTGGTTCCTCCTCTTTGGATGTAAAATGATTGAGTTCTGTGGGCAACTCACCTTTTACGGAATAGCTATCAGAACTTCAGAAGATTATCCAGAATATTTGCCGCCTGCTGAAGCTCGCCCTGAGTGGCTTCGTTTGGTATATCTTCATCCTTTTGCACCTTGTGCGGCAGATAAGGCTCATAGTTCTGCCGGGTTATCGACGGTCGGTAATGTCCCAGCATCCGCGCCAGTTCCTTGGTTTCCATGCCGTTCCGCAGAGATAGAACGGCGCAGGTGTGCCGGAGATCTGTGAATCGGATGTGGTCAAGCCCCGCTTCCTTGATGATCTCATTATGCATCCGGCGCACCATCTGCGGCGAGTACGGCTTCTGCGTGGCCGGATGCATGAACATCAGCGGACTGTTTGGATGCTTGGTGTGTTCCATGATCAGGAGGTCGACCACCTCCGATGCCAAGGTTATTGTTCTCGTTTCCGAGCCATATTCGATCAACTCCCGCCGTTCTACAGAGCGCTGCTCTGATATGGTCAGCGTCCTGCTTTTTACATTGAGGTCATTCCATTTCAGGGCGATGAGCTCACCCTGCCGCAGGCCGACCGTTAAGGCCAGCATGAACATGGGGAGATGCCCCAGCCGTTCTGCCGCATCCAAATAATCCTCCATCTCCAGCGGCGTCAGCACATCGGCATTGACCTTCTTTGGCTTGGAGTAGTGGAACGCTCTGGCGGGATTATCGCCAATCAGGCCATCCCGCATGGCTTGGTCCAGGCATTGCTGAAGCAGGCGGTGGATGTGCCGCATGGTTTCTTCCCCCAAGCCAGAGCTGCCGGGTCGATGATTGCCGAAGCGCCGCCGTTCCTCCAGAAATTCTCCGACCATCTCCGATGTCAATTCAGAGAGCGGTATATCACCCAAACCGGGGAGGATATGGTTTTTGAATACATAGTTGTGTGCCGCATAGGTGGTCGGCCTGCTCTGATGCTTATCATAGGTTTCCTGCCAGAAGGGGATGTATTCCCGAAGTGTCATATTCCCACCTCCATGCATTGGCACTGCAGATCCCGGAATGCTACCCACGGGAGCCTGGCTTGTTTCAGGATTTTCTTGTGTAGATAGTAGAACTCGTATAGCTTATACGGCGCTCCGGTTTTGGGGTTGAGGAACACATAGGGTGAGTCAGTTTCCGGCATCTGCTTCAGGAGGTGTTCTGCTTTGGCGTTGAGGCTCAGCAGACGCTGGCCTTTGAGGATGTACCTGTAGCGGACATGAAAATCGGCCCACGACAAGGTGATCAGTTCACATTGCCGCAGGCCGCTTGATAGTCCTGTGTAGATAAGAGGGAGCACGCCGAGCTGCTCCGCTTCGTTCAGGTAACGCTGGAGCTGGCCCAGGCGCAAAGGGGCTGTTTTGTATTCCTCTGCATTGGGCTCCTGGCAGAGCCGCACCGGGTTGTAGGGAATAAGCTGGTCCTGTGCCGCTTCGTCCATACACCGGCGCAGGAGCAGATGGACGCACCAGACACTTCTGGCGCTGAGTCTCTGACTCCGTAGCGTGTCATAGAAATCGGTGATGGTCTGCTCTGTCAGGTCAGAGAGCGCCACACTTCCGATGCTGGGGAGGATGTGGCTGTAAATCAGATTGCGGTACCCGCCTTCGGTGTTGCCGTTCCACTTGTGGCGGTTGGCGGTGAACCACTGGCCGCACCATTGCCCGACTGTCAGGGTATTTTCTTTCTGCATATCGTCGCCTCCTTTTGGCAAACGAACAATATCACAGAAAGCAGGAAATAGCTACCGGAAAGAACGGAATATTTGCATGAAAACTACCGTTCCGAATAACGCCGGCATTATTCGGAATAATATAGTTGATTTTGTTCGGAGCAGCGGTTATAATATTCTTGACGAACTGCAATGGGGGTGTTCCAATATGACGATCAAAGAAGCGTCTGCCGCTTGGGGGATTACCGAACGGCGGGTCAATGCGCTTTGTAAAGCCGGACGCATTTCCGGCGCGTATAAGGAGGGCAGGCAGTGGTTTATCCCGGACAGCGCTCAAAAGCCGATGGATAAGCGTGGTCATCGGAGTAAGGTAAAGCCCGCAGCATCATCTGCGCGCAAGCCGTTGCCCATTGGCGTATCTGATTACCGGGACGCCTGCAAAAACTACTACTATGTGGACAAGACCTTAATGATCAAGGAGTTTCTGGACGAGCGCCCCAAAGTATCCCTATTTACCCGCCCCAGACGCTTTGGCAAAACGTTGAACATGGATATGCTCCGCACTTTCTTCGAAAAGACAACCGAGGACACTTCCGTTTACTTCAGAGATAAGAAAATCTGGTCCTGCGGAGGATCCTATCTTGCCCACCATAGAAAGTATCCTGTGATTTTTCTGTCCTTCAAGGATGTTAAATACACCTCTTGGGAAGAAACCTATCAGACGCTCCAAAAGCTGATTGCGCAGGAATTCCGCCGTCACGATGAATTGGCCTCCAGTTCTGCGCTCAGTGATTACGAAAAAGAGGAATACTCCATTCTCGCAACAGAAGCTGCTGATGAAGTGGATTATCAAATGTCCCTGCGGACACTGACGCTGCTGCTTCATAAGCACCATGATGTTGCACCTATCGTCATCATTGACGAATATGATACTCCCATCCAGCAGGGACATGTGAACGGTTTCTATGATACTGTCATTGGATTTATGCGCAATCTGTTTTCCGGCGGTCTGAAGGACAATCCGCATCTGAGCTATGGCTTCCTGACCGGCATCCTGCGTGTTGCAAAGGAGAGTATCTTCAGCGGCCTGAACAACCTGAAAATCAACTCCATCTTGGATGAACGTTATAGTGAGTATTTTGGTTTCACCTCGGACGAAGTGCGTGAGATGGTGGAATACTACAGCGCATCTGATAAGTATCAGGAGCTCTGCGATTGGTATGATGGGTACCGCTTCGGTAATACCGAGATTTTTAATCCCTGGTCTGTCATTGGATACTTCAACAATAACTGCCGTCCCAAAGCGTTCTGGCAGTCTACCGGGAGCAATGACATCATCCGCGAGGTGCTGGCTTCTGCAACGCCGGATATTATGGAGCGTCTGGAGCTGTTGATGAAGGGCGAATCCTTCGTTACGCACATCGACACCGGTGTCATTTATCCGCAAATCCAGAATGATCCGTCCTCTGTTTACAGCTTCCTGCTGGTGGCAGGTTATTTGAAGGCTGTGAGCTGCGACCAGTCTTACGGCGAGGATTATATGTGCGAAGTGGCTCTACCCAACAAAGAGATTTCTTTCGTCTACAGCAAGGAGATCCTCTCTCAGCTTGAGAATATTATTCCTCGTTCCGTTGCTGTTGCTATTCAGGAAGCTATCTACAAGGTAGATAGCGACTCACTGCAAAAAGCCTTGGAGAAGTTTCTGCTCCAAACAATAAGTTTCCACGATGCTGCCGACGAAACATTTTACCATGGTCTGATATTGGGTATGTGCGCTGTAATGGACAACAGCTATCGCATTACCTCCAATCGCGAAGCTGGTGATGGACGGTTTGATATTCAGCTGCTTCCTTTGAATAAGCGGCTGCCTGGCATTTTGATTGAATTAAAGGCCGGAAAAGGCCGCTCTGAAACACAGCTTGAAGACCTTGCCAATGTTGCCTTGCAACAGATCAACGACCGTGCGTACAGCGTTGATCTGCAGGCAATGAATGTTACGTCAATTATAAAAATCGGCATTGCATTCTCAGGCAAAAGAACACGTATTGCTGCCGAAAGGCAAAACATCGAATAACCATCTTCGCTCAGCTGGCTGGCTATCATCCAAGTCAGCCTGCTGTCTTTTTGTCATCGCGCTTATTTCTTTGTTTATGCGGCGCAATTTCTGAGCTGCTCTCTGCGGCAAAAAGCACCCGCTGTTGGATGTAAACCCGGTCGGAAGCACTTTTAATATACAGAATTCAATCCCACACAAATCCCAAAAGCCGAAAGCGGTGGCTGAAATAAACAGTCCAATAGAGTTCCAAAGAGGAACCGCAGGAGTGCCGGAAAGTGCCAAAGAGTGCGACACAGTTCTGCCTGAAGGTTTAGACATAGGTTTGGGAGCAGGATGCCGCAGGTTCGAATCCTGTCACTCGCACCACCTTTCCCCGAAAAACCGCCTTTTTAGGCGGTTTTTCTGCGTTATAAGTTCGATTTTTGAAATGTACTTGACCACATTTTAACTGTGGTCAGAGGAGTAAAATGGCGGTTGCGGCCTCGGTACGGAGGAACACCGAATACCGCAAAATCCCTAACGCATCCCTAACAGCGAGCGGCCCGCAAAAATCGCATATCAGGCAATGCGCGATTGAAATTGAGCGTAATCTTCACTATAATAAATTATGATAGGAATTTCATGCGTAGGCATAATCCTTGCCGATGTAATCTCGCGAAATTTACAACCTCTTTTATAGAGTAGAAAAGGAGGTACAACCATATATGGAGTACATAGTAATTGGCATTTGCCTCATAGCAATCGTTGCTATTGGTGCGCGTATATTTTTCAAACCCAAATCGAAAGCCACAGTGACACCAACAGTCTCTGTGTCTCCCAAAGAAGACGAAGAGCTATCCCTGTCCGCGCCGCAAGGTGAGTCTGCACATGATTGGGTCATTCAAGTAGAAATGCTACCTGCCGAAGCTATCAGTGAAGAAGGCAGTTTGGTTGAGATCACAGACAGCAAAGTCTTGGCTCGAGTTAATAACCTCATTCCCAATTTGGTACAAGCCGGCAACGCCGTGAATAACGCTGTCCAAGCTGTGGAAGCCCAAAGAGAGGTTTTGTATCGTGCTATTATTCCTGCCGGAGCAAAACTAACGAACTCCAGAGAAATGGAAGGTGCTGTTCGAGGTTTCTATCGTGGCGCAGATGGTATCCAAGGGCACGCAAATTTAGTTGCAGTTGAAGCGCAGAAAGGTAGCGCTGTTGTTGCCAGCACAGCTGCAGCCGCAATGGGTGTCGCATCCATGGTTGTTGGTCAATATTACATGACACAAATCAACGCAGAGTTAGGACAGATCAGTGACGGCATCTCAAAAATTTCGGATTTCCAAGACAATGAGTATCGGAGCCGGGTTTTCTCCCTGGTCAGCCATGTTAAGACAATCGCTGAGTTTCAGGTGGAGATTCTTGAAAACGATGAATTGAGGCTTTCTAAAATCGCACAGTTGGATAGTCTGGAAGAAGAATGCACTAAACTTTTAGGACAAGCCAATCTCACCTTGGCAGGCTTCGCAAAGAAAACTGACCTCGATTTTGAAGCCTATGAAAAGGAATTGCAAGAAGCTCAGAACTGGTACATTTATCAGAACACCTTACTGGAAATGCTCTATAAGATTTCCGACCTGAGATTCACCCTGCATCTCGGTGCAGTGTCCAGAGAGCAGTGTACCGCATTGCTACCGACCTATACTCAGCAAGTCGAGGAAACACAAACTCGCCTAACGCATTGGCATCAAGGAACCACGAAGCGTCTTAGTGTCGATACTGCAGAAATACGCCGGAAGAGGGGTGGTTGGGATAAAGCTATTCATTTCATCCCCGGACTGATAAATGATGAGTGGAATTTCCGCTCCATATCTGAACGAACTGCTGGTATGATCGATTCGCAGGTTGGCGGACACAGTGAACTGCACCACGATAACTCAGACCTCTATGTTGAAGATGTGCAATTGATTTCGAAGGACGGAAAAGTGTACTATTTGCCTTCGCGCAAAAAATGAGGGAGTTTTCCTTTCAATTGAAAAGGATTGGCCCAAGGGACGCAATCTTGCCCCTTGGGCCTTGTTGCTTTTATCCCACTTTCTCGAACGGTATCACCTTGCACCGGTTCTGTTCCGGCGGGTCGGGAGGTTCCGGGGTGTTGGCTGCCGTGACCGACTCCATGAAGCCGCCGATTTTCTCCGCCGCGCCCCGCTGCATATCGTTGGTGATGTGCGTATAGGTGTCCAGTGTGAACCCTGCACTGAAGTGGCCCAACATACTGGACAGGGTTTTCACATCCACGCCGCTGGAGATTGCCATCGTTGCGAATGTGTGTCTGAGGTCATGGAAGCGCACATGCTCCTCGATGCCTGCGTTTTTCAGCAGTTTCCGGTTGATCCTTGACACGGCATCCGGACTCCAGTAGCCGCCCGTCCGGGGCGACGGGAACAGGATTGGATTGTCCGGGTGCTGTTCATGCTCCTGCACCAGCAGGTCTACCGCCTGCTGCGACAGCGCCACCTTGCGGACAGAGTTCTTCGTTTTCGGCTCTGTCACATCCAGTTCGCCCTCCATGCGGGTGACCTGTTTGTTCACCGTCAGGATTCGCTCTTTTACATTCAAGTCCTCCCACTGGAGCGCCAGCAGTTCTCCCCGGCGCAGGCCGCTGGACAACTCCAGATAGAACATGGGCAGAACGCCGTACTTCTCCGCTTCCTGGAGGTACCTGCCGATTTTCTCCGGCGGCAGGATGGTCATCTCTTTCTTGTCCTTGGGCGGGATACGGCAGTTCTCGCAGGGGTTGTACGGGATGAGCCGCTCTTTCACCGCCTGCTTCAGCGCCGCCCGCAGCACCGCATGGACACGCCGCACGAAGGTGTTGGACAGGGGCTTGTCGTTCTGTTTCGCCCCACGGGGCATCCTGCCGTTTTCTTTCAGGTCGTTATACATTCTCTGGATGTGGATGGACGAGAGCTGCTTAAGCTTGATCGCACCGATGGCCGGGATGATGTGGTGTTCGATGATCCCTTCATAGCCCTTGGCGGTGTTGTAGCGGATGTTGGGCTTGCTGTAAGTCTCAAACCACAGGCGGCACCACTCCGCTACGGTGTAATCGCCGGTGTGATTGATGGGCACGCCCCGGTTTTCCCGAATGGCTTTCGCCAGCTTTTCCTTGCACTCTGCCTGGGCCTTGGCGGACACACTTTTCTGGATGGCCTTGCCGGTGACCGGGTCGATGCCCTGGGTATATCTGCCCTCCCAGCGGCCGCTGGGCTTTTTACGGATGCTGCCCTCGCCGTTGGCTCGTTTCTTTGCCATTTATGATCCCTCCTTTTTAACACAAACACATACCACAGAGTTTTTGGAATAGCTACTAAAATATTTCAGATTTTTTCGCGGCCTGTTCGTCGATCCATTCCATGAATTTGTCACGGGGAACGATGATGCGGCTGCCCAGAGTAATGGTGGGGAAATCCCTGCGGTGGGCTACCTCGTAGGCGTGAGCCAAGCCGATGCCCAGCACATGAGACACATCCTCCACGGTCAGCATCAGCGGGAGTTCGTCAAAAGAATTGTATTTGGATTTTCTCATTCAGTTCCTTTCTTCCTTCCGGGCGGAAGGATTTTTTCTTTGTTTTGCGGCGCAGTTTCTGCGCCTCTTACATGGTCAGATCAAGCCACTGCTCCTCATGGTCATCCGGTTTATGCCCCAAGGCCATGCGCTTTTCTTGAAGCTTTTTCAGCCGCTTGCGGTCGATCTGGATTCCGCCGGGGCGGGACTCGGGGACGGAGTTGTCCTGGAACACCCGGCTCATGTGGTGGAGCAGCCGGGTCACCGCCAGCATTGCAGAGGGAGGGCGGTTTTCCTCCAAGTGGTTCAGAAGGTACTGTGCATACTGATTGCCTTGCTCGGTGGATTGGGTCAGCCAATATGCGGCTTTCTCCTCGTCGCGGGGATCCTCCTTACCAGCAAGGTACAGCTTACCCAGCATATACTGGGCGTAGGGATTTCCCCGCTCGGCTGACCGGATGAACCACTCCACCGCTCTTGCGGTATCCTTTTGGATGTGCTCGCCTTTGAGACACTCCTTGGCCAGCCGGTACATGGCGTAGTGGCTGCCGTTGACCGCAGCGGTGTAGCGCCAGTTCATCCCCGTGCGGGTATCCCGCACTTCCAAATCATCCGAGAGGTACAGTTTGGCAAGAGAGTACTGGGCCACCAGATGTCCCTGCTCCGCCGCCCGTTCGAACCAGTACCGGGCTTCCACCGAGTCCGGGATCAGCAAAGGTCCGTCCCGCCAGAGCTTTCCCATCAGGTACTGCGCATACATATCGCCGCTTTCCGCCAGCCTTTCCATTTCAGAGACGGCTTCGCCGCGCTCCTCCATGGTCAGGCTCTCGTCCCGGATGATGTTCCGCAGTGTCCAGTAGTCGTAGGAGGCGTTGCGGTATTCCTCCGGCTCGTCCTGCTGATTGAGGCCCTTCTCCTCGAAGCTGATCTCACCCAAGCGCAGGCGCTCCGCCTCCTGAATGACCGCATTTTTGATCTGCGTGAACTCTTTCTGCTTTGAGAGAGGAACACTTTCCTGGGGCTTGTCGTGATAGTAGGCATCCACCTTGCTTTGCAGGAGCAGCCACTGGTCATAGCACTTGCTCACGACAGGAAGCCGTTCCATCTCGTCCACGATCTTATCCACCAGATTCTTTAACCGCTTGGGAAGATAGCCGTAGGATTTCTTGCCCTTGACTGTTCCGAGCTGCGCCGCCAGCTCCAGCATGAGCTGTTCGGCGTTTGGGTGGTCACATACGCCGTCCTGCATGGCACGCACCAGTTCCAGCATCGCCCGGCGGGATTCCAGCGCCAGCGTGATGAACGCAGAGGCGTTGACCTTGGTGGGCTTTGCCAGACACACCTCGTACTCGTAGAGCGTTTTGCTGTCTGGGAAGTCTTTGACCAGTTTGGCGATGAGCTGCTCCTGCTTTCGTGTGGGCGGACGGTCATCCGGGATAAGCTCCACCCGCTCCCGGGTCGCGATGTAGCGAAGGTATCCGGAGGCCCCGCCGGTGCTTTTGATATAGGGACTCTTGAGGATCAGTCTTGCCATTCGCCATCATCCCAGTCCGGCTCCTGACGGGAGCGCGCATGCTTCTCCAGAGAGATGGTACCGTTTGTGGCCTTTACATTCCGAGTCCCTGGCTTCGCAGGGTGTCGTAGAAACCCGTGACCGTCTGCTCCGTCAGGTCGGAGAGTGCCACACTTCCGATGCCGGGGATGATGTGGCTGTAAATCAGATTGCGGTACCCGCCCTCGGTGTTGCCGTTCCATTTATGGCGGTTGGTGATGAACCACCGGCCGCACCACTGCCCGACTGTCATGGTATTTTCTTTCTGCATGTTATCGCCTCCTTTTGGCAAACGAACAATATCACAGAAAGCAGGAAATAGCTACTGAAAAGAACGGCATATCTTCAGGAAAACAACTGTTCCGAATAACGCCTCTATTGTTCGGAATAATATAGTTGATTTTATTCGGAGCAGCGGTTATAATATTCTTGACGAACTGCAATGGAGGTGTTCCAATATGACGATCAAAGAAGCGGCTGCCGCTTGGGGGATTACCGAACGGCGGGTCAATGCGCTTTGCAAAGCCGGACGCATTTCCGGCGCGTATAAGGAGGGCAGGCAGTGGTTTATCCCGGACAGCACGCAAAAGCCGATGGATAAGCGTGGTCACCGAAGTGTGGTAAAGCCCGCAGTATCATCTGCGCGCAAGCCTTTGCCCATTGGCGTATCTGATTACCGGGACGCCTGCAAAAACTACTACTATGTGGACAAGACCTTAATGATCAAAGAGTTTCTGGACGAGCGCCCCAAAGTATCCCTATTTACCCGCCCCAGACGCTTTGGCAAAACGCTGAACATGGATATGCTCCGCACTTTCTTCGAAAAGACGACCGAGGACACTTCCGTTTACTTCAGAGATAAGAAAATCTGGTCCTGCGGAGGATCCTATCTTGCCCACCATAGAAAGTATCCTGTGATCTTCCTGTCCTTTAAGGATGTTAAATACACCTCTTGGGAAGAAACCTATCAGACGCTCCAAAAGCTGATCGCACAGGAATTCCGCCGTCACGACGAGTTGGCATCCAGTTCCGCACTTAGTGATTACGAAAAAGAGGAATATTCCCTTCTTGCAACAGAAGCCGCTGACGAAGTGGAATATCAAATGTCCCTGCGAACATTGACGCTGCTCCTCCATAAGCACCACAATGTCGCACCTATCGTCATCATTGACGAATATGATACTCCCATTCAGCAGGGCCATGTGAGCGGCTTCTACGACACGATCATCGGGTTCATGCGAAACCTGTTCTCCGGTGGTCTGAAGGACAATCCGCATCTGAGCTATGGTTTCCTGACCGGCATCCTGCGTGTTGCCAAGGAAAGTATCTTCAGCGGCCTGAACAACCTGAAGATCAACTCGATTTTAGACGAGCGCTACAGTGAATATTTCGGCTTCACTTCAAGCGAAGTACATGAGATGGCAGACTACTATCATGCTTCTGATAAATATCAGGAGCTTTGCGAGTGGTATGATGGTTACCTTTTCGGCAATACCGAGATTTTTAATCCCTGGTCTGTCATTGGATACTTCAATAATAACTGCCGTCCCAAAGCATTCTGGCAGTCCACCGGAAGCAATGACATCATCCGTGAGGTGCTGGCTTCTGCAACGCCGGATATTATGGAGCGTCTGGAACTGTTGATGAAGGGCGAATCCTTCGTTACGCACATCGACACCGGTGTCATTTATCCGCAGATCCAGAATGATCCGTCCTCTGTTTACAGCTTTTTGCTGGTGGCAGGTTATTTGAAGGCTGTGAGCTGCGACCAGTCTTACGGCGAGGATTATATGTGCGAAGTAGCCCTGCCCAACAAAGAGATTTCTTTCGTCTACAGCAAAGAGATCCTCTCTCAGCTTGAGAATATTATTCCTCGTTCCGTTGCTGTTGCTATTCAGGAAGCTATCTACAAGGCAGATAGCGACTCACTGCAAAAAACCTTGGAGAAGTTTCTGCTCCAAACAATAAGTTTCCACGATGCTGCCGGCGAAACATTTTACCATGGTCTGATATTGGGTATGTGCGCTGTGATGGACAACAGCTATCGCATTACCTCCAATCGCGAAGCTGGTGATGGACGGTTTGATATTCAGCTGCTTCCTTTGAATAAGCGGCTGCCTGGCATTTTGATTGAATTAAAGGCCGGGAAAGACCGCTCTGAAACACAGCTTGAAGACCTTGCCAATGTTGCCTTGCAACAGATTAACGACCGTGCGTACAGCGTTGATTTGCAGGCAATGAATGTTACGGCAATTATAAAAATCGGCATTGCATTCTCTGGTAAAAGAACACGCATTGCTGCTGAAAGACAAAACATCGAATAAGCATCTTCGCTCAGCAGGCTGGCTATCATCCAAGTCAGCCTGCTGTTTCTTTGTCATCGCGCTTATTTCTTTGTTTATGCTACTTTTGAGAAAGAGATGGTAAACTGTTGACAGATATCCTCCCCGGGTCAATCATACACGATTTATAGCGATTTGTGTCATAGAATCGTTCTACAACGCTCTACACATATCCGACGATTATTGCCCGAAAATGTCGATTTCTGCAACTTTTATGAAAGAAACAAGCCGACAGAAAAACCGCAGGGCAGCTCCGGGAAGGAGCCGCCCTGCGGTTTCCATTTTATATACACTTTGCTGACGGCTCTCTACCGTCCGGTTTCTTATCTGCTGAGATACAGCCGATGCAGGAATGTTGCGATCTGGCCGCGGGTGCAGGTGGAGTTGGGGTCGAAACGGTCGCCGCCCACACCTGCGGTGATGCCGTTCTCCACGGCCCAAGCCACGGCGTCCGCGTAATAGCTGTCGTCCATGATGTCGCTAAAGCGGCGGGGCGTCGCCTTCGGGGCGGGGGAACCGGCCGCCCGCCACAGCATGGTGACCATCTGGGCGCGGTTGATGGTGCCGTTGGGGTTCGTGCCGTCGGAAATACCCTTATCCTTGGCCCAGTTCTGGGCGTTCTCGAACCAGGTCGCGCCGCCGGTCAGGTCCGCGTCATTCTGGCGGGCGAGGATCGTCCACAGCTGGGCTCGGGTGGTGGAGGCGTCGGGCGCGTAGGAGACGGCGTTCATGCCGTTCACCAGCCCACGGGCACTGACGAAGTCGATGGCGTCCTTGGCCCAATGGTTCCGGGTATCGGCGAAATCCTTAGAATTATCAACGATTTTGACCGTCGCGCCGCCGTCCACGGTGAGCTGGATGCCGTCCGCCGTGGGCAGGGAGTTCTTGACGATCTCCTCCGTGCCGTCCGCTTTCACCAGAACCGCCACAGTGCCGGGCTTCACATTGGTGACGGGAATTTCCACCTTCGTTTCGCCTGTGCCCTTGGGCAGTTCCACCTTGACAGTGGGGGCGGTATTGCTGTTGCGGGAAGCCTCGACTTCCACGGGGGCCGTGACCGGCTCGCCGTTGCGCTTGGCGGTCTCGATGGCTTTGCTGCTGAGGGTAGTCTCCGCCGTGGTCTGGCCGTGCTTGTCGGTCTTGACCGTGCCGGTGGAACCGGCGGCGTCCTTATTTTCGGTGACGGAGCTGCCGTTGGGGTTGGTGGTGGTCTTGGAGACGCTGCCATCCTTGCCGGTGGTAGTCTCCACCACCGTGCCGTCAGACTTGGTCTCGGTCTTGGTGACGGAGCCATCCGGGTTCGTGACGGTGTCGGTCTTGGCGGTGCTGCCGGAGGAGGAACCGCCGGAGCTGACGGGCTGATTCGCCGCGCTGACGTCGATCGTCCAATCCTGGATCTGATGATAATTCTGCGAAATAACATTCAGCTTGATCGTGCCGATCTTGCCCGTTGTTGTCGTATTGACGTTCCGAATGGGCAGGATCAGCTTTCCCTTCTCGATCTTCGCCTTGTCGGCGGTTTCGTCATAATAGCTGCTATCCAGCTTGATCGCTGTGATCTCCGTCTTGTATGTCTTGGAGCTTATGGTCTGGCTGTCATAGATTTCGCCGTATCTGCAGCCTGCGCCCGGCGAGGGCAGCAGCGATGCGATGTCGATCTCGTATGTCTTTGCCGTGCCATTATACACCGTCAGTGCGCCGTTCGCCAAGCCGGTAGGGGCAGGCGCCTTCGTGATAGAAGCCGCCGCTCCTGTCACCTGTATCGTAGGCGATCCACCATCCTCAAAGACGAAGTTCGGCTCTCTCTGCCCGTCCCGCGTCTTCAGCTCAATCGTAAAGCTTGCCGTTCGATCACCCGCATCGGGAGAGTCCAATGTGACAGCGCTTGCCTTGAAATCCTCCGGCTTTAAATATATCGAAATTGCGCTTCCGTCGCTACCAAGAACAGGATTTTTTCCAGTTTTTTCATCGTTCGGTCTATGAGCCACATTCTCCGTAAAGATGCCCCAGTTGCCGGCTTTAGAGAAATCAAAACCGGTCGTACCGTCATATACCTTTGTAATAGTGGGAGGTCTGTAGTTTCCTCTCGTAAGCTTATATGGCTTGATCTCCCATTGGTGCGTCGCCGTGCCCGTATAGTTTCCCTTGCCTTCGATGGTCAGCGTATATGTTCCGGCCCATTTCGCCGTGTTTCCGCCTTTAATGGTGTAATCTTTATTCAATTCCAGCGGCTGTCCGTTGTAGGTCACCTTAAAGAGATAGCTCAACTCCGAAGGCGAATCAGTGTTGCCGCCATACGGCGTAAACACGAACGTACCCTTGCCATCCCTGATATTGCCCATCAGATTAAGCCCAGTCACGCTCTCGCCCACCTGCTTAAATACCACGGCTCCCTGACTGAGGTCGGCAGGCACGACATTTATCGTATAGTCCTTGACTGCCACCTGCCAGAGAACAGTGCCGTTATTGGGGCTATCCAACCCAGTGATCACGCAGAATACATCCAGCGTATCGCCGACATTCACGTCAGCCACTTTATTCTCCACCATATGTTCTGCGCCGTCGTTCGTTCTGCGATACCACTTCACCTCGTACAAGCCCGCATTTTCACTGGGCGAGTCAACCATGAAGGGGATTCTGCCGTTAATGGGAACCGCTGCCGCTTGAGAAGGCGATCCAAATTCGTGAGGGGCTTTCTTGATAACGAATTTTTCCACAGGTTGCGCCGCATCAACCCATTTATCAAGGCTTGTGCCTTCGGCGTAATATCGGTGATCCAGCACATCCGCGAGAATCTTGCCGCTTGGCAGTGTATACGCGCCAAGGCTGCCGCCCGTGGCGGAAACATGCATGCCCTCAGCCCAATCCTTTATATTCAGTTTGCCAAGGCTGCCGCCCTGGATGGAAAGATTTGTGTTTTCGGAGCAATTTTTCACATCCAGATTGTCAACGCTGCCGCCCTTCAGCGCAACGACAGCGCCGTCGGTCATCTTCAGATTGCCGACATAACCGCTCTCCAGCGTAAAGCTCCCGTGCTGACTCCCATCAAGGAGGATATTATCAATCTGACCGCGCTCCGTGCCGTCGGTAACCGTCAAATGCATATTGTTAGCGGGCTTGAATGCGTTGCCGTCACCTTGAACCGACATCCTATGTCCGTTCAGGTCGACCGTATGCGATCCGCTGCCAATAGTCCATGTAGCTTTTTCAGTGGCGGCGGTATAATCGGCATACAGCTTCAATGTGCCGCCGTCTTTCAGCCAGTCGGTGACGGCAGCATCGATCATGCCATACGGAGTATCGTTCAGCGTCGCCGCGAAGCTCGCGCCGCAGTACTTGCACTCCGCGCCGGTGTGATCCTCCCTCAGCGTCACGCCGCTGTGGGGGCACTTCACGACCTTGACATTTTCCATGTTGGCCGTCGAGGAATACTCCACATACGACCCATCTGCATTCTGGAACGCATAGCCGGAGGCCAGCAGAGAACCTGCCGCGGCGCCGTTGACATTCAGCGTTGCAAACGTACCGCCGTTCAGCGTGGCCTTGCCGCCGTTTTGCACGGTCAGGGTCCCTATCCTGCCCGTCCAGCCGGTCAGGTCAAGCGTATTATCGCCCGGAGCTACGATCACATTCGAAATCTCCGTGCTGCCGTGGACGATCAGTTTATTTACCGAATTTTTTTCTTCGGCATCTCCGACATAAAGTATTCCGTCGATGGTCTTTCCGTTGCTCATATCCAGCGTCAGCGTTTTGCCGCCTTTCACATAGCCGCCCGAGTATTCGCCGCCCAGCGCTGCGACTGTGCTGTCGGTCTCCGCCGCTTTGATCGCGAAATACAGGCCGCTCTTCACATTACCATTGTCAAGATGCCCGTCGGCGTAATATGTGATCGCACCGTCCGGAGCAGTGACCATCGCCGTCACCGTCTGCCCGCAGGTATTGCAGGCCCAGACGCCGTCGGCCTCCGCCGCGCCCGCATTGTGGGGGCAGTGATAGCCGCAGTTCGCCTTTTTGCACACGCCGTTCTTATCCGACCAATCGTGCGCGCAGGTGAAGCCGCATTCGCAGGGGCCGCCCACAATGTTGTGCGTGTGTTCCTTGACCACAACATCATTTACGGCTTCATAGTCGTAGCCGTTTACGACACTATTATTACCTCTGTTAAAAAACGCCCTGTTGTCCGCCAGAAGGTCGCCGGGCTTGCCGCCAATATTGTTGTAGACATTGCCGAACGTGCCACCGTAAAGCTTGGTTTCGACGTTCGCGCTGGTGGCATAAAACTCATCCACCGTGCCGCCCTTAAAGGTCATCGTGCCGGTGGCAGTGGTAGCGCTCTCCCAGTACCGATAGAATGAGCCGCCCCCAACGGTCAGGCTGCCATTATAAAGCTTCAGCTCATAGAAGTAGCCGGTCTTCGCAACGCTGCTGTCCAGAACCGTCAGCGTGCCGGGGTTGCCGTCTGGGTCGCCGACCTGAAGGAAGGCCTGATTGAAGTCGTCACCCTTCCGATGGCCCACTCTATGCCCGTTCAGGTCGAAGGTATACGGCCCGCCGACGACGTAGATCGTATTGGAACGGCTCCTATCGTCAGAGTCTATCATCAGCTTGACGGTCTCGTTCGCCTTTACATTGGCAAAGGCTTCGTCAATGGTCCCGTAATAAGCGGTCGTGCCGTCCTCCGCCGTCACGCTGGCCTCGAACTGTCTGCCGCAGGCGCAGGCAGACTGACCCTCCACAATGTTGTGCGTGTGCGCCACAACGACAACATCCTCGGTCAGCTGTTTCACATTGCCGTTGACGATTGCGCCCGCCTTGTTTTCTGCGTTCTCGTCATATTTCGCAAAAGCATAGCCCGGCTCCAACAGATCGAACACCGTGGTGTATTGGCTAGAGCCCTCTACGCTGACGCTGTAAGTATCGCTTCCACTGTTGGTAAATGTGCCGGCTGTCAGCTTGTTTTTCAGCCGTGCATCGTTGGTCATGGTTAAGCCGCCGTACAGCAGGGTATTGCCCTGCAGATCCAGCGTGCCGCCTTTCGCGTTAATTGCATAGCCCTGATCGCCCCTGGAGCTGTTTTCTGGTATGTCCGCAACCGTGATGGTCATATTCTCCAGCGTCAGCGTAGGGTTTTCTCCATTCATCGGCATATCAATCGCTTGAGCAGGGTTGACAGACCCGGAGTCATCTAATTCCAGCGTGCCGTTTTTGAGAGTCACATTTGCGCTGCCCCTAACCTCCAGAATGCCCTGCTGCATTTCTCTGACAGTTCTTTTCAGCGTACAGCCGTTCAGGTCGATGATACAGCTATGGCCATACTCGAAACTAATGGGGAAGGCCTCAGTTGTTTCCAGCGTGTATGTTTCGCCGTGCTTCAGCAGCTCCACACTGACCGTATCGGCATCTACGATGGTATCGTTTTCTGTCCAACGGCCCAAACAAGCGTCATTAAACGCCTTAAGCAGGTCTGTATACTCCTTGCTCCATGTGGCGCCGCCGGAAGCCGTCATGGTCACCTTGGCTACCGCTTCTGCGGTCGTTTCGCCGCCCTTCGGCGCGCCCGTCTCCCCCGCCCATGCGGGGGCGGGCAGAAGCGTCAGGCACAGGGCCAGCGCCATGAATGCACTCAATAGTCGTTTTTTCATGTCCATCCTCCTTGAGATCAGTTTGCATTTATGTCGAATCCGGCGTCCGCCGGATGTTGTTTTTATAACTCTTCCGGTACCAGATGCAGCTTTTTTGCGGCGGTCTTGGCTTCCGCCCGGCGCTTCACATCCAGCTTTTCGAGAATGTGGCTGACATGGGTCTTCACGGTCGGCAGCTTCACATCCATGATCTGGGCGATCTCGGCGTTGGACTTGTCGGCGCAGAGCAGATGGAGAATTTGCAGCTCCGTGGGCGTCAACTCCTCACCGGGGGCAAGGCGGGGTTCGAGGAAATGCGGGTAGAACGCCGCCTGCGTCCGCACCGCCGCCATCAGCCGCTTGCGCCATGCTTTGTTGCCGTCCCAGCCCAGTGCCTCCAGCAGCGGCAGCACCGCCGTGCCGTATACGCTGACGGTGCGGATGAAGCGGTACTCCGCCGCCGCGTCCAGCGCCGCCGTCAATCTCTCGCGCCACCCCTCGTCCCGCTTGCGGTGCAGGGCAATGGCAGTCAGGACATTCAGGTGAATGCCGTCGATGATGCGGGCGCAGTTTTGGACGTACGGCTCCAGCGGGGCAAGCGTCAGCTGCGCCGCGTCCGTTCTGCCGTCCTCCAGCTCCACCATGGCCTGGGTGAGATACTGGTAGCGCCGCATGACATTCAGGTGCGTCGGCTCCCGCGGGGCTTTTTCCCGATACCACGCGTCCGCCGCGTCAAGGTTGCCGGTGTGCATGTCAATACGGCAGAGCATGGCGTCCATATTGGGCAGAAAGCGTGTCAACCCGCGCTCGGCAAAGCATTCACGGAGCACCTCGATGGTGCGCCGCGCGTCGGCGGGCTGTCCGTTTGCCAGCTGGCTGCGGGCCAGCAATCCGCTGATGGCGAACTCCATGTCCGGCGTGCCCCGGTTGCGGACCTCGTTCAGCTGTGGGAGAAGGGCCAGCATCCGCCCGGCCACATCCTCCCCCTTTTCAAACTTGCTCTCGGCGATGGCGCAGTCCGCAAGTCCCACGCCGTCCCTCCCCAGTACCGTCTCCACAGGGAGACGGAGGGTCTTGTAGAGCAGGTCGTCCTTTTTGCTCCACGGGGAAAAGTCCTTGCCGCCGTTCATGATGCTGGGCAGGGCGCTCGTGACGGAAAAGGACGGCAGTGCCACCTCTTTGTTCGTCAGCAGCCGGAACACGGCGGGAATGGTCTCCGTCAGACCGTTCACGCCCCGCTGGGGCAGGGAGATGTCCAGCCACGCAAGGCGGCTGCGGGCTTGCTTTCCGGCGGCGTCCTGCCTGCCGCAGCGCTCGGCAAATGCTTGCAGTTCGCCATGCCAGCGCTCCGAGCCTTCGTAGTCCATCGCCAGCGCGCAGAGCATGCTCATGCCCTGCATCAGAGAGGGAGAGGCGAGAATTTCCGCCTCCGGCAGGCTGCGGTAGTATTTTTCCATCTCGGCATAGTGACCCATGCCGGGGTGGAGTTCTGCATTGCGCACCAGCAGCTCGGAGACCTTGGAATGGTCGCCGCCGCTGGTGTAGCATTCCAGAGCGTGGGCGTAGTCCTCCTTCAGCTCGTAGTACAGCCCGCCCCGGCTGAAGAGCGCTTTGCGCTTTTCCTCGGTATACTCCCGTTCCATCTCCCAGAGGAGAAAAGCTCGGAAACCCGGCCAGAAGTGGAAGCGCTGGCAGTCGTCGTAGCGCAGCATCGTGGTGTATCGAAGAAGCCAGTCCAGCTGTTCGCCGGCACGGGGATCGCCGCTGACCATCCGGGCCATTTCCAAGTCAAAACTTTCAAAGGGGGCCAGCTCCAACAGGAAGCGCCGCACCGGCAGGTCAAAGCGCCGGTAGACGGCGGTTTCAAAGTAGAGAAACACCTCCCGGAACACCCGCGCCACCAACTCCGGCGTCCACGGCTTGCCCGGAGACATACACCGGGCGGTGATGGCTACGCCCAGCGGATAGCCCACGGATTCTTTCAAAATTCCGTCGATCTCACTGTCTGCCGCCTCCACGCCGTAAAGCCGGAGCAGCCGCCGCACATCGTCCGCATCAAAGAGCAGGTCGTCGGCCTCCAGCACCGTCATCAGCCCCGTGTATTGAAAGGCCATGAGGCTCCCCGGCGGCGTGCCGCGGGAGAGCAGGACGAAGCGGCGCTCGGGGCAGGCACGGATCAGTTCGCACAGGGCATTCCAGTCCTGCTCCTCCTGCATATCCTGCAAATCGTCCAGCAGTAAGATCTGCCAGTCAGCCTCCGCAGAGGGCAGCTTGAAGCCGGCACTGTCCGCCGGCAGGCGCAATACCTCCCGGCTGGACAGCAGCGCCTCCGCCACCGCCGTTTTTCCAAAGCCGCAGGGTGCGCTGAAAAAGAGCACGCGCCCCTGCCGCAGAAAACGGTCAAACTGCTTCTCAACGGACGGTTTTACGATGATGTTGTCCTGCAAGCGTGTCCCTCCCTTGCACCAGAGTGGAATTGTCCCGTAGGGGAACCCTACGGGACAAGGGGGCGTGCCCCCTTGTCAATACTTCTTTTGACACGATTTATAACTATTTAAGTTTATTATACACCCCCTGACGGAAATGTAAATCGTTCCAAAGTATGAGACCGGTGATTTTGGTTGCGGGACAGTCTATCCGGGGGCCTTTTCAGTGGGCACATTCAGCCATTTTGTTTTCAGAGTTTCGGGATGAATCAGCATGACCGGTCTGCCCAGTGCAAGCGCATAGGACACAGCCTTATCCTCGGCGCTCCCATCCGCAAGGCCGGGGGCATAGACGGTCAGCACCACGCCGGGGTCGCAGGCCACCCGAAACTCTGTGACACCGCGCTGGCGCAGTTCCATGGTCCGCTGCGCCATCTCCAGCTTCATGCGGCGGCAGCCATCGTCCTCCTCGTCAAAGCCCCACGGAAACCGCAGGGGATGCTGACCGATCACCGCACAGCGAACATTCTTTTTCATCATTCCACCGCCTCTTATTGTAATCTATTGGCTTACAATTCGTATTCTAACAGCCGCTCTTTCAGCCGCTATTTTTCGCGTCAGCGAAAATGTAAGCTATAAACAAAGAATAGAAAAAGCCCTCTGAAATCAACGATTTCAGAGGGCTTTTGGTCATGCCGTGCCACTGTAGATTTTTGAACCCCCGGCTCAAAAATGTCATGTGTAAGTCGGAATTCTTAGCTCTTGTTCAACTTTTCTCAAACTTTTTTGATGGGTACTTTCAGAAGCCGCCAATTGGCCGCATGAAAAACCGCTATTCGAAAATACTCATTTTTCCTCTGGCATCCCGCTCATATCCGCGGCTGCCCCTTCCAGAAGGTCAGTCACGACCTGATTGAGCTGCGCGGCGTTCTTTGGGGAGATGACCGGCGTATTGGACTGTGACTCAATGTCTTTCCTTGTTCGCCCAGCAACCTGTCCGCCAGCTTTAGCAACTTCCAGATTCTCTTGGAAGGTCGAGGGCTTTCGATCCTTTGAAAACTGTGTGGTGGTGGCTTCTGCCAGCATATTCAGCACCAGCTCCAGCGTGGTCATGTTATCACGGAGGTTTTCCTTTTCAATCCCTTCAGATTTTTGTACTGACGGGTGGACATCCCCGACCACGCGCGGGAGATCTCATCGGTGAGGATATGGTTTCCTCAATGCGCTCCCGGCCAACCTGTGCTAACCAGGTGCGGAACGGTTCTGCTTTTGGCGAGGGAATGGATTGGACGATACGGAGGAGTTGCTCCGTGTCAGCCACATCGGTATTGTAGCGTTTTCCATCCTTGGGCGACTTCATTTTCAGTTGCTGACAATTTATCAGCAACTGATCTGCGCCTTCTTCTTTCAAACGCTGCTTCAGTTTCGCCCAATAGTTACTTGCGCCGCGTTGGTCTGGCTAGTCGGTTAGAACAGCCACCACATCAACGATGGAAAAATACCATTCCTCTTTTTCCTCATCCCACGCAGTACGAATGCGTTTGTCCTCGAATAGCTGGATCTTATCATTCTGCGTCATTCTGTTCACCTCGCTCCTGCAACAATTCTTTCAGCAAGCCCTGGCACCCCTCCAACACATCCCGCCAGGTTGCCTCGAAGTCCTCGGTGTACCACGGGTCTGCCACATTGCCGGGGCGGGTAGTATGGTCCATCAGGAGGTGCAGCTTGCCTGCAAAGTCGCCGCCGCAGATGCGGTACATATCCCGCAGGTTGGCACTGTCCATGCCGATCAGCAGGTCGTATTCGTCGTAGTCCTGATTGGTGAGTTGCCGTGCCGTGTGATTGCTGCAGGTGATCCCATGCTCCGCCAGCTTGCGCCGCGCAGGGGGATAGACCGGATTGCCGATCTCCTCGCGGCTGGTTGCCGCCGACTCGATATGGAATTGTGACGACAGCCCTGCCTTCTGCACCAAGTCCTTCATCACGAACTCGGCCATGGGGCTGCGGCAGATATTGCCGTGGCAGATAAACAAGATATTCTTCATACTGGTTTTTCTCCGAAAACTCATCATTTTCTACAGTATAGCAGGTATCCACGCTTTCGCCAAGAGCAATTTCCGAATGTTCGGCTCTCTCAATCATCCGCAGCAGCTCCGTTTTGGATAAGCCGCTTTCGGCGGCTTTCCGAATGTACCAGCATCTCTCGTCCATGGTCAATCCTGCCTCCATGATGACCACATTTTGAGTCCAGTTTAGACGCATTGCCGCTGCCAGCAATTCCGGTGTATCGCCGTACACCCTGTAGAAGTCCCGCATCCGGCGCACATTGCGGGGAGAGAAGCCATCAGCTGCGGGATAGATGGCTTGCAGATATTCCGACGCCGCGACAGCCGCGCCTTTTTCGCTCCTGCCGCTGACCACTCGGCCAATCTCGCAGTACAGCTCCATCTGCGGGAGCTGTGCCGTCATAAGCGAATCCAGCGCGGCAAACATGCCGGTGCAGCAGTTCTGCGGTTTCTCTGTCCACGGCGGGGGCAGCGTAGTTGCTTATTTGAAAAAGATACATGTGCTTCTTCGTTTCGGAATCAGCCCATTGAGAGTTCCGAAAAATTCCATTCACAGCATATCGGATTGCCACTGGGCAGTCCGATATGCCGTGATGTGCTGATAGTTCCTTGCATGAGGACTGCCGACCGCTTGCGTCCTATTTTTCAAACAGGTACAGCAGGTATCCGTAGCCCTCGGCCTCCATTTTTTCATAGGGGACGAAGCGCAGGGCCGCACTGTTGATGCAGTAACGCACGCCGTTGGGCGACTCCGGGTCGCCGGTGAACACATGACCGAGATGGGAGTCTCCGGCGCGGCTTCTGACCTCCGTGCGGCGCATTCCGTGGCTCAGATCCTCTTTTTCCACCACGGCGGGGCCCTCGATAGGCTTTGTAAAGGCGGGCCAGCCGCAGCCGCTCTCGTACTTATCCGTGGAGGAAAAGAGCGGCTCGCCGGTGACGACATCCACATAGATGCCCTTTTCAAACTTGTCCCAGAACTCGCCTGTGAAGGCGCGCTCCGTGCCGCTCTCCTGTGTGACGCGGTACTGCTCTGCCGTCAGCTTGTCCCGGATGGACTCCGCCGCGGGCTTCTGATAGTCGCCCGGGTCGATGCGCAGCCGGGAGAAGAGCTCCATCTCCGCGCGCGGGATGTGGCAGTAGCCGTTCGGATTCTTTTCGAGGTAGTTCTGGTGATATTCCTCGGCGGGATAGTAGTTTTTGAGCGGGCCGATCTCCACGAAGAATTTCTCGCTGCGGCCTCGCTCGATCTCCGCGATGCGCTGCACCGCTTCTCTCGCGCTTTCGTTGGTGTAGTAGACGCCGGTCTGGTACTGACTGCCCCGGTCGTTGCCCTGCCGGTTTTGTACCGTGGGGTCGATGACATAGAAGTAGGCCAGTAGCAGCGCGTCAAGACTCACCTGCTCGGGGTCGTATTCCACCCGCACGGTCTCCCGAAAGCCGGTCTCTCCCTTGCAGACGGTCTTGTAATCGGCATCCGCCTCGCAGGTGCCGTTGGCGTAGCCGCTCTCGGCGTCGATGACGCCGGGGATGGACTGCATCAGCTGTTCCATTCCCCAAAAGCAGCCGCCCGCCAGATAGATGACATTTTCCGTGGTATCCATATAGGTGATCTCCTCGTCGGACCGGTCAAAAGCCAGTCCGTCCATGTTTGTTTCCTGTCCGCTCTTTTCCTTCGGCACAGTCTGCTGCTGGGCGGCGCAGCCGCCCAGCAGCATCACCGAGGCGAAAAGCAGTGCCAATACGCTTCGATACATCGCGTTTCCTCCTTCAGGGGAATCAGGACTCACTCCAACCCTTCGAGCGCCATGGGCAATGCAGCGGCGCACAGCAGGCACTTTTTAAATCTCGCGTCAGCCCATATCGGCGGCAAGAGCCTGGTCGACGAGCTTTTGCAGCGTCTCCGCCTGCTTCTTTTCCGTGATGGCGCCTACGATGGGTTCACCCACGATATTGCCGTTGCGGTCAACCACATAGGTGGTGGGATAAGCAAAGATGTTGGTAGTGAACTTTCCCGCCTCACCATCTGAGTCAAAATACACATTCTGGTAGGTCGCGCCCTTCTTGGCCAGTACATCTTTTGCTTCGGAAATTGCCGCTTTATCGCCATCCAATGTGAAGGTGTTGACACCGATGAGTGCGCCGCCCTTTTTCGCAAGCTCCTTGTTCAGTGCGTCCAGCTCGGAAAGCTCGCCCACGCAGGGCTTGCAGGTGGTGAACCAGAAATTCATCACGGTGACGGCGTTGGCGGAGAACAGCTCGTCGCTCTTCACCGTGTTGCCATCCAGGTCCTTGCCCTCAAAGGCGGGGAATTTCTGCATGCTGCCGTCATCAGGCGGCGTGCTCGTGTCGCTGCCCGCAGGCATATTCATATCGCCGTCCATGGATTTCTGCATGATCTCGGGATACTTGTTTTCCAGCTCGGTCAGCTTGTTTTCAATATTGCTGATCTCCGTGGCCGACTCCTTCAGCCACTCATACTCCTTGTCGGTGAACTGGTCTTTGGCACCCTCGATGGTATCCAGCAGGAAGTCGCCGTAGTTTTTGCCGTCCTCCTGCATGGTCTTGCCCTTATCGGCCGCCATGAACACCTTCTCCCAGAGTTCGGAATTTTCCGACAGGAGCGCGTTTTCCCGCTCCAGCAGCTTTTTGTGCAGGGCAAGCGCCTCCTCGGCATTTTTCGGCTCGCCGGTCATGGCAGAGTCATTGCTGCTCATATCCGCTTTTTTTCCGTTGTCCTTTGTGCCGCACGCCGCCAAATACAATCGCCCAGGCGGCTCGGTGCGGGTCTGCGTCACACAGGAGCCGGAAAAGCTCCGGATCCGTGTCTCCGACACCGGCTGCGGCATCCCGGAGAAGTATCAGCAGAGCATCTTCCAGCCATTCTTCCGCATGGACAAGTCCCGCAGCCGGGAGTACGGCGGCGCGGGACTGGGGCTTTCTCTGGTGTGGGAGATCGCCGATCTCCACGGCGGCTCCGTTTGGGTGGAAAAAAGCTCGGACAAGGGCACGACCATCGCAGTGGAGCTGCCGGCAGGGGCAGAAAACGATTCCCCCGGCGCGGATATCCCATAGCAGTCCTTGGCGGTTTCATGATGATCGTTTTTCAACCTCCACAACATTATCGCAGCAGCTCCCGATCAGCTCCCTGTCGTGGGTGATCACGAGAATGGTTCTGCCGTTCCGCGCTTCGCTTCTCAGCCTTTCCGCGATCAGGCGCATATTCTTCCCGTCAAGGCCGCTGGTGGGCTCATCGAGTATCAATATCCTGCGGCCGGAAAAGATGGCGCAGGCAATGGCAAGCCGCTGCTTCTGCCCGCCGGACAGGGCGGACGGGTGCGCGTCCCTGTACTCGTAAAGTCCAAGCTCTTTGAGCAGGATCCTTGCACGGTCTTTGCTTTCTTCTATCAATTCGGTATTCAGCAGCAACTCCTCCGCCACGCTCGCCGTAAAAAACTGTGTTGACATGTCGTTGCCGCAGTAATAGATCTCCCTGCGCCGGACTGCCGCTCTTGCTTTTTTTCCATCTATCAGGATATGCCCCCTTGCCTGCCTTGCCAGCCCGCAGAGGATCTGCGCAAGGGTGGTTTTCCCTGCGCCGTTTTGCCCCGTTATGGCGGTCACGCCGCCCTCTGGAACGGACAGCGAAATATTCTCAAAAATGACTTCTTTGCTTATTCTTTTCGAGAGCCCTGCTGTCTTCAAGACGGCAGGGCTTTCGTCCAATACAGAGGGAGCGGGAAGGCTCTTTCCCTCGCGCGGAGAGCGCAGACCCATACCTAAGATGTCCGCTTCCGGCAGAAGGAGCAAATCCTCCGGTGTATACTCGGCCGCTATTCTGCCGTCCCGCAGATACAAAAACCGGTCTGCGATCCCCATCAGCCAGTCGATCCGATGCTCCGCGATGAGCAGGGTAAAGCCCTGCTCCTTGAGCTGCCGGAGGGTCTGCTCAAGCTGCCTCGTCCCGGCGGCATCGAGGTTGGCCGTCGGCTCGTCGCACACAAAGGCCTTTGGCTTCATGGCATATACGGACGCAATGGCCGCCCGCTGCTTTTCTCCGCTTGAGAGGATGTCAACTGCCCTGTCTTTCAAACGGGACAGCTTCAACGCCTCTATGGCGGCGTCCGTCCTCTCCCGTATCTCCAGGGCGGACAGGCCGTAATTCTCGCAGGGAAAGGCGACCTCTCCGGCGAGCTCGGAGGAAAAGAACTGGCTTTTGGGGTCCTGAAAGACGCTTCCCACCAAACGCCCGATCTCCCATGTGGAAAGCCTTGATATGTCCTTGCCGTCAATCCTCACGCTTCCGCTGAAGGCTCCGGGATAATAGGACGGCGCAAGCCCGTTGACAAGCCTTGTCACGGTGGTCTTGCCGCAGCCGGAGAGCCCCGTCAGCACGACGCATTCGCCGCTTTTTACCGAAAGGGAAATGTCCTGCACACCTCTGTCTGAGTTTTCGTATTGAAAGGAAGCGTGTGTAAGCTCGATCATGCCATGCTCCTTTCCAAAACCAAATAGGAAGCCGTGACTATCGCACATGCGGCTGCCGCGATGTGATCCCGCGCCCCGATCCTTTTCTCATAATAGCTGCCGCGCACGCCCGGACGCTCCGCGCCCCTTGCAACGGCAGAAACGGAAAGCTGATCGGCAAGCTGCAACACCCGAAGAAGAAACGGAACCAGCACATACTCCATGCTCTGCACGGGATGTGCGAGCAGCTGCCCCGCCGCGATCAGCCCTCGGTTTTTCATGGATCTGCCCACACCCTTTAGCTCCGTCCGCATGGTGGGAAAGAAGCGAAAGACCACAAGAAGCCCGAGAATAAACGGGGTGGGCATACGGAGGCGGGATAAAAACGCAGAGAGCATTCCCGGCGGCGTGGTGATCAGATCCCATGACACCAGAAAGATCGGCGACAGATTCCAGAACATCAGAACATAAAATTCCGAAAAGACCGGCATGTGCAGCCCGTGGAAGCGGATGCCGTACAGCAGAAGCGCCAGCAGCAGATAAAAGCAGCCATAGGACGCGGCAAGGCGGAAGTTCCGCTGTAAGACGAGATAAAGAAGCGCCCCGCCGGTCAGGATGCAGGTGAGCAGCACATTCCCGCCGATGGTTACTCCGGCAAAGACACACAGCAACGCCCACAGCTTGACCGGCACCGCAAAGGATGCGTCCGCTCTCACAGAACGCCGGCCTTCTGAAAATGCCTGCGGATCAGCCGACTGCCCACCATGCAGCCTAAAAAGCCCATCAGCGTCGTAAACAGCAGAATAAAGGCCAGCCAGCCGGGAGAGGTGTAGTAACGCACATAGGAATCGATGTAGCTCTGCTCCATACCGCTTGCCAGCGCAAAATCGTAGTAGGTGTCCCAGAAGAACCAGATGGGCAGCAGATTGACCCCGTTGTACAGCAGGCTCGCCACCGTCCAGGCGGCGGTCAGCCGTTTCGGCTTTTGGCAGGAGCCTTCCTTCCAGAGAATCGCCTCGCAGAGGATTCCCACGAGAACGTAATAAGGAAGCAAGAACCAGTTGCCCATCAGCAGGAAAATCACACCGAGGATCGTCATATAGATCAGCGTCACAAAACGCTTGCCGATCCGGCTGACCATGAGCATATAGACCGGCGCGCAGAGGAACATGGTGATCCCCACGGACAGCACCATGCTGACAAAGTCGTTGGCCATGCAGACCATATTGACAACGAGCTGGATCACGATCAGCACCGCCGAAAGCAGCACCGTGGTGATCACATCCCTGACAGACCATTTATTTGTTTCTTTCATAAACTCCTCCTTGTTTTCGACACTTCGTTTTCCAGCATTGCACTTGGAATCCTGTTTATCCCGCAACTTTCTACGCCGTCCACTCCATGCTCTCGCTCTGAAGCTGCGCCATGTGGCGGAACAGGCCGTTCTTTTTCAGCAGCTCTGCGGGAGAACCCATCTCAACCACGCGGCCGCCGGAGAGCAGGACGATCTGATCGGCGTTCATGACGGTACGCATGCGGTGCGCGATGATGAGCACCGTCTTATCCCGGATAAGCCCGGACAATGCCGCCTGCACCGCCGTTTCGTTTTCCACGTCCAGCGAGGCCGTGGCCTCGTCCAGCAAAATCACCGGCGCGTCCTTCAAGATGGCGCGGGCAATGGAGATGCGCTGCCGCTCACCGCCGGAGAGCCGGGAGCCGTTTTCCCCGATCAGGGTATGGTAGCCCTCCGGCAGCCTGGATACGAAGGCGTCGCACTGCGCCGCCTTTGCCGCCGCCAGCACCTCCTCGTCGGTGGCGTCCCGCTTGCCGAGGCGGATATTTTCCATCACGGTGTCGGCAAACAGCACCACATCCTGAAATACGATGGCGTAGTTTTTCAGCAGTGCCTCGCCGTCCACCGTGGATATGTCCACGCCGCCCAGCCGCACCGTGCCCTCCGCCGGGTCCCAGAAGCGGGCTGCCAGCTTGGCTGCCGTGGATTTGCCGCCGCCGGATGGGCCCACCAGCGCCGTCACCTGTCCCTGCTTCGCCGTAAAGGAAACATCTCTTAGCACATCCTCTTTTTCCCGGTAGGCAAAGGTCACATGCTCAAAGTGGATGTCGTAGCCATCGGGATCATATTCGGTCAGTCCGGTCATGCGCTTTTCGCTCTCGATCTCCTGCATACGCTCGATGCGCACCTCGCAGGCGAACACCGCGGCCATGTTGGCAAACATGGAGCCGATGGGGTCATATACCCGGGTGGCGGCGATAAGGAACATCAGAAACGGGATCAGCGACAAGTCGCCGCGGCTCATCAGCGTTACCCCCGTGAGGACGGTGGTGGCGATGCCCAGCTTTAGGAAGGATTGTGCCGCCGTGACCACGGAGCCTGTGAACAGCTCACCCCGGATGGTGTCCCGCTCCGCCTCGTCCAGCCTGCGGTTCAGGTCGGCGATATACCGCGCCTTTTGGTTGCACGCCTTGATCTCCGGCGCACACTCCAGCACCTCCTGCATGGCGTCGGTGGCCGCGCGGCGGGTGACGAGACCCTTTTTTATATGCCGCTTTTCCATGCGCCGGGAGAGATAGACCATCAGCAGCGACGCAGGCACCACCCACAAAAGAGCCAGCGCCATCCGCCAGTCATAAAGCAGCATGCCTGCGGAAATCAGCGCCGTGGAGATGAGCGCGCCGTGCATGGCGGGGTAAAAGTGGGAGAATGCCTTTTCCAGCGTCTCCGTATCCCCCATAATGGTGGTGGTCAGGTCAGTCAGGTCACGGTTTCCGAAGAAGGACAGCGGGAGCTGGCGCAGCACCTCCGCCAGCCGGATGCGTCGGTTGGCACTCTCCCGGTAGGTGGCTTCGTATAGGGCTTTGTACTGGATCAGAAAGGTCACAAAGAGCGCGGCGAGGGCAAGGACGCCCGCGACCAAAAAGCGCGTAAGCCCCGCCCTTGGGTCAGTGCTGTTTGTCAGCGCCTCTACGATGCCGGAGAGTGCCGTGGCCAGCACGCCCACCGGCAGCATTTTGCTGATGTTGACCAGAACGGACCAGAACACGGCGGCCACATAGTCTTTTGCGCCCTTCTCCGTCATGGCATATTTTTTGCGGATGCGTTCGATCATGCTGCACCTCCTACCTTCCACTGCGCGGCCTTTTGGTACTCCTCCCACATGGCGGCATAGACGCCGCCCTTTTCAAGAAGCTCGTCGTGCTTTCCTTCCTCGGCGATCTCGCCGTCCCGGACGACGAGGATGCGATCCATGTTCCGCACCGTGGACAGGCGGTGGGCGATCATCAGCACGGTCTTGCCCTTCATCAGCGCCTCGAAGGCCTTTTGTATCTTCGCCTCGTTCTCGGGGTCTGCAAAGGAGCTGGCCTCATCCAACACCACGATGGGCGCGTCCTTTAAGATCGCCCGCGCCAGCGCGATGCGCTGCATCTCGCCGCCGGAGAGGTACACGCCCTTGGCACCGATCACTGCGTCCAGCCCGCCCGGCGTCTTTTCCAGAATATCGCTGCACTGAGCAAGCTGCGCCGCGTGTAATATCTCCGCCTCGGTGGCGTCCGGCCGGGCGGCGCGGATGTTGTCTCGGATGCTCTTCTTAAACAGGCGCACCTCCTGAAAGACGAAGGATATCTGCTCCATCAGCTCCGCGGTGGGGATGCTTCGCACATCCCGTCCGCCCAGGAGCACCGCCCCTGCCTGCACATCGAAAAAGCGCGGGAGCAGCCGGGCGATGGTGGTCTTGCCGCCGCCGGAAGGGCCCACCAGTGCCCACGCCTCCCCCTGCGGCAGATGGAAGCTCATATTCGTCAGCGCGGGTCTGTCTGAGCCGTCATAGGAAAAGGTGACATTCTCAAAGGAAATGCCGCTGTCCGCGGGCTTGCTTCCGCTGTCCGCCGCAGGCTCGGGAAGGGGCGACTCCCGGAGTATCGCCCCCAGCTTGTTCACTGCCTCGGCGGCCTCCATCTGTGCGTTGACCGCGTACATCAGCCGCTCCATCATAAAGGCAAGCTGGGGCGCGAAGAAGATGTAAAACACCAGATCGGCCAGCACTGCCCAGCCGTCTGCCGCGCCGCCGATGAGAACCATTCCCAAGGGCATGAGAAGCAGGAACATGGCGTTCAGCACTACTGTAAACAGGGTGTAGGGCATACGGCACATCATGGCGTAGCCGCTGGCAAGGTCGCGGTAGCTGAGGATGGCGGCATGAAAGCTCTTGAAGGAGTAAACCGTCTGCTGGAACACCTTCACCACCGGGATGCCCCGGACATACTCCGTGGCCTCAGCGGAAATGCGCTCTCCTGCCCGCTGGTATTCCTCAAAGAACTTCATGCTGGTGCCCGTCATCATGGTCATTAGGCAGACAAGCCCGATAATCATGGGGATCAGGCAGGCAAGCCCCATGCGCCAGTCAAAGACGAAGAGCAGCCCAACCGCCAGTATCGGCGTTACGATCCCGCCCACCGCGTCGGGGATGGTGTGGGCAAGGAGCGTTTCTGTCAGCGCTGCGTTGTCGTCGATCTGCTTGCGAAGCCGCCCCGTGAGGTTGGCGTTAAAGTACCCCAGCGGCAGGTCAATGAGATGGGCGACCGCTGCCTTTCGCATATTCGTCGCCACCCGGAAGGCCGCAAGGTGGGTACACATGAGCCCGGCGAAATACACAGCCGCGCTCAGAAGCGCCGCCGCCAGCGCGTACCAGCCGTAGCGGGCAAGCCCTGCCGGAACGCCGCCTCCCGGCGTTAAAATGCCTCTGGCCGCGTACCAGACAAAGACGAACGGGAAAATGCCGACTGCCGCCGAAACGCCGGACAGCCCGCAGCCCAAGACGGACAGCCACTTATGCCCTCCGGCGTATGCCAGCAGCCTGCCCAGCACCGGCGGCTGCTTTTCTTTTCTCTGTTTGCTCATATTCCGTGTTCCTTTCTTAAAACATATAGGTTTGTTGGAGGATGCGCCGCACCGGTTAGAGGCAACTAACCGACAGTTATTTTTTAAGGCTCATTCGAGCCTTAAAAGTCCGCTCCAGCCGGAGTGGAAAAAGATAGCCAGTTCATCGACGTATTTCATGGCTTCCTCTCTCGGCATGTCGTGGACGATGGTTTCACACACCGCCGTAAAGTAGGCTCTTGTGATCATGTGATGAAGCTGACGGGTCATGCTCCCGGAGAGCATACCGTTTTTTCTGAGGAGGGCGTAGTATTCTTCGGATCGATCGACCTCCAGCTCTACCAGCACCTCGATGAAATCCGCGTAGCCCGTTCCCTCCGCCCGGCAGAGAATCAGCTTGAATTCGTCGAAATGGTCGTACATGAACGCGACAAACTCATGCAGATGCTGGGTGGAGAGTTCCAGACTGTCTTTTGCTTTTCCCTCCGGGACGAGGTCAAAATAATCGTCCTGTGCCGCCTTGAAGCGGGTGAGCAGCTCGCTTGCTGCCTCGCCCACAAGATCTTCAAACAGAGCGGTCTTATCCGGGTAGTAGCCGTAGAATGCGCCCTTCGTGAAGCCTGCCTCTGCGACGATTTTATTCAGAGATGCGTCCTTGAAGCCTTTCTCCAAGAACTCTCTTTTCCCAATCTCAAGGATCTTCCTTTGGGTTTCCGTTCGTTCCATCTCCTACGCCTCCTGATATACCAACAGTACATACCACTGGTATATTATAACCGCGTAGATTTGGTTTGTCAATGTGAGTGACATATTTTATACTAAACACATATACCCTTGCCTGGAGGATTCGCGATATTCTTTTGCGCATGGAAGGGAGTTCATACAGCCATATATGGAATCTCCAGCGAAATGCCTGCGGCACTTCGCTGGAGAAGCACTTAAAACAGCAGCTATGGCTGATTTTTTGACTTGCCCTTCATCTCACCCATTCTATCACCGCAAAATACCCTTTGCAACGCAAATGGTTCATCGGAGTGCCGCCTGCGCGAGGCAATCTCTGACCGCTTCACGAATGGCATCGCTGGTAAATGTTGCAGATGAAACGGCATCCACATCCCAGGCCTGCGCCTCCACGATTTGGGAAGGGATCTCATCTATTGCGCGGTCTGAGATCTTTACTGTTTCGCTGTGAGATAGGACATGTACAGACAATATGCTGCTCCCGTCAAACTCTACCTCTACGGTAACCGGACCGGAATAACCTTCAGCGGAAGCCGTATAAACGCCCGCCGTGTAGATGTCTCCCGATTTGCCGCATCCGGCGCACAGCAGCAGCGCACCCACCAGCACGGAGAACAGCACTGATTGCACCCCTTTTTTCATGTGTTCGAACCTCCTGTTTTTTTGTTCTGCTCCGTTATCCTGAAGGGAAGGCATACCGGAACGTTTAATACCGGATGTGTAATGACCTCCGCTTCTACATCAAAGATTTCCCGCAACGCCTGCTGGGTAATAACCTCTTGCGGCGTACCTGCGCTGTGCAGTGTCCCGTCTTTGATCGCCACCAAATAGTCGGAAAACATGATGGCATGATTTAAATCATGAAGAACCATTACGATGGTAACACCATTTTCCCGGTTGAGGTGGCGCAGAAGGTACAATATATCCAGTTGGTGCGAGATGTCCAAATAGGTCGTGGGTTCATCCAGAAACAGCAATCCTGTTTTCTGCGCCAACGCCATGGCGATCCATGCCCGCTGTTGTTGACCTCCCGAAAGCCTCTCCATTTCTCTATGTTCAAGGGAACTCATGCCTGTACTGGCAAGAGCCCACTGAATGATCTCCCGATCCTTTTCGCCGAGACCGCTTAGCGCCGACCTGTAAGGAAAACGCCCGTATTCCACAAGGTCGCCGACTGTGATGCCGGCAGGGGCTTGCGCTCCCTGCGGCAGCAGCGCAAGTCTCTGGGCAACACGCTTTGTCGGCATTCTGTGGATCGCTTCGCCATCAAGGTATACTGCGCCGGAATCCGGGGAAATGATCCGGCACAGTGTCTTCAGTATGGTGGATTTTCCAGAGCCGTTGGAGCCTATCAAGGTGGTTATGCTGCCTTCAGGGATTTTTAAGTCAAGCCCCCTGAAGACGGCCTCCCCGTTATATCCGGCAGACAAACCCTTTGCCTGCATATGTGAAAGCATAGACATCCTCCCTTAAAAATACCTGCGGAGCAGGAACAGAAAATACGGAGCCGAAAGCACGGAGATCACGATACCAACCGGGATCTCCCTCGGCTGAAAGGCAGACCGTCCCAGCGTGTCTGCCAAAAGCAACAGCAGCGCCCCCAGCAGCATGGAGGCAGGCATAAGGGCGTGGTGTCTGCCTCCGATCAGCCTTCGTGCCATATGCGGCGCTACCAGTCCCACAAAACCAATCCCTCCGCTGACGGCAACGCAGGCAGAGGTAAGAGCCACCGATGCAATCAGGAGCAGTCTCAACTCCCTCTCTACGGCTATCCCCAGAGAAATGGCAGTATTCTCTCCTAAGAGCAGAATATCCAGTATGTTCGTCTTTGTAAGAAGAAAAGGAACCAGTATGAGCATATAGGGCAACAGGGCAAGAACCTGATGCCAGCTCGTTCCCCAAATATTTCCTGCCAGCCATCTTGCCACGAGCTGATAGCTGCTGTTGTCCATGTTCGCGGCCATGATCAGCATAAAAGAAGAAAATAGGGACGCAAGACCGATGCCGCCCAACAGAAAATATATTGGGAGGAGTTTTCCGTTCCTCTTTGCAAAAAGATACAGCAGTCCCGTTGTGCAAAGCCCGCCCGCTATGGCAAATATCGGCTGGTATGCCATGGTATGTATATGCAGCGCAGGGAAAAATGTCAGGAACAACATAACGGCAAATCCCGCACCTGCGTTTATGCCCAATATCCCCGGATCGGCCAGCGGATTCCCCGTGACAGTCTGCATAACGCATCCGGCAAGTGCCAGACCCATCCCACATAGAACGGCGAGGACGATTCTCGGAACGCGAAACTGCGCTACGACTACGGAGGTTCCCTTCATATGCGGTTGGAATATGCTGTGAACCACAGTCGAGAAGGGAATTCTTGCGTAACCACTGTTAACGGATAAGATAGCCGCAGCCACAATCAGGATAAGAAGAGCGTTGAGGATAAGGAACTGCCTGGTTTTCTTTTTCATAAGACCATGCCCTCCTTCCTGAAAGTAAGCGCAAAAAAGACGGGCACGCCGAGGATGGATACCAGTGCGCCGACAGGCGTATCAAAAGGGGCGTTTATCCTGCGCGCTGCAATATCCGACAGCACCAGCACAACGCCGCCCATGAGCGCAGACACGGGAACCAGCCTGCGGTAATCACCTCCCACAAGAAGTCGGGATATATACGGTACGATAAGACCGATAAATGCGATGCCTCCCACGAGCGATACACTGGCTCCCGCAAGCAGCAACACCACAAGCATACCGAAAAGCCTGACCATGCGGACATTTACGCCCAAGCTGGCGGCGCTATCTTCTCCCAGTGCCAGAGCTGATAGCCGACTCGATAAAAGCAAACCAAGCGCACCGGCTGAGAGAATCACCGGGGATAGCATTTTCAAGCTTTGCCACGTCACACCGGACAAACTGCCTGCGCTCCAGAAAGAAAGGGATTTCACGATTCCAAACGCCAGAGAAACCGCCTGACTCAACGCGGTAAGCAGGGCTGATACAGCAGCGCCTGCCAGAACGAACCGGAAAGATTCGGATCTATGTTTACCGGCGCCGAAACCATAGACCATGAATACCGCAAGAGCGGCTCCGGCAAAGGCGGCGCATGTTTTCACGATGTCTGGTGCGGCGGGAAACAGAATTGCGGACAGTGCACCAAAGAAACCGGCTCCCGCATTGATTCCCAGAAGGCCGGCGTCCGACAGGGGGTTTCTGGTAATTCCCTGCATCACAGCGCCGGAGAGAGCGAAGGCCATTCCTGTCAGCCCGGCAGCCAGCGCCCTGGGCGTACGCATTTCCAACATAATCATTCCAACACCAGAAGCCTTAGCGGGGGACATAACCGTTTCCGCAAAGACCTTGAAGCTACCGCCAGCAATGCCGGTGCAGACGGAGAGAACCATTGAGAATCCAAGCAGCAGCACCAATGCGGCAAGAATAATCAGAAAAGCCGGCGCGGAGCGTTTGTATCTCCCTTGTCTCTGCGATATTCCTGCAACCGCGCCTGTTTCCTTACTCAACATCCCCATGATTCAGAATCGCGTTCGCGAGTTTTTCCAAATAGAGTTCCTTTCCCATCGCCGTAAAAGCCATATTATACTGATCCTCATTGATACCAAAGTAAACGTTGCCGGCTTTGACAGCTTTCATATTCTTCCACACGGCAAGGTTCCCCGTGTCTCCAGCTTTGCCGTCGTCGCTAAAGAAGAAGATGTGATCTGCATCGATCAGGGAAAAGTATTCCGCATCGACCACTTCACCCCAGACATTCTCCGGTACACCGGCTGATGGTGTGAGTTTCAGCTCATCGTAGACAAGCTCACCCGGCCCGCCGCTGCGATAGATGTAATAGGAACCAAAATGAACGGAATTGGCCTCCAATACAGCAAAGGTTTCGTCCCCAATCATATCCCTGATTCTCGCCGCAAGCTCCGCAGCTTTGGCGTCGTAGTCGGCAAGCCATTTTTCTACGGCTGCTTCTTTATCAAACCACTGCCCCAGTTGCTGAAATCTTCCACGCCAGTTAACATAGCTTATGTCATCGTCGATCATGACCGTGGGAGCAATAGCTGCGAGTTGTTCATAAACCTTCTCATGGCGAATATTCATAATGATCAGATCGGGCTTTAACTCCGCAATCTTTTCGAGGTTCAGGTCTCCGGTAGAAGAAGACCCGGAGTAATTGCCGACAACCTCAATACCTTTTTCGGCAAAAAGCGTTGTCAGATGTTTGGGAACAGACACCCCATCGAACATGCTGGTATTAGCCGAGGCGATAACCTTCATATCCAGAATAAGAAGTTCCTCTGTCAAGCCAGCTACATCAACGATGCGCTGTGGATTTGCCGGGATGGCAACCTCGCCCTTCATATCCGTTACCGTGACGGTATCCGAGACCGATCCCTGCGGCGTGGTATCCGTTCCAGCACAGGCTGCAAGAGCAAACACAAGCACAAGGCACAACATGAGCATTGCGGATTTTTTCATTCTGACGACCTCCTGAGTAATAAATCTTTAGTTAGAGTAAGCTAACCAACGGGCGCGCATAGCGAAATAACAGAACAGCTGAGTCTTTTAACCGTGTGGGGTCAACCTTTTCTAACCGCCTACCATTATACAGTTGGCGAAAAGAAAAATCCCCCCGAAAACGCCATGTCTTTCCCCTAAAGCGCCATGATGCTCAGTGCAATAATAGAATAATTCATAAAGCTATGCTATAATCAAAATGGTCACTCAATGGACAAGCTGGAATTTATGGAGGTGTTTTTTTGCGAGTATACAAAAGTAAAGAAGAACTCAAAGCTGAAATCAATAAAACATTTGATAAATATATTTCGGAGTTTGATTGCATACCAGAAGCCTTAAAAGATAAAAGGGTTGATGAGGTTGACCGGACCCCAGCAGAAAACCTTGCCTATCAGGTGGGTTGGACAACATTGGTTCTTAAATGGGAGGAAGATGAAAGGAAGGGGCTTCAAGTAAAGACGCCGTCGGACGAATTCAAATGGAACCAACTTGGCGAGCTGTATCAGTGGTTCACGGATACCTACGCTCATTTGTCTCTTCAAGAGTTGAAAGCCGAACTGAACGAAAATGTCAAGTCTATCTGCGCAATGATTGATTCGCTCAGTGCGGATGAATTATTTAAGCCGCATATGAGAAAATGGGCTGATGATGCTACAAAAGCAGCTGTATGGGAAGTTTACAGGTTCATTCACGTTAATACTGTTGCTCCTTTCGGAACTTTTAGAACTAAGATCAGAAAATGGAAAAAGGCGGCGCTGTAACTTCCGGTTCATCAAGCCAATATGCCCTTAAAACACGAGCGGCGGGACAGCCTTTATCTGTCCCGCCGCTCTGCTTTTTCAGCGGTCAAAGTTTTACTTATGCGTAGGCTCGTTTACAGCCCCGCGCGAATGGTTAATTCCGCCCAGCACTAACATCAATGTGTATGCCGCTGCTGAGCAACTCACATTTCAAATGATATAGTTTCCACTGGGCAAGATCTTCCTCGAAATGTGCTGCCTACTATTCTGGTTTTTCAAGGGAAGATGCAATCTTTGTAATTTCCATCCAAGTAACCACAAGAGAATACACCTGTGTCTTTGCTCTTATGTTTCAGAATGGTAAGCTCCGCTTATATTCACTCGGAGTGCATCCAAACTTTTTTCGGAAGGCGTCGCTGAAATGGCTGATGTTGCTGTACCCCACCAACCCTGCTATGTCTTTCACCTGAGCATCGGGCACAGACAACAGTTCGCAGGCGTGCTCCATGCGGCGATTTAACATATATTGATATATGGTGATTCCATAGTGCTTTCGAAATATCTCACGAAGTTTGGATTCACACATAAAGTGCTGTTTGGAGAGCTCCGCGATGGTCACGGGTTCCAGAAATCCCTCATCTATCTGTCGCCTGACCCGAAGTAACGTCTCGCTATCCGCCCAGCTCAACGACCCCTTCACAGCAACAGAATTCTGATCCATCATCTCGTTCGCAAAGGCTGCAACAAGTTCCAGTATCTTTCCTTCTTGATACAATGACTTTGCACAATCATTGTAGTTACACTGCAATATCTGGCGTATTGTGGCTTCTATGGTAGCAGTGATTCTATGTTTTGGTGGAGTTTTACCCCCGCTAAAGGCGGTGCAAGCCTTTTTCTTCTGCAAACCATCCATCACAGAGCGAAACCGACAGGGATGCAGGTTCAGCCCGACACCTATATATCTCTGTCCTGCCTCATAGATATTTTCCGCATCAAACAGACCGCTGCCGTATACGCAGCAATCTCCCTTTTCCAACAACATTTTTTGTTTCTGCCCGAAGCCTTCCACTCCAATGCGTCGGAAAGAGAGAAAATGACGGAAAAAGAATCCTTATACACTTGCTCCCGCAATACTGTGTCCCTGTAAAACATTACATCGCAGATATACATCTCGATATTGGGGCACGGTGAAATATAGCGGAAATATCCTTCTCCAATGTCGCTTGGCAAAGCAACCTGATTGTCTTTCATAATACCGCAAAGCTGCTGCATTGCGGGGGAGAAAAAGTCGCTGCGATCCGTTTGCCCATGAAGAAAATCATATTGTGCTTCTTGCATACCAGGCCACCTCCTCCGACACATGATTAGACACTTTTATGCAAATTGGTCCATTCCGCCTTTCCAGTTCCAGTTCTGCACACTGGTTAGCCTGCTCTAACCAGTGGATGAAATAAAAGGCAGACTGCCTGTACGCAGTTTGCCTCAAATCCGATGCCGGACATGATGTGAATTCATAATAGATGGGCTTATCTTTATCATAAGGCGCAATTATCATCTCGTAATCGTGCCATTTGTCGCAGCCGCATTTCGACCGCACGAACGCCCGGTACATCAGCTTCCTCCAGAACGGCTTGTTGCAGTCCACGAACCGCAGCCTGCGGAAGATAGGCAGGATCAGGTTTTCCTCCATCTCCTCGATCTCGCAGAAGGATGTGACGGCTTTGCAGACTGCATAGTAGCTCATAATGGCGATACAGTCATAGGTGCCGCCTACACCGTTGTGAAAGTTCTTTTTTCCTCCGAGATCCGTGCGCCAGTCGGAGAGAAAGTCCGCATACTGTCGCTGTACCTGCTCCCAAACCGTCTCCCGCTTCGCTTCCGGGTAGTGCAGGGCGATCTTCGCCCGTATCTCCTTCTTGCAGGGCCTGGAATACAGCACGTGGCAGCTGCGGTCGAATAGGAGCTTCTTGTCCTTCATCTGTCTGCTTCTCCCTCATTTCTGCGCTGTGATGCAGAGCCAGCCTTTCTTTTTGTGTATCTGCACCTCGTGAAAGCCCGCCTGCTCCAGATACGCCTTCAGCTCGGCGTCCTTATAGATGGTCATGCCTCCGATGATCTCCGTCCACTTCTTGTCCTTGTCCGTATCGCCGTTGCTTTCGTTGCAGATGAGTAATGTCCCGCCGGGCTTCAGCACCCGGTAAACCTCCCGGAAGCACTGCGGCAGATCGGGCCAGAAATAGACGGTCTCAAAGGCCGTGACCGCATCAAACCAGTCATCTGCGAAGATCATATCCGCCACGCTGCCTTGCAGAACGGCGCAGCGTCCCTCCACGATGGCAGTCTCATTGACCCTTTTGGATTTCTCCACGCTGACGGGCGAATAGTCGATGCCCTTGACGACACCCTGTGGGCATTTTTTCAGCAGCCGTCGGATGTTCGCCCCGCCGCCGCAGCCGCAGTCCAACACCCTGGCGTCCGGCACGACATTCAGAAACCGAAGCCCCCACCGTGCCACGGGACTGTGACCCAGATTCATCATGGCGACCATAATTTTTCCGCCAAAGCCCACGGGCTTGCGGGTATTTTCAAAGAATGACATCTTATCCCTCCGATTTCACACATTCGGCATAGGTCAATGGGAACGAGGCTTTCAGCACAGCGCTTTTCCGCACCGTCCAGCCATTCTGCCGCAGGAAGCGCAGGTATTCCTCACTTGTCCACCTGCTGTGGAGAGGAAATCCTGCCAGCTTCATGAAAAATGCCCTGACCTTGCCGGTAAACGAGTTTCCTGCGTGGGTAAAGGTGGGCGCGACGAACACACCATCGTCCTTCAGTACCCGGCGAATCTCGGCAAGGGCTTTCTCCGGCTGCGGCACGATATGCAGTGCGTTGGACACGATCACCACATCGAAGGACTCCTCCGCGTAGGGCAGGCGAAACATATCCTGCACGGAAAAATGCAGCTTCGCCGAGCGGTTATCCCGCTTGGCTTCGACAATCATCTCCGCAGAGGCGTCCGTCGCCTCGATGTGAGCCGCCGCGTTCACGATGCTTTTTGCGATCAGCCCCGTGCCGGTCGCCAGCTCCAGCACCGTTTTGGCTTTCACGACTGGCCGGAGCAGCGCATAGATCTTCTCATACGCCGCCCGATCTTTTCGCATAAAGCGGTCGTAACGACCGGCATTTCTGTCCCAAAAATTCTTATGTTCTTTCATAGCCGTTGCCCTTATCTCTTCTTTGTTTATTTGCCGCCTTGCGCCTCTCGGAAAGGATTCAAAGTGCCGCTAAATTTTCCCGTGCAGGCATCTGTCCCTCCGCTCTCTGGCGTATTCCAGCAGTGCATTGCACGCCGGGCAAAGCGCCTCGCCCCTTGTCCCATGCACGCCCCAACAATACCGGCGCACCATGAGGGTAACGGTTTCGATCTCCTTTTCCTTGTTCAAGTTCTGAAGTCCTTTCTGTTTTATACACAGTTAGTCTCCTCTAACCGTCTAGTGGAAGAAAAGGCAGACCACCTGTATGCAGTCTGCCTTTTGCCTGATGCAAAGGCCCGCAGACGCGCGGGGCTTACAGCACCAGCGAGGGCGCGATGTAGACCCGTGCCTTCAGCTCGCTGTTGAGCATATACAGCCCCTTGCTGTCACCGCCGAACAGCTCCATCTTGGTGATAAGGTCGGCGGCGTTCTTTTCCTCCTCGCCCTGTTCCTTAATGAACCAGTCCAGCATCTGCATGGCGCGGAAGTCCCTGACCTCGTACGCGGCGGCGTAGATGGCGTCGATGCTGGCGGTGACCAGCTTCTCATGCTCCAGCGCTTTCTTCAGCGGTGTCATGTGGTCGCCTCGTTCCCACTCCGGCTTTGCGATGGCCTCAAAGGTGACGCCCTCGCCGTTATTCTGCAAATACTGATAGAACAACATGGCGTGATCCCGCTCCTCCTGCGCCTGTACCCGGTACCAGTTCTCAAAGCCGTCCAGTCCGACGGCGGCGTAGTAATTGGCAAAATCCAGATACAGATAGGCGGAGTAGAATTCCTTGTTGATCTGCTCGTTGAGCAGCTTCGATATGTTAGCGTTCATCGGGTGCCTCCTTCAGCGTTGTTTTCTTCCTGTTCCCTGCAATCGGGACAGATATACCTGATTTTAAGATCATACGAGAGGATATCGCGCCCCAGCGCGTGCTCGATCCGGCTTTGCATATCCGGCAGGCAAACATCCTCGATTTTTCCGCACCGGCTGCATATCAGATGATCATGCCGTTCCGTTCGGTCGTACCGGTCCGGCGAACCAGACTCCGCGATGCGGAGCAAAAGCCCCTCCTCCGCCAAACCATTCAGGTGCTTATATACCGTACCCAGAGCGATACTGGGATGCTCCTTTTTCATCTCCATGAACACCTGCTCCGCCGTGGGGTGCCGCTGAAGCTCCGTGACGGCGGCCAATATCTCCTCTGCGTATTTCGGCATACTGCCAACCTCCTCAATACAAGAATAAGTCTTATTCTTTTGCCTTTATTATACCTATATTTTTTTCTCTGTCAACAACCACAAAAGGCTTGCGCCCCAAAAGCTGCCCCGAAGCACCTTGACAGTTTTAACTGTATCTATTATAATCACAGTATAAACTGTATCAGTAACGAACACAGTTGCATTAGAGGTTGATTATGCGTCAGATATTACTTTTTGCGGCACTTGCCACCTCGCTTGCGCTGCTGAGCGGCTGCACGCTGTCCAAGACAAAAGCGGACACGGCGGAGGATATGCCCGACAAGGCGGCGTATCAGAAGATCAGCGCCGAGGAAGCCTATGAGATGATGGTCTCGCAGGAGGTCGTGGTGGTGGACATCCGCACCCGGGAAGAATACGACGGCGGGCATATTGAAAACGCCGTCCTTGTCCCCAATGAAAGCATCGGCAGCGAAACGCCCGAGGCGCTGCCCGATAAGGAAGCCACGCTGCTGATCTACTGCCGCAGCGGCCGCCGCAGCAAGGATGCCGCCCAAAAGCTGCTGGCGCTGGGGTATCAGAGCGTCTACGACTTTGGCGGCGTCATCGACTGGCCCTACGAGCTTGTGAAGGAGGGGTAAGAGTGGACAGTTCTTTTAATCTGGCCGTCCATGCGCTGGTCTGCCTGAGCCACAGCGGACGCTCCCTCAGCAGCGAAGCGCTGGCGGAGAACATCTGCACCAACCCCACCCGTGCTCGCCGCGTCATGGCGGGGCTGAAAAAGGCAGGCATGGTGGAGACCCGGGAGGGCTTGGACGGCGGCTATCGCCTGACGGCAGACCCGGCGAGCCTTACCCTACGGCAGGTGGCGGAGGCAGTGAATACCCGCTTTGTGGACTGCGCATGGCACAGCGGCGACATTGACCGGAACTGCGCCATCTGCTCCGGCATGGCGGGCGTGATGGACACGCTGTACCGGAACATGAACGAGCAGTGCGCCGCGTATCTCTCGCGCATTACCATCACGGATATTGAAACACAGCTTTTTACACAGAAATAGGAAGATTTTACGATGCTTACCATTACGACCAACAGCTTTGAAAATGATGTCCTGCACGCGGACAAGCCCGTGCTGGTGGATTTCTGGGCCCAGTGGTGCCCCTACTGCCGCCGTATTGCCCCGGCCTTTGACAAGGTGGGGGAGCAGTACGCCGACACGCTCATCGCTGGCAAGATCAACTACGACGAGGAGCCGCAGCTCATCCAGCGCTTCGGCATCGACACCATCCCCACGCTGATGCTCTTTAAGAACGGCGAGGTGCTTGGCTCCATTGTCGCACCTGGCTCCAAGGCGGCCATTGAGACATTTATCCGGGAAACGCTGGCGCAGTGAGGGCGTGGCTATGGAGCAGATCTATGACATGATCGTCATCGGCGGCGGCCCCGCCGGATACACCGCCGCCCTGTACGCCGCCCGTGCCGGGCTTTCCACGCTGGTGCTGGAAAAGCTCTCCGCAGGCGGGCAAATGGCCCTGACAGAGCAGATCGACAACTATCCCGGCTTCGAGGGCGGCATCGACGGCTTTACGCTGGGCGAAAAAATGCAGCAGAGCGCCGAGCGCTTCGGTGCGGTGACGGAGCTGGCGGAGGTGTACAAGGTTAGCCTTTCCGGTAGAATTAAGACGCTGGACACCAGCGAGGGCGTCTTTCAGAGCCGCACGGTGGTCATCGCCACCGGTGCGACACCCCGTCCCTTGGGCATTCCCGGCGAGGAAGCACTTGTTAGCAAGGGCCTTCACTACTGCGCCGCCTGCGACGGCGCGCCCTATCGGGGCAAGACCGTGGCGGTGGTGGGCGGCGGCAACTCCGCCGCGGCGGATGCCCTGACCCTGTCCCGTATCGCAAAAAAGGTCTATCTCATCCACCGCCGCGACAGCCTGCGGGCAACAAAGGTCTATCATGAGCCGCTGGTGAACGCGCCCAACGTGGAGTTCTGCTGGAACAGCACCGTCTCTGCGCTGCTGCACGAAAGCCGCCTGACGGGGCTGCGGCTAAAAGATGTCAACACCGGCGCAGAACGCGACCTTGCCTGCGACGGCGTGTTCATCAGCGTGGGACGCGCCCCGGCCACGGAGCTGTTCCAAGGGGAGCTGGCGCTGGACAAGTCCGGCTATATCACCGCGGACGAATCCACCCGCACCAGCATCCCCGGCGTGTTCGCCGTGGGCGACGTGCGCACCAAGGCGCTGCGGCAGGTGGTCACCGCCGTATCGGACGGCGCGGTAGCCGTCCACTATGTGGAGGAATATCTGGCGGAGAACCGGTAAAGGAGCTGCGAACGATCCTCTCATCGGCAGTTCCTGTCCGCAGGCAACACGATTGCGAATTATGCCTCATAGGAGTGCAGGGTAAGAGAATTTAAGGAGACAACATATGTGGCTGTTTTTAGGAATTTCTGCGATCATTTTTACAGGATTCAATTTGATTTACTCTTTTAAAAATAAGAATGAAAAATGGTTTAGATTCGCAGCCTTATCTTTCACTGCATTGACCGTATGTTCGTTTTATTCAGACGGAGCGATGCGTGTGCTAAATGAAGATTGGGGAGGCTTGATGGATATCATGCCAACCATGAGCAAGGCTCTGTGGGTATGTGTAGGAATATCGATTTTATTAAACTCTGTTTCGCTCTTTAGAGAGAAATAACCACATCTCTATCCCAAGGACAACGCCCCGGCTGCACACGGCAGGTCTGTGCCTTTGCCGTAGCCTACATGAAATTTGAAAAGCCGAACGCCAATGCTTGTATATGATAAAGAAGCAAACTAAAGATGACAGCTTCCCACTGTTCCAACAGAGCAAAGGAGTGCCCCAATAGGCACTCCTTTTTCATAGCTTGGTGGCTGCACCGCTAAAAAAGGGTTTCAAAGATTTCGGCGTATTGCTTTTCTTCTATTGAAAAGATTCCATTATAGGGTTGTTCTATAAAGAATCCGTTCTCATCCTCAAAGGTGTAGACAGTACATCCGCTCAGCCCATCGGAAACCTCAAAGATAATCTTTATAAACTTGTCTGTCATTGGAGCGTCATTATAGCTTTCGCCCGACTTAATGCGCACTATTGATAAGTTGGCGAACAGATCGTCTATTTCTCTTTTATCAATGATCGTTTCTCTTTCATCATCACAAGAAATGCTCACTGAAATTACATCTGTCCTGTTTGGAAGCAAAAGGGCAGCATCCCTCTTTGTGTATTTCGATTGCGGCATTGGCGCATAGTTCAACGCCATAATTGCAAAAATCAAAGCTACAAATACGAGCAGAGCAACAGCGATGATTTTCAGCACACGCCGCATCCGATGGTTTCTGATGGCAAGCTGCGTGTTGATGCGGGACAGTTCTTTTGCCAACCGGTCTGGTTCCTCTTCGTTTTCCACTTTGGTTCCAAGAAGCTCGCTTACGGTCGTTTCGAGAATGACGGCAATTTTTATCAACTGTTCAGAATCAGGAACAGACATTCCTTTTTCCCATTTTGAAATGGTCTGTCTGACAACATGAAGGCGTGATGCCAATTCCTCCTGCGAAAGGCCCCGTTCCTTTCGCTTCAGCCGAAGATTCTCATGAAGCACGGAAACACCTCCTCTAAAGATTTCATGCATAGTTTAGCAGAAACATCGCCGTTGCGGCAAGCAACGCAAAGTAATATTCTATGATTTGAAGTCACTTTGCAGCGTTGATGTGCTTTATCTGGTTTTCTCCACAGCTTCAGCGGAGGATAATATAAGAAATCCCCGACCGGAGTCGGGGATTTCTTATATTGGCAGCAACACGCAATCCTTAGCCGAGCGCGGAGCTTCCGCTATCCGGGTTTGGACGCCAGCCGTCCATAAGCTTGTCGTTCTCCATGATAAAGGGGCTTGCCGTATCCTGCCCCCATGAGGTGTCATATTTCCCCATAAGGTAATCGCTCAGTGCCGTTCGGTCCGCAAAGCGCAGCATCCGGTACGGCTCCTGGAAGGCGACCTTTTCTACGAAATACAACGTCCCGTCCTCCGCCGTCAAAAGAACGCCAACATGCCCGACAAACAGCAGAGATTCCTCCTCGGTCGGCTTATCGTGGAAGAATACCGTGATGAGGCGGATTCTTTCATTCTCACGAAAGATAACGCCGCGGGATGCCCATTCCTCTTGTACGGTTTGTACATGACGCTTGATCTCCGTGGTATCCTCCGCCTTCATGGAGGAATACAGTGCGCGGAAATCTGCAAGGCTGCTTCCGCCCAGCGCATCGGGATCTGTTTTCAGCGTCTCCTCGTCCACAAACAGCACATCTTCACCGGTATTGATTTGGGAGTCTGCGCTCACGGAGAGGAAGTCCCCAAACAGGTTCATGGCGGTTATCCGGCAGTTATAGCCCGGAAACGTCCCGTTCTTCGCCGTCCATTCGTCCTGCATTGCGTAAGGGTCATATTTTGTATATAGCAGCTCCGCTTCCTCAAAGCCATCCGTAAGCCATTCCTGCTTCACGCTGTCATTAAAGCGGTCCACACGGCGGAAAAAGCTCTGAATACGCCCGTCCGACACGCCTGTGTCGGAGAGCAGCTCCTGCAAAAGTTCCCTTGATCCGCTGTCGTTCAGGTTCGTGTACTCGATCCTATCCAATGTCGGTCGCTGCTCGGCCGCGCCGCAGCCTGCAAGTATGGCGGCAATAAGCACAATACATAAAATAAAAATGCCATCCCGTCGTGATCTCATAGTCCTAATCTATCCTTTCTTTGGCGATTGCCCGGTTTGCTGAGGTTATTATAGCACCGAGCCATAAATCTTATGTTAAGATACAGATGCTGGGTTGTTGAAGTAAGCAGTTTTCTTCACTTCTCCGGGTGCTCTGACATGAGAAGCAGGCTTTGGAGCCGGCGGCGTGTAGGAGTATCGAAGCAAAGAACCAAAAAACAAACGCTCATGAGTGCTTTCAATAAAGAGCGGCTGCGGAGAGGAATATCTCCGCAGCCGCATTACGGTTTGTCAGCGCTTCAGCAGCACCTCCAGATCCTCCTCCGGGGTGGTGATTGGAGCAATATTGAAGTTCTCCACAAGGTAGTTCAGCACATTGGGCGAAACGAACGCCGGCAGCGTGGGGCCAAGGCGAATATTCTTGATCCCCAGATGCAGCAGCGTCAGCAGAATGCACACTGCCTTCTGCTCATACCACGAAAGCACCAGAGACAGAGGCAGGTCGTTGACCCCGCAGCCAAAGGCATCCGCCAAGGCCAGCGCGATTTTGACAACTCCGTAAGCGTCGTTGCACTGGCCCACGTCCATGAGCCGAGGCAGGCCGCCAATGGTACCGAGGTCAAGGTCGTTGAAGCGGTATTTTCCGCAGGCCAGCGTCAGCACCACAGTGTCGGCAGGCGTCTTCTTGACAAACTCAGTATAGTAGTTCCGTCCGGGACGGGCTCCGTCACAGCCGCCCACCAGAAAGAAGTGCCGGACGGCGCCGCTTTTTACCGCGTCGATCACCTGCTCCGCCACGCTCAGCACCGCACCATGACCGAAGCCGGTCATGACCGTGCTGCCGCCATTGATGCCGGTGAATGGCTTGTCCTCGTTGTAGCCGCCCAGCGCCAGTGCCTTTTCGATGACAGGGGTGAAATCCTTATCTTCGCCGATGTGGGTGATTTCGGGATAGGATACCACCGCCGTGGTGAACACACAGTCGGCGTAGCTCGCCCGTGGAGGCATCAGGCAGTTTGTGGTGAACAGCACCGGCGCGGGGATGTCGGCAAACTCCTTCTGCTGGTTCTGCCACGCCGTGCCGAAGTTGCCCTTGAGGTGTGGGTATTTTTTAAGCTCCGGATAGCCGTGGGCTGGCAGCGTTTCGCCGTGCGTGTAGATATTCACGCCCTTGCCCGCCGTCTGCTCCAGCAGCAGCTTCAGGTCGTGGAGATCATGGCCGGTGATGACGATGAACGGCCCCTTCTCCACCGTCAGCGGAACGGTCACGGGCGTGGGTGTGCCATAGCTCTCGGTGTTGGCCTTGTCCAGCAGCGCCATGCACTGGAGGTTCTTTTCGCCGACCTCCATCACGATGGGCAGCAGCTCGTCCATGCCCCAGTCCTCGCCTACGGCAAAAAGTGCTTTTCCGAAGAAGCGGTTTACCTCCTCATCGGCATAGCCCAGTACCATGGCGTGATGGGCATATGCCGCCATGCCACGCACACCGAAAAGGATCAGGGATTTGAGGCTGCGCACATCCTCCTGTGCGCTCCAAAGCAGGTGCATGTCATAGTCGTCGTTCCGCCCACAGCGAGAGGCGCAGCTATAGCAGTTGGGCACCAGCCGTGCCTTTTCCGCATGTATCCGGTCAATCAAATCCCGGATAGTCTTTTCGTTAAAGTTCACATTGGTGACGGTGGTGAACAAGCCCTCGATCATCAGCCGCCAAGTCCCCTCATTCGTATCCGGGGCATTATCTACCGCACGGGACAGTCCAACCAGAGCGCCAGTCAGTTGATCCTGAAGCTCCGCCACCTCAGTGGTTTTGCCGCAGACGCCGGCTTTTCCAGTACAACCAGCGCAGCCTGCCGTCTGCTCGCACTGAAAACAAAACATCCTGTTATCCATCGTCGTTCGTCTCCTTCTGCTTTTTAGTTCAGGACCTGCATCTCCGGGTTCTTCTCCCCAAATTTCTCGCGCAGCACACTGCAGATATCCTCCCGGGACTTGCCCTGCTTCTCACCATTTTTAATGAGCTTGTACGCCTGAAACAGCGCCGAGGGGCCGATCTCGCTGCTGAAAAAACCGATGCCCTGATTCCATGCCAGCAGCTCGAACACATCGTCCAGCGCGGCACTCTCCACACCGTGGATATATGCTTTTACCAGCTCTCGCGCCGCCTGCCGCATCCGGCCTGCACCCACTGCGTTGGTCAGGGACAGCAGCAGCCGCGTTTCGTAGGGCAGTACGCGCTTCTCGCTTTGCCATGTGGTCTCCCAGAAATCCACGGCGATCTGCCCCAGCTTTTCATCGATCATGGGATAGTTCAAAAGAGCCAGCGGCTTGAAGGGAGCGGAGCTGTCGCCTTCCTTCTTCTCCACACGGCAGAACCAGACATGGAACTCCGCCTCACCCCGCTGCTCGGTGTGGTGCTCGTAGCCCAAGCCCTCCATGACAGCGTACAGTGGATGCGGCTCAAAGGTCTGAATGATGTGTAACCCTTCGCCCACCTTCAACGCTTCGGCTCGTTTCCTCAGCCCTTCAAAAAAGCTGCCCTGTATATGGCGCACATCCATGGTCTGAAACCCCTGCGCTTTGTCCTTCCAGTTTTCGTAACTCATGCAGTTATTCTCCTTTCCTCACTCGATAAAACCAGACATGGTATTCACTGCCGCTCACCTTCTCCGTGTGACGCTCAAAGCCCATAAGTGCCAACACCGGGTATAGGGGAACGGGCTCGAAGGTCTGGATGATATGCAGTCCTTCGCCGTTTTTCAGCGCGGCAGCCTTTGCCTTCAATGCGGGGAAGAAGTCCAGCTTTTTGCCCCGCACGTCCATCACTTCGAATGTGCTGATTTTGTCTTTCCAGTTTTCATAACTCATCGTCTTTGCCTCTCTTGCAGAAAGCTCACGCTTCCTCAAAGCTGTCCTTTCCCATGTGGCACAAAGGACATTCAAAATCCTCCGGCACCTCGCTCCAGGGCGTTCCCGGCGTAATGCCGCCCTCCGGGCAACCTGCGCTTTCGTCGTATTCCCAGCCGCAAACGCTGCATACATACTTCATCGTGATTCTTCCTTTCTAATGATTTTGTTATTCTTCCACCAACCGGCCGTCCACTGTCACGGTGACTACCTGCCACGGAATGAATTTCCCACTCTGCTGGAGCGCCTTTTTCGCCGCCAGTTCCAGCCCGCCGCAGCAGGGCACCTCCATCCGCACGACGGTGACGCTCTTGATGTCGTTCTCCCGGATGATCTCCGTCAGCTTTTCGGAATAGTCCACGCTGTCCAGCTTGGGGCAGCCCACCAGCGTGATGTGCCCCTTAATGAACCGCTCGTGAAAAGCGGCGTAGGCGTAGGCGGTACAGTCGGCGGCAATGAGGAGCCGTGTGCCGTCAAAATACGGGGCATTCACCGGCACCAGCTTGATCTGCACCGGCCACTGGGACAGGCGGCTTGCCTGTTCAGCGCGGGGTGCTTCCGCGGCGGGCGCGGCCTCGCGCTGAATATTCCGGGACTGGCTGCCAGGGCAGCCGCAGGGCAGGGTCATGCCCTGTTCCCGCATTTTCCGCTGCTTATTTTCCATGACGGCCTGCTCGTCATAGGCCGCCGCCTCCCGCTCTACAAAGGTGATGGCCCCGGTGGGGCAGGCGGGCAGGCAGTCACCCAAGCCGTCGCAGTAATCGTCCCGCATGAGCCGCGCCTTGCCGTCCACCATGGCGATGGCGCCCTCGTGACAGGCGGCGGCGCAGGCGCCGCAGCCGTTGCATTTATTATCGTCGATCTCGATGATCCGTCGTTTCATGTTCGGTCCTCCTGTTGCTTTTGTGTGCTCATTGTACTATACTAAAAGCAACAAGTCGGTTGAATTTTCAACGAAAGAGGACTTTTTATGAAAGAATTTTTTCCGGTACTTCATACGGCGGCGCTTTTCTCCGGCATTTCCGATGAGGAGCTTGCCGCTATGCTCTCCTGCCTTGGGGCGAGAATCGACACCTTTCCCAAAGGCTCCCGCCTGCTCCGCGCCGGAGACACGGTGGAGGAAGTGGGCCTTGTGCTGGCGGGCAGCGTCCTCGTCGTGCAGGAGGACATCTGGGGAAACCGCAGCATCCTCTCCAAAATCGGGCCGGGGCAGACCTTCGCGGAGGTGTTCGCCTGCGCGCCGGGAGCGGTGCTGAACATGAGCGTGGAGGCGGAGAGCACGATGACGGTGATGTTTCTACACATAAGGCGCGTTTTGAGCGTGTGCCCCTCCGCCTGCTCCCACCATAGCCGGATCATCCGCAATCTGCTGGGCGAGCTGGCGGAGAAAAACCTGCGGCTCAACGAAAAGCTCACCCACATGGGCCAGCGCACCACCCGGGCAAAGCTCATGTCCTATTTTTCCGCCGAGGCGCAGCGCCGGGGCAGCTATGAATTCGACATTCCGTTCTCCCGCCAGCAGCTTGCGGATTACCTCGGTGTGGAGCGCAGCGGACTGTCGCTGGAGCTTGGAAAAATGCGGGATGAGGGCTTGCTCGACTTTTACAAAAGCCACTTTCTTCTCAAGGCGCCAGAGACGGACGGTCTTCCTCCTTCTGCGCGTTAAGAATCTCCCCTTCAAGCCCCCTTTGGGCGTATTGGAAAGTGTGGATACACCGGGCAGAATATTGGGCTTTTACAGAAGGAGAGCGCAACTACGAACCTGCAGAGATTGACAAGATAGCGTCAGCTCGTACAATCTGATTTGATCATACCCACAGCCGCTTTGGCTGTGGGTATTTTCTGTTTGAACTTCAAAAGCTTTGCAGAACTCAAGGAGCCTAATGCTAAATTCAGCATGTCACCAACTATGAGGAAAACATCTTTTAGAGAAAGGTCAAAAGGTTCGACAGGGAAGATGAACGGTGTCCTTTTGCGATGCCGCTTCCGAAAAATCACAGCTTCGCCCCTTAACGAAGACTTTAAGTTAAATCTGTTATACTGCTACAGTCCCCTCAAAAATACAGACAGGAGAAAAATTGACCGTATGATGAAAAAAAGATATTTCGCTATTCCCATTCTTGCAATCGCACTGCATTTTTTGCTGTCCAATCTATTATATTTTCTTGTGGAAAGGCTCGTTTTGGATATTTTTCATATCTCCCCGCAGCAATTTATGAACTACTCATATTGGGGCGAGATTTTGATCTACGCTGTTCTTATCCTCGTATTCTTCACGCTCTATAAGCTGCTTTGGAGGAGAGAGATAAGTGAACCGCGCACAGTGACAAATTTCAAAGATGTGCTCGGCAGTCTGGTCGTGGGATTTGGCATTTGCGGGATCTCCGGTCTTTGGATCATGCTGGCAGAACAGCTTCCCTCGCTTCAAAAAAGCGTTGAGGCAATGAACGCCAGTGCTGAAAATATTGCCGGCGGAAATGCATTTGGAACATTTATGATTGCGGTGATTGCTGCACCTGTTGTAGAAGAAATTCTATTCCGCGGCATTGTGCTTCGCTCCATGCGGAAATTCGCCCCAGCTTGGGCCTCGATTCTAATATCATCTGTACTCTTCGGCGTTTATCACCTGAATATCGTGCAGGCTGCCTATGCCATCCTTATGGGCATTGCCGCAGGAATCCTTTACGAGAAGAAAAGGAACCTGCTGTTTCCCATCCTCGTGCATTTCGCAAACAACCTCATTACTATGCTGCAGGGCTTTGCGCCATCCGAAGTGAATGAACTGATCAGCATTTTTATTCTGATCATGATCGCTCCAGCAGGGTATGTCGTCTGCCGTTCACTCAGACAGGACAAAAGAGCAGATAGCATGTAAGGTTTTTATACAATGTATAAAGCATACAGCGGCACAGAGCAAACTCTCTGTGCCGCTGTTTTTTTATCTTCGTAATAGAATCAGCATGGAAAAAGGACCCGGGGCACAGTAAGCAGCGCCAAAGCCACGGCAGCCCATCTTATCTGTCCAGGTATTTCCACAGGAATCTGGTCCATCTCCATGGTCGCCGGCCAGGGAAGCGGGTACACACGGTTGAAATGATCGTCCCCAAGCCTCCAAAGATATTCAATGACCACAGGGCTTGTGTATGAGGAACACAACCCCTGTGGTCAACATAGCCAGGACGAATATCCATTATGACGGCAAAAAGCAGAAGCCACGTCGGCGGATCAAAACCACACCTTTGCAGATACTCGACCACGCGCTCCCTTATCTGCTGTTATGGCAGTCGCCTATGCACTGTGCGGTTCGTTGCGTCTTCACATATGCCCTCGGAACAGGTGTTGCTCACATATTCGCGTAGTTTTCCGCAGTAGATCAGTGTGTGCGGCACTCTAAGGAACTGCATCGGCTGTATGATAGAGGAACGTAACTGTTCCGTGCCGTCAACCCGACTTTTTGCGAGAAGTTCTCCGACAAACTCTGAGCAATAATAGCAGCCCTCCTGCTTCCAGACAACATGGAAGTATGCCAGACATAAGCCAATATAGTTGTAACTGTACTTCCTCCTCCGCTTCCACATCACATCGAGCATTTCTTTGAGCTCTGCGTGTTGTTCTTCTGTGACGCTCACGCTCAGAACCAACACCTTAGTTTCGGAAAAACGCTTGAAGGTACCGGTACGAGGCGACTCTATCACGAAGCCGCCCCAAAACGGATTATAGGGATGCCTGCGTCCAAAAGAGTACATCCTCTCTAAATCTCTGGACAGGCTGATGGAGGCATGGTTATATTCTGCGCCGGTGATTTGTTTAAGAATCCGGGACAGAAGTGTACCGGTCTGGCTGATTACGATGTACAGCTGTTTATTTTGATTGCTCATATGCGTATCCTCACAAGATTATCCACGGTGCCATGCTATTGGCATAAGAGGTGCTGCAGGTCTCGAAGAAGCCCGTTTCGACCATGTTAGCGTTGGTGTGCTGGATGACCCACTTCATGCTCTCCGGCTCGACCTCGAAGCCTCGATGCAGCGTTGGACAGCCGAGGCTCATTCGGCAGCTCTTTGCGTATACAGCTGCAATTGTTCGACCTTGAGCGTATTCTCCTCGTTGCCGCCGCTTTGAAAGTTCTCCATTTCCGAGCTTCTGATACACATAATAACCTTATCATTGACCTGCAATTCCTCAAAAGAAATCCTTGTAACCTTCTGCGTGGCAAAGTCACAATAGACCATAGGAACGGACGAACAGTCGATCAGACATTCTTTACCTAAAGCGCTTTCATCGGCATCGTCCTTTACCGTTATGGTTTGCTTTGCTGCATCGACTTCCGTGATCACTGCATTGACGGTCAGAAGCGAGTCATCCTTCAATGAACCACACCCGGACAGGGATAGCAAGAGAGTCAATAAGCACAGAGCGATTCCGATTCCTCTTACATTTCTATGCAGCAATGTCTTATCCTCCTGTTTTTTGCTGCGGAACTTATCCAATTTATGAAAAAGGCACTTCTTCCGCCCTTTGCGTCAGGCGGGACAACGCACAGACCGCGTACATATAGCCTGCAAGGATCAGCGGTGCCGGCAGCTCGTAGAGCAGCGGCGCCGGGATGATACGCCAAAACAGCTTGAGCACACCGATCTCCGCGCCGTAGGTGAAGAAGTAGTTCGCCTCCGGGCAGAGCGTGAGGCGTAACAGGAGATTGATAAGATGAGCGCCTACGGCAAGCAGGCCAAAGGTCTTGAGGATCCGGGGGATATCCTTGGGGTCGGGGCGGTAAAAGCCCAGTGTCGCCAGACTCAGGCCGCAGACAACAAGGAGAGCGTGTGTCACATAGTAGCCAAAAATTCGCGGCAGGAACAGCGAAAAGCCGGAGAACAGCGGCTCCGGGAAGAGCAGCGCCATCAGTGCGCCGAGGGGCGCTACAAAGAAGGAAAACCCCATGATTGAGTGGTTCCTCTTCCACACTCCCAGCGGGATCAGAAACAGATTGATGTTGCACAGGTGCAGCGGCAGCTCATTGAAAATATTGAAACCATTGGGATAGTAGGCACGGACATACGCTGCGTCCATGGACAGCGAGAGCTTGTAGCCGGCAAACAACACGAGATTAAAAAAGCAAACGCCGATCAGAAACCGGGAGCGCCGTGCTTCCGTTTTTTTGCGCAGCAACAAGAATATGAGCAGCGCCGCCGCTGCCGTCAGCAAAAGCAGAAGCAAATGCAGCCCGCGAAAGGGCGTTATAGAAAATCCGTTCATTTCACACGCCGGAACATCTCTCCGGTCTTCTCCTCAAGAAATTGTTTGAGTTCCTCCACCGTCCCGCCGGTGAGAGTACGCTTGGTCAGGGGCTGCGCGAACCGCTTCTTGCAGCCTGTCTGGCACCTCGCGAAAGCGCCCCGTCCAGAGCATGATAAGACTATATTATCATAACAGGAATAAAGTTTATGTCAAGTCTTTCTATTCTCCCTGAAATCGTCACGCTTACTATGTATGCAGCGCTATCACAGCATCACGCCAGCCTTGCGTTCACCAGATGATACCATGTCATCCCGTTTTCTTCATAGGACTGAAATTCACCGATGACGGTGATCTCCGCCCCCAGCTCCGGGTAATCGTCCGGGTAGGTATAATCGCCTTCCAGCACAAATTCCATCCCCTCGCCGCAGCAGGCGGCCGCGTCTGAAATGATGCAGGCGTAGGACACCGGGTCAGGCTGTAAAACGCCGTCTGTCACGAGCTGATAGATGGAAAACGTCCCTCTCGCCTTGACGGTCTTGCCGAGATAATGCGCCGGGTCATTGTAGAGCATATTGTAGACCTCGGAGTAGACCATGGTGCTGCTGAGCACAGTCAGATCCACATCCACTTTGCCGGCAGCGGGCTGCGACGGCTTAGATTCCCCCGGCGTTTCCTGTTCTTTCGGCGTTGGAATGCTCTCAGCCGGTGCAGACGCTTCTTCATCGGAAGAAAGCATATCATTTCCCGCGTCCTTCCCGCTGTCTTTCCCGCAGGAACAGAGGGAAACCATCATGCAGACAGCCAGCAGCAGGCAAAAAAGCTGTTTCATCCCGCTCCGCCTCCCCTTGCGCGGCCAAGGGCCGAACAAACCAAAAATGCCAGAATATCCGCCGCCACGATGGTGGAGCCCACCGGCGTCCCCGCGAGAATGGAGACAAGAATTCCCAGCGCCGCGCAGCTCACCGACAGTACGGCGGAGCAGACCGTCACGGACCGGAAATTCTGAAAGAGGCGCATGGCGGACAGCGCCGGGAAGATCACCAGCGCGGAGATCAGCAGCGAGCCGACCAGATTCATCGCCAGCACTATCACCACGGCAACGATGACGGCGATCAGCAGATTACATAGATCCGCCTTTGTGCCCACCGCCTTGGCGAAATTTTCATCAAAGGTCACGGCAAAAATTTTGTTGTAATAGAGCAGAAACACCGCCACGACCACCACGGACAGTCCCGCGCACAGCCAGACCTCGCTTTTTGACAGCATCAGAATGGAGGTGGAGCCGAACAGCGTGCTGCACACATCGCCGGAGAGGTTGGACGAGGTGGAAAAGATGTTCATCAGAAGATATCCGATGGCCAGCGCTCCCACTGAGATCATGGCGATGGCGGCATCGCCCTTGATCTTCGTGTTCTGCCCCGTGCGCAGGAGCAGAACGGCACAGACCACCGTGACGCCCAGCGTCAGGGGCATATCGTCCGTCAGCCCCAGCACAGCGGCGACAGCCATCGCACCGAAGGCCACGTGGGAAAGCCCGTCGCCGATGAAGGAAAAGCGCTTCAGCACCAGCGTGACGCCCAGAAGCGACGAACACAGTGCGATCAGCACGCCGACAATGAGCGCGTAGCGCACAAAGGGATAGGTCCAGTAGAACGCGATTTTTTCAAGGATCGCCGTCATTGCGCCTCACCGCCTTTCTGCCATGCATGGGGGAACTCGTTCAGGTAGGCCGCCTTGGTACCGAAAAACGCCGTGTCCCCGATGTGCAGGATGTGGCTGGCATATTGCAGCGCCGCGTTCAGGTCATGGGAGATCATCACAACGGTGATGCCATCCTCGTAATTGAGCTTTTGAATAAGCGCATACATTTCCGCCGTCACCTTGGGGTCAAGTCCCGAAACAGGCTCATCAAGAAGCAGCATTTTCCGGGTAGCGCACAGGGCGCGGGCGAGCAGCACCCGCTGCTGCTGACCGCCGGAGAGCGCCCGGTAGCAGCGCTTGGCAAGGGGTGTGATCTGCATTTTCTCCATAGCGTCCGCCGTCAGTTTCTTCTCTTCTTTGTTGTAAAAGGGGCGGCTGCCGCAGCGCCCCTGGCATCCGGAGAGAACGATCTCTCTCACGGATGCCGGGAAGTCCTTTTGGACCTGCGTTTGCTGCGGCAGATAGCCGATCTCGTTTTTCCTCAGCCCGTCGCCCGTCAAAATGCTGCCGCTGATGGGCGTCTGCAAGCCGAGGATCGTTTTCATAAGGGTACTCTTGCCGGAGCCGTTTTCTCCCACGATGCAGAGGTAGTCGCCCGCAAAGACTTGGAAACTCAAGTCTTGCAGAACGGACTTTCCATCGTAGCCGACGCAGAGATTTTGACAAGTGAACTGAGCCATCATCCTACCTCCTTAACCTAGTGCCTCTTTCAGCACAGAGAGATTCCGCTCCATGACAGAGAGGTAGGTAGCACCGTTTGCAGCATCCTTGGAGGTCATGGACTGCATGGAGTCCATGGTCAGTACCTTCTGGTTCTTCCCGGCGGTGCTCTGCACAATGGTTTCCGCGAGCTTGTGGTTCTTGCCCTCGATGGTCAGCACGCAGGGAAGTCCCAGCTCGTCCACCTTCTTTGCAAGGAACGAAACGGTTTCAAAGCTGGCTTCGCTCTCGGCGGAGCAGCCCGCAAAGGCGGCGTAGTAGCGCAGGCCGTAATCGTCCACCAGATAGCGGAACGGGAAACGATCACCGAACAGCACGGTTTTGTGCGCCGCGCCGTCCACGGCAGACTGGTACGCGCCATCCAGCGTGGAGAGCTTTTCGATGTAGGCCGCAGCGTTGGCGGCGTAGGTATCCTTGTTGTCAGGGTCAAGCTCCTGCAAAGCGTTGGAGATCGCGCCTACCAGTGTTTCGGCGTTCTTCAAAGACAGCCAGACATGCTCGTCCTTTTCCTCCCCATGGTCATGGTCATGCCCCTCCATGTGCTCGCAGATCTCCTCACCGCTCATATCAGCGGGGAAGAAGGTCGGCCAGGAGTTTTCCGGATCAACGATGGCGTCAAAGCTCTCGTTACTCATTCTGATGTGGAAATGCTCGGCCGCAGCCGATTCGATCATGTGGTCGTTGAATTCGATGTAGATCGGTGCGCCGGAGGTTCTGTCTACCGCTTCAAAGCGATACATGGCCGCCTTGGTGCCGGTAGACCAGTTCTGAATGTAATAGCCGATATACTTGTAGTCAGAGCCGACCTTTTTGCCGTCCTCATAGGTGAACGCAATGTGGTCGCCTTCAATGTCAATATTGGTAATGTCCGTTTTGTAGCCGTTCTGATAGTAAGTCTTATACTCGTCGGCTGTCATCTCGCCTTCCTCTGCCATCGCTGCAAAGGCATCGTCCAGCGTTCCGTCCAGCGCAAAGGGGTAGGCAGACTGCCAGCTGCCCGCCCAGTCGGACAGGTTTCTGTCCTGAACCTCATGATCTTCAAAGGTGGAAACCTCCTTGCTGTGGTCATGGGCGTGCTCTGTTTCCTGCATACCCTCGGCCACTTCTTCGGTCTTGACGCTGTCGCCAAGGACATCCAGCAGGTTGATGACCTTCATGTTCTTGTTGGCGGCATTTTTCAGAGCATCGTCCACCCAGCCGTCGGACTCGCCGCCCACATAGATGAACAGGTCGCAGTCGGAAATCTTGACGATGTCATCCGCCGTGGGCTGATAGCTGTGCAGGTCAACACCGTTGTCCAGCAACATGGTTAGGTTGGTGCTCTCAGCCTTGTCGCCGAGAATTTCTCTGACCCAGTCGTATTCTGGGAAAATGGTGGTGACAACGCTCAGTTTGGTGGAATCGCTCTCGCCCGTCTCTGCGTTGTTCTTTTTGCCGCAGCCGGTGAACAGACTGACCGCCATGGCCAGCGCAAGAACCAGGGTGATAATTTTCTTCATAGTATAGATAAAACCTCCGAATTATTGAAAAATAGGCGCAAAAATACAAAGGCAGCGGCAAAACCGCAAGAGCCTATCCGAAAATGGATAGACTTCGCCCTTGTAAAAATCCTGTTTTTAATTCGAAAGCTTTACCTTGAGAGCAACAAGCGTCAGTGTGCCGATCGTCTCTGCGCAGGGCAGGATCGCCCTGCACACGGTATATGTAAACGCAGCGGAGATCGCTGCGGCAGCACCGGCAAGCCCCAGAGATTTCAGCAGATTCTCGCAGACACTGATTTGGCGGCAGATGGCGCAGTCGTCGCCGGAGCAGTCATGATCGGCTTCGACCGCAATATAGATAGCGGAGGACAGCATGACAACGGCCAGCACGACCGCCAGCAGGCGCGTCATAAAGCAAGGCTTCTTTGTCATGGTCTGTCCTCCCTCCCGATCGTTATGTTTCTCTGCAAGCCGAACAGATCCCATAGAGGATCGTGTCGGCTGCATCCAGCGTGAATTGCTCGCTCTGCGCCAAGTGCTTTGCAAACAGGGCGGCGTTGCTGTCGGCCATGTGAAAGGTTTTGCCGCACTTCACACAGCTCATGTGCAGCGCGCCCTTGCAACCCTTGGCGTCAAGATACTGATAAAGCGCTTCGTGCGACCCGCTTTTTGCGCTGCGGCGCACCTTTTCTTCCGCCTCCAACTGTGCAAGGTTTCGATACACGGCGCTAAGGCTGATTTGTTTCTCTGCCAGCGCGTCCGCCACCTGGCGTGCAGTCAGCAGCTCGTCTGGATGCTCCCCCAAAAAAGCAAGCAGGGCTCTTCGCTGTTTTGTGTTGTAGATTGACATCAGCTGCCCTCCAATCTGCGAATCATTCGCAGATATTATAGCATCATTTCCCTCTTTGTCAATATCATGCCGCGATACCGGCGTCTTTCCGACAGTTCAAGATCCGTCAGCGTCAAAGAAAACAGCGTCACATCAAAGGCTTCGAACCGATGGGCGCTTACGCGGTCAAAGCAGTCTGCGTCTCACGGCATCCTTCACCGGCTCCAGTTCTTTTTCCATCGTACAGGATAGGTCCCATAGCAGCTGACATTCCTCGTCATCCTCTGTGGTCAAGCTGCCTAATTCATCCCACCGCAGAATGATTCGATACAGCGTCAGAGCCTCCTGCTCCGTGAGTCTTAATTCCACAAGAGACGCCTCTCTCAGTTGCTTTTCAACGGGAAATCAGCGGTAAACGATACCGTACATTTCATCGCGTCAGCCGCATCTCATTCTCAAACTGCTCCATGGCCTCCTGCCGGCTGGGGACTTGTGCAAGCGTACAGGAAAACGGCTGGCCGAACAGGGGTTGGGACAGTGTCTCCGCCCAGTGCGTCAGCACCTCCGGAGTGAGGGGGCGCTCCTCCCGGAGAAAGATCACCCCGTAATAGGGCGGTACAGACGGGGAAAGCAGCTGTGTCAGCGGGACGCCGCTCCGGACGGAGGCGTTGCAGAAATGCATCTCCGGTGAAAAAAGCGGATAGTACAGCGCCCCGACGAACCAGTCCTGTTCACCGCTTCTGAGCCGCCTTGCCTGCTCCAGAAAGTGCGGAAGATCCGGGTTATCCGGCTCCACAAACTCACCGTCCAGAATGGTCTGGTGAAGGGCAGGGAGGTTATGGAAATCAAAGTGGAAAAAGGGCGCCTTTCCTGCCTCGTCCTCGGAAAGAGAAAACTCCGCCGCATGGAAAGGTTCCCAGTCCTTACAGCAGCGGTAATAGCCCCACCAGTAGTTCCAGTCATAAATATGCAGATATTTTTTTGCTTTGCAGTCCATAGATGTACTCCATTCTGACAATGTGGGCACAAGAGGAAATCACGGGAAACTCTCCGCCCGGCACCAGCAAAGATTCTTTCCAGGCCCGTCCTTTTTGCAAGAGGGACGCTCAAAGGCGGCGCAGTGATCTTCTTATCTGCTCACCGGAATGGAGATCTCGAAAACGGCGCCGGTTTCTCCGTTATAGGCGCGGATCGTCCCTCTATGCAGGTGAACGATCTCCTTCGTCAGCGCAAGGCCGATGCCGGATTTTCCGCTTTTTCCCATGTAAAAGCGGTCGAAGATGTGCGGCAGGTCCGCTTCGGCAATGCCGTCCCCGTCATCCTGTATCCGTATCGTCACATGACGCTTGTCCGCGCGGCAGGTCAGGCGCAGCTCGCTGCGGGCATAGCGCACGCCGTTGGACAGGATATTGATGACCGCTCTGCGCAGCCGGGTATCATCGCAGCTGACCATAACGGGTTCCTCGGGGAAATCCGGCACGATTGCGATGCCACCGGCGGCTGCCGGCTCCACGGCGCGTATGCCATCATAAAGCAGCTCACGAACATCCATCTCGGAAAGGGCAAGCTGTTGCCGCCCCATATCGATTTTCGAGATGTCCAGGAGCTCCTCCACCAGCTCCGTCATGCGGTCGCTTTCTTCCAGGATCACGTCCGCCGCGCCGCCCGCATCCATTACGCCTGCCTGTATGCCCTCCGCATAGCCCTGTATCGCCATCAGCGGCGTTTTCAGCTCGTGTGAGGCATTCTGGAAGAAGGTCTGCTGCCGCTCCGCCTCCTTTTCAATATCCCGACCGAAGCGGAAGCCCAGCAGGCACATGACGGAGGAGATCGCCAGCAGTACCGCAAAGAAGGCCCAGTTCAGCGTCACGATATATCGGGTGATGGGCTCGATATCTATGTACATGATATAGGCGTATGGCTTTTCCCAATCGTCCTGCTCCTCCTGCACGGACATAAATATCAGGTGATGTTTGTCCGTTTTGAAGGTATAGCATTGGTTGAGCAATAGATCCCGCCCCGTGTAGTATTCCAGCAGTTTTTTCTCCAGACGATATGCGTCCCTATTCCAACCGCTTGATTGATTGGCATTATCCAGCTCTAAAAATACGATGCTTGGCGTAAGGAAGTGCTCCTCCGCATCGTTCCATTCATCGTCAAAAAAGGATTCATCGTCGGTATAGGGGATGGTGCGGTTTTGATACTCCGCCTCGCTGATGAGCGCTTTTTTTGCCTCGTTTACAAAGTGGGACGGTATAATGAGGTTCACTGCCAACATGAACAGTGCAAAGAGCAGCAGAGCCGCACCGAGGATCAAATACACGATCCGCAGCTTGATGTTTTTCATGTACACTCCGCTCCCTTCAGCTTATAGCCAAAGCCCCAGATGGTGCTCACGCTGACGGTGCTGCCCGCTTGCGTCAGCTTTTTCCGGATACGGCGCAGGGTTTCGTCGGTCACTCGGGTCTCCACCTCCGAGTCGAAGCCCCACACCGCGCTGAGCAGCTCCTCGCGGGAATAGGCCTTTTCCGGCTGCTTCAGCATATAGCTGAGCAGCCGCAGCTCGGTCTGGGTCAGCGCCACGATCGTGCTTCCGCAAAGGACGGCGTTTTCCGTAGCGGAATAGCGGATATCCCCGTAGCGCAGCTCATCCTCTGCCGCCGCCGTTTTTCCTCGGTCCATCTCCACACGGCGCAGCAGTGCTTTGACCTTCATCAGCAATATCGTTGGACGGAAGGGCTTGGTGAGATAATCGTCGCTGCCTTGGCTGATGCCCATGACGTAGTCCAGCTCGCTGTCCTTGGCCGTAAGCAGGATGATGGGAATATCGGAAACAGAGCGAAGCTCCCGGCACACGGTAAGTCCGTCCGTGCCGGGCATCATAATGTCCAGTATTACAAGCTCCGCAGGCTCCTGACGAAACGCCTCCAGCAGCGCGTCGCCGCTTTCAAAGGAGCGCACGGTATATCCGTCGCTTGCGAGGAAGCTATGGAGCAGCTCCCGGATGCTCTTTTCATCGTCCGCCAAATAGATGGAATGTCCCATGCGTCCTCCTTGCAAGCAGCGCCAAATGCTGCGCGTGGGCGCAGCATCGGCATGATGTTGATTTTATACTATCAGAATATCGTCTTTCCGTCAAAGGGGGCAGATGCCGCTTTCGCAGCCGGTGTTGCCCCAGATGGAATCATACAGCTCGCACAGCCGGCCGTCGATCTCCGTAAGACGGTTGTAGTCGGCGATCAGCGCGTCCTTTTCCGCGTCGGTCAGGAAGGTCAAACTGCGGATGAAAGCGGCCTCATCGTAGTTGTCGAAGTCGTAGTCGTCCGGCAGATTGAAGTACGCTTCATCTACCTTGTCCCACAGGTCGGCGTGCTTTTCGCAGACGCGGTCATACTCCTGTTCCAGGGCGTCGATCTCATCCAGCACCTTGGGGCCGGCCTTTTCCAGCGCCTTCTCGTAAAGCGGCATATTGTCGCAGTCGGGCAGCTGAGCGTACAGTGCCTCCATCTCAGCGTCAAGGCCGTTCAGCTCCTTGATGTCCGCCAGAAGTGTTTCCTTCTCCGCTTCCGTCAGGGCGTTGCTGCTGCGGATAAACGCTGCTTCGTCAAAGTTTGTGAAGTCGTAGTCGTCGGGCAGGGCGTTGCAGATTTCGTCCAGCTTTTCCCACAGCGCCGCGTTTCTCTGGAAGATGGCGTCGCTCTTCTCTTCCACCGCCTCGATCTGCTCCCAGATGGCGTCCTCGTTCTCGGTTGCGATGGCAGTTGCAGGCTCTGCCGTGTCAGGCGCAGCCGCCAAAGCTGCGGTTGATGCGCCGATGGCCGATACTACCAACGCCAGTGCCAGTGCAAGGCTCCAAATCGTTTTCTTTTTCATGGTATGTTACGCTCCTTTTTTGAAGTATTTGTGGTTGTGTATCAACCTTGTCTGTAGCATACCAGAAGCTGCATTGAAATTCTCCCGCGAAAGTGCGGGGAAAGTGTCACAAATTCGTCACAGCGCCTGTGTTATACAAGGAACACCCACCCGGTAGCCGACCGATGGGTGTTCGTTTCAATCAATTATGGTGCTGAATTTGCCCGCCCCCGCAAGCACAAAAACATGAGTTTCTGCTTCATGCTTGTTCTTTCTCTGTCTTAATCTCCGATAGAGTGGGGTGTTCCGGTGGGTTCATATTGAACCCCTCCTCGGTTCAGCAAACAGGTATAGTTACCCCTTGGTGGAACGATAGTTTTGCACTTTGCCCAAATAAAGAGCTTGGTATCATATTTTGATACCAAGCTCTTTGGGATTATTTCAGCGTATAGAGATTGGAAGTGTTACTCCCGTTGGGGCGGTATCGGGGCAGCTTGGCAAGATAACCGTGCTGCTCCAGATCTGCCAGTGCCCGCTTGACGGTGCTGCGGGAGAGGTTCATATCTCTCGCAATCGTCTTGATACCGGGCCAGCAGCTTCCCGTGCTATTGGACCGGTCCTTGAGGTACATATAAACGGATACAGCCCTGGGCGGCAGGAGCGTGTCGGCGTAAATGCTGTCAAAGTAGCTCATCGATCCACCTCCTGTCGGGGAAGATTATACGGGGTGCGCTTGTGCGGCATACGGTCATAGTCGATGTCCTCCGCCACCACCATCTCCTGCACGGGCGCATCATGGAGCTGTCCCTCGCCCTTAACGGAGCGAGTAGTCTTCTGCTCCGGCAGCTTGGGCGGATACTTTCGCACGATGGCGCGGGTCAGCGCATCCTGATCGGCATAATAGACCTTTCGGGCCACTTGTTCCTCCACACGGTATTCCTCCTCGAAGGTGATGCCCCATTCGAGGAACAGGCGCAGACGGGTACGCATGGGGTGGCATCCGGTCTTCTGCACGATGAAGCTGCCCTTGGGGATGGGCTTGAGCTCATCCGCCGTCAGCAGGGGTCGCTCCATCATCTGCAGGCTCTGGCTGGGATCGTTTTTCCCGCGGCTCACAGAGCCGGAGAGCACCGTGCGGCTGCCGAGGGCTTTGGAGAAGGCATCCGCTGCTTCACTGTTGGGGGCAAAGCCGCCGCAGATCACATCCTGGCAGTTATCCATCAGAATGGATGCACCTTCTTTGCCATAGTTCTTTTCCAGCTGCGCCAGCGACTGGATGATGGGTACCAGCGTCAGGCGGTGAGAGCGTCCAGCACTGAAAAGCGGCAGGATATCAAAGGGCGGCATGGTGCCCAGCTCATCACAAAAGAGAATAACGCGGTTTTTCAGTTTGCCGCCGTTCTCATCCGCTACCGCGAACAGCTCACGGGAGAGGTTCTGGATCATTAAGCCCGCCATAAAGTTCTTCGTCTGATCCTCCTCCGGCAGGATGAGGAAGATGGCGGATTTCTCCGCCGCAAACATTTCGGCGTCAATGGCACTGTCGAAGCACAGGATCTGCTCCAGCTCACTATCGAGGAACGAGTTGAGCCGGGACAGCACCGTGGACATGACTGATGCCATCGCCTGCTCGGAGCTGTTGAGTGCGGCGCCTGCCAGCCAGCGCGCTTTGTGCTCGGACGGCAGCTTATCCATGAGCAGCTGAAAGCGGGAGCGTCCCCGCGCACCACGCGCCGGCTCCAGCAGATCCTGTACCAGCTTGAATACCGACACGATGTGCCGCCGCTCCTCCGGGTGCTCCTCATCCGGCGGCAGAAACTCCGCAAGCAGCAAGATCGTGGAAGACAGCAAGCCCTCCGCCGCATCGTAGAAGAAGGCGTTCTGCCCGTGGTCGGAGTTTCCCTCCGGGCTGACGATGGACTTGGCGAGGATTTTGGCGTACTTTTCGGCTTTGGCGCGGGCGGCGAGGTTGTCCTGTTGTTTTCTGGCGATATCCATATAGCGGTTGATGAGCGTCAGCAGGTTGTTTCCGTCCGAGCGGGTGGGATTACGCAGATCGATGACGGAGATATGCTTGTAGCCGTACTATTTTTTGGCAATAGAGCCGTAGTTGCGGGTGAGGTCACCCTTGGTATCCAGCGCCAGAAAGCTCATGCCGGACGCGCAGGCATATTCGAGGTTGGGATAGAGGAAGAATGCCGTCTTGCCCGCGCCGGAGGCGGCGATCATCAGGCAATGGATATCATCGCTATCCACCAGCGCAGTCAGTTCACCCTTCTTGCCCTTGCAGCCCAGCACCAGACCCTGTTCTGTGGGAAGGCTTACTCCCTTGCGCCAGTCTCTGACCTTGAACAGCACATGGGCATAGGTCTTGCGGATCTCCTTGTCGGTCGCCCAGCGCGCTGTGCCGTGCTGCCCGTCACCCACGGTGCGGGACTTGATGCCGCTGAGTGTATAGTGGTAGGACAGCATGGAGAGTCCACCGATGACAGCGAACATCCCCAGCCCTGCCGCGACCAATATTCCGATGTTGGAGCTTTTGATCGTGTCCCACATTGTCAGCAGAAGGTTTGGCATAGCTCGCTCCTTTCCATTTTGTTTTCCTGTTCTGCCTTGAGATCGTCGTTCCAGTCCTTTCGCTGCGGTACGAGCCGGTCCGCGGAGATGCCACGCTCCTCCAGCAGCTTCCCCATGCACTCACTGGCAGCATGACCGGCAGCGTCATTGTCCAGGCAGAGATACACCTGCCGGAGCTGGGGGAGCTGCCGCAGCATTTCCAGCACGGGGATGGAGGATGTCCCGCAGCAGGCCACATAGTTATGCTCCTGCCACCCCTCCGGGAAAAGAGAGATGTAAGAGAGCAGGTCAATAGGGGCCTCGAAGACATAGAGCGTGTCATCGCCGCCGAGATAGTGAAAGCTGTGCTTCGGGTCGCTGCCCTCAATGTTGCCGCGATAGCTTTGCCCCATGGTATACAGCCCGCGCTTATGCCCGTGACGGGGAACGCCGTGTTCATCGAATCCGACGAACACGGCGTTGTGATATTCCTTTGTCCCGTCCCTGGATTTTCCACAGCTCTCGTAGATGAGCTTCCTGCGCACAAAGGCATTGAGTATCTCACGGTTGATGCAACGCTTTTGCAGCAGGTAGGCATACACACGGCGCATGGACTCGCTCTGCGCTGGGAGCGTGAAGGGCTTTGCAGGCGCCGGCACCTTCTCCTTTGCCGCAGGGTAGCTTCCGCCGAGATCATCGCCGAGGAGCAGAGACATGGCGTCCGGGTAGCTGAGTCCATAGAACTGCTTGACGAAGCTGATGGCTCTGCCGCCCTGTTCCGTGGCATGGTCATACCACTCGCAGCCGCGGATGGTGATGCTGTGGTCGCTGGCAAGGCGTTTGTCCCTGCCGGATGTGATGAGCTTTTCTCCTCGGCGGCGGAGGAACTCCTCCAAGTCCACCGACGCGGCTCGTTCTTTCTGCTCGGTTGTAAACGGAATGTACTTTGACATGGTCCCTCCCTTATTGTGTCTGTTGCGTCAGTCTGCGATCCTCATGGTCATCCGCCTTGTGTCCCATTGCCATGCGCTTCTCCTGCAATTTGCGGCGACGCTTCTTGTCGATCTGCATCCCTGCATAGATGGCAGGCTGGGCGGCGTTCTCGCGGAATATGCGACTCATCTGATGGAGCATCCGAAGGATAGCGGTTCCCGCCGCACCGGAGAAGTCGTCCTGATGGTCAATGAAATACTGCGCGTAGGTGTTGCCCTGTGCCGCTGCCTGTGCGAAATAGCGCAGAGCTTCTTTGCGGTCTGCTTGCACCTCCTGTCCCAGCAAATAGAGCTTTCCCAGCGTGTATTGGGCAAACGAATTCCCTTGCGTGGCAGAGTCCTTCAGAAGCCGAATGGCCGCATCTACATCCTTTGGCACACCCTCTGCGCCGGTGAGCAGCAGCTTGCCGAGCCGGTATTGCGCGTATGGATCGTTCTGCTCCGCTGCCTGCCGCAGCCAGTGAAGGGCCTGTGGGAATTGCTCCTGCTCCAGCAGCAGTTTGCCCAGCGCGTATGCGGAGCAAGGATTACCGGCTTCTGCCGATTTTTGAAACCACTCTGCCGCCAACTCTTGGTCAACTGAACTTCCAACTCCATCTCGATACGATTTGCCAAGCTGATGGGCGGCAATGGTATAGCCCTCCTCCCACAGACGGCGGAGGGTGACCCGTGCCGCGGCTTTCTCACCGGGGGCCGACTCCAAGTCGTGCAGCACCTTTTTTGCCCTGCGGTAAGACTGTGCTTGCTGATGGATCATCCGCTCCGCACTTGGATCCGGAGGCACGGTCGGTTCTTCCGGCTCTGGCTCATCCGATATGGCATCATCCTCAAAGGTGAAGTGCAGCTCCGAAAGCCGGAGCGTTTCCCGGATGACCATGTTGCGCACCGTCTTGAACTCCTTTTGCTGCGACAGCGGTACTCGCTGCGGCGGTGTCTGATTATAGTCAATGCAAAGCTGCTCTTGGAGATCCTGCCATAGAGCATAGGCGGATGACACCCGTTCGTCCTTTGCCAGTTCATCCACGATCTCATCCACGATGCGTTTGACACGGGGTGGCAGATAACCGTAGACCTTTTTGCCGCTGACCTCCCGAAGCCGCTGGGCGAGATCCGTCACCAGCAGCTCCAGCTTATCGCTTTGCAGAGTACCGGCAGCCATCTGCCCGATGAGCGCTGTCATCCGTGCTTCCGCTTCCTGCCGGAGCAGGCCGCGCTGTTCGTCCTTCTGCTCATAGATGTGCAGGCGGTCGTTTCGGTAGATCGTGCTGACCAGCGCGGACTTGATGCTGCGGATACCCTGCCGGGAGAGGTAGCCCTCCTTCGGATCGGTTGAGAAGAGTACCATGTGAACATGGATGTGCTTCTCCTTTTCGTGCATAGCTGCGTACCAGCGAAGGCGGTCCGGATGGATCTTATAGCCCTTGGCGATGTCCGTGATGGAGGCGTTGATGAGCTCCTGCCAGTTTTTAATATCTGTGTACCCCAGACGCTCCGCATTCTCACGGGAGAGGGAGATGATAGGTGTCCACACATTCCCTGTGTGCTGCGCCACCTCTGCCGCGGCATTCTCCAGCGACGGGACCTTGCCATGGGCATCCCACAGGCCGTGTTCGCCCAACGCTTTTACACCGGGACGGTTTGCGACATAGTCAAGATAGTTTTCCCGGCCATCCATGGGTTCAATGAAGTCCTCGTGGATCTGCGCGATGAGCGCAAAGGCAGTCTGCCGGTTGGGTGTGTTTGCATAGTCCTCATGCTCCGGCAGCTCCCTCGCCTCTGGGAAGCTGCGGAGCAGACGCTGGATGTACTGCTGCTGTTTCTTCGTAACAGGAAGATGGGCATTGTCATCCTTAAGGAGCTGCACACCTTCACGGGTGGCGAAGTAGCGGGTGCGATGGGCCAGCCGAGCGGCATCTCTGCCGCCCTTCATGTAGGGAGAGATAAATATCAATCTCGCCATGTGTCATCCGGCAGCTGCCGTTGGACATCCTGGGCATCCTCGAACCTGATCTGACCATTGATGCGCTTTACCTCGTCCACCACATACCCGCGCAGGGCGCGGCGATCCTCCAGCGTATCCCGGAAGTGGGCGGCGATGGTGTGCGCCATGATGCCCTGCTCTACCGCGCACTTGAATAGAATGCCGTTGGTGCGGTTGGTGCTGTCCGCGATGATCCCGCGCAGCGTCGCCACCAGCGCGTCCGAGAGATACTCGGAGGTGTCCTCCGTTCCCAGATAGCCCATGTAAAAACGGACCGCCTTTTCAATGAATTCGCTGCGGCTTCTGCAGTTCGCCTCCTCCATCCATGCGTCCATGCGGCGAATGACGCTGGGCCGCAGCCAGATCGTGGTGCATTTCTTATTGTCCTCCATTTTTCCTCCTTCCTTCCGCTGCCATCGGTCAAAAACGCCGGAAAGCCCTGCAAACGCTGCACTCCTCCTGCGGACCGACATTGGTTCATCTTGACAGAGCCTCAAACCGACATTGGTTTGTGACCTGTGAAAAAGCCCCGCACTGCGGGGCTTTGTGGACAGCCCGCAGTCGCTTCCGACTGCGGGCGTTTATCTTGTGCTTTTATCGAACAGGTGGGTTCCCAGCACAGTTCCCCATAGACGGGGCGAAAGCGGGGGCAAACAGCGCCGATGCCTGTCCGGGGTGCAGGGATGCCACCCTCGCCCCCAAAGCCGCACACAGCGGCTCACAGGGGCGGACACGGCGGTTACATCTGCATCTCCGCACTCTGTGCCTGTTCCTCGTGAAGCTGTTGGGTATACTCGCGCAGGCTCATGCCGGTCTGCTGCTGGCAGTACTCCTCCATCTTCCGCAGCAGGACATCCTGCTCGGCTGCGTTGAGCGGATAGCTCCAGTTCTCCTCGGAGCCGTCTCCCTTGCAGAGCGTCAGCTCCAGCGTGTCGCAGGGCCTATCCTCCGCGATGTCATAGTTGGCGTAGATGTTGAGCCAGTCATCGTTTTTATCCGTGCAGACGAAGGTTCCGAAGACAGCGTCCACATCAAAATCTGCGTCCACATAGAAGTTGAGCTTACCGTCCTCATCCATCATGATCTCATCACTGAAGGAAAAATTCCGCGAGGAGAGATGTCCCGCCGAGGTGATCTCCATGCCATCCAGCAGCTCCAATAGTTTGGAGAGCTGTTCATCCGCCGAAGCAAAGCGCGACCGTGTGGCATGGTACACCGCCACTGACACATCCCGCATCGCCCAGGTTCGCCAGCCGTCCATGATGTGGACAGCGGAGAACTCCCGCTTGTCGAAGTTCACATCGAACACGCCGCGCACCTTGCCGGTGTTCTCCATGCGTACAGCTGTCAGGGCGTCAAACTCTTTTGCTGTGATGGGTTACCCGCCGAAAAACATTCCGATAAATTTGCCCGGTGCAACACCATTGCCCTTTGTAAGATAACCGCGCAGCTTTTTCCCGACCGCCAGCAGCTCCTCGCCGAGCGAGGTCTTGAAGTACCACTCCTGCCCGCGCTCCGTCACATGGTAGGCGGCGTAGGTGCGGGCGGCCTCCCTCGCTTCACGCTCTGCGGCATCCTCTGCGTAGATCTCGGCACGGATGCGTTTGTGTTCCTACTCCGGGAGCTGGTTGCACAGCTCATCCAGCACATCTTCCAGATGCTCCTGCAAGGTTTCGCCTTTGAGCCGCTTCTCGATGGCATCCTTCCAACGGCGGTCGATCCACAATGTGATGTCTACATGATCCGCCATCTCAGTTGCCCTCCTTCACAGCCGCAGGCTTCGGCTCACTGCTCTGCGGCTTGGGTGCGGCGGGCTTGACAGGACGCTTGGGTTTCACCGCCGCGGGAGCGGCCTTGCTGTCCAAGTACTCCCGCAGCGGCTCCGGTACGGTTTTTTCATACAGAGCGTTCAGCGCATCCTCCAAGTGCTCCTGCACAGAGGAGTGTTCCTTGCGGAGCGAGAACTCCAGTGCGCCCAGTTTCTCATCGTCAAAGGTGACGGTGACAGTTGCTTTTTTCATGTGCGTATCCTCCTTCTATATGCTATTTTCGGCGTTTTTGTGTTGTGGGTGGTGTAACTACCCTCGGCACGAGACAGGTGTTGTTGAAACGCTGCGCGCGCAGGGGTCATAGCGGCTTACTTGCCGCTTTCCGAGCCCTTGCAAGAGCTGCTTTTTGCGCTTCACTTGCTATCCGAGGCGGTACGATCTTTATCCATGATTTTGGAATGGTGTAGTCAACTGCCCGTCCGCTGCGGGACACCTTCACGAGCCTGCAATCCTCCGGTCTGTCCCGTGCCAGTGCTGCCAGCTTCTGACACAGTATCTTGTTGTGGGTGTAAATACCGGCGGTCTTTTCTTCCTCGTTGAAGCTGATAATGGTTTCCTGCTCATAACGAGCCATGTTCATGCAACGCACCTCCGATCACAACATCTGCGGCTCATTGAGTAACTGCTGATGCTCATCCTCATATACTTCAATGAGCAGGCTCTGGAAGAGCTCACCCTCATCCATGGTCCGATGCTCCATCCAAGCCTCGCTCAGAAGCTCCAAGGGTTTTTCCTGGCGCAGCAGGAAGAGCGTCTTCTCTCGGGAGAGGGCTTCGCCCAACGCCATCAGCTCGGCGCGGCAGGTCGCCATGGCGGAGATCTCATCTGCTGCCATGATCAGCTCGCTGCGGGGAAGCTGATTTAGGCTGTTCATATATGCAGCCATCTCGTTCTCTGTCTTTTGGAACAGAAGCTGCCATAGCTCCCGATCCGTTAATTCTTCATAGTTCATGATCGATCCTCCTCAGTCATAATTGATATACGGAATCTTCAGCCAGTGCGTCCAACCTCGGCCAGCCAACTCTGTTTTGACAACGCCCTTGGTACCCATGGCCTCAACAACCTGACCGCCGCCAATGTAGACGCCAATATGCCCATCGTGCCAAACGGCAAGGCCAGGGATATCCGGCATGGTATCGATGGCCCCAGACTCCGTGGCGTTGTAGTACATCTGATTTGCACCGATATCCGGCATCCCATGGGTACCATAGTCGATGGTCATCGTTTCCGGGGACAGCCAGCCGTAACCTTTGATAAGTCCAACGCAGTCGGCAGTTCTGCCGCCCAGCCAGTTGGCGCGGATGATGTCCTCATGGTTGCCAACACCGTCCGGGTATTGTGATACCTTGTAGGCAAGGAGTGACTCCGTCAGCACATTGCCATAGGTGCCCCAGACATAGCCCCAGCCGGACTCCCATGCGTGGATGGCGTAGGTCACAAGGTCGGCTGCATTTTTATTGGCGGGATCAACAAAGGCGGAGATGTCCAAGTCGATACTGCTTCCATCTCAGCGAAGGAACTCGCCGCTGTAGCTGCCGCCGCCTGCGGTGCCGGCGATCATGGTATAGATGTAGTTGATGTTGCTCTTATCATCCTCCGTAATTGCTCTGCCAAGATGTGCTTCCAGATTGGCATACGCTTGAGACAGTGAGACCGGAACAGCGACAGTGTATTCTTCTGTCGTACTGGTAACCGTGCTATCCTCGCTCTCCACTTCTACCGTGCGGGTACGGGTTTCCCAAGTGTAGAAGCATTCTACGAAGCGGTTTGCCGCCCGTCTGCCGGGAGCGTCCTCGCCAAAGCAGAGGGCATAAAAAACGGCCTTGACTCGGATCGGGTCAAGGCCGTTTCCGCTTTCCATTTGCCCATTGACGGAGGCGACCGCCGAATCCAGAAGAGAAAACGCGGTGCGCATCTCCTCAATGTGAGAGCGGAATGCCATAGGCACCTCGGTCGAATAGCTCGTCCCATAGAAGGCTGCGGCTACCGCCTGGTTGTTGTGATCCGCACCGCCTGTGCCGATGGAGCACAGCGCGGCGATCAGGAGGATGACAGGCGAGAGAACAGCGACCAGCCCCCAGCCGATCCCTTTACGGAGCTTCTCGTTGGAAAGGGCTGTCGCCGCGGCTTTGGCGATCATACCCGCGGTTATTGCCATCAGCGGCCACCCGCTGTGCCAAACAGCTTTTCCTTGCATGCAGGGGCGTGTACCTCCAGCAGATATCGCTCGTTGCCGCACTTGTACAGACAGACACCGCGCTGGGGGAACTTGATGAGATTGTATTCTGCCTCATCCAGCTGGAGCATTTCCCTATCCACGGCACAGGGGTCTGCCTCACACCCGGTCTGTTTACACTTCAGTTCTGCCTGAATGATCATTGTGAAAGCCCTCCCATCACCATGTGGTTGCTTTGACCACCGTTCATCACTTCTTCCATGCTGATATAGCCCTTATAGGCGATGTAGCCCCGGTCGGTGAACACTCCGTCCTCCTCATTCATGCGCTCCGTGCCGTACTTTTCATAGTCATAAAAAGCATCGAGGTTTTCGTCATACTCAAAGCGACCGGACTGCTGGATCATGTACTTGCCGTAGTCCTGCGGCGTATGCACGCCGGGGGCGAAGTCAAAGAGGTCGAGGCTTTCCGCAAGGTTTTTGATCTGTGCCGCAGACTTTGGCTCTGCCAGCATAACCACGGCGCCCAGCTTTTCCATATCCGCTTTTGATAACCCATCCGTTGCCTCTGCCAGTTCGTTGAGGTCAGAGAGAGTTTCGTACTCCATATCCAGAAGGACATCCACCTCGTTGGGAAACTGGCTGTCCTCCAGCCGCAGGCGTACATCGGCGGGATCTGTGATGCCCCCGCGAAGGAGGGCGCGGTCGATTTCCTCCCGCTCCATGGGGAGGTACAGCCATGTGATGTGCTCCGTGTCCTCCGGCTTGCTCTTGGATGTCACCGCAACGGTGATGGCGTTCGGTTCATAGTAATAGCAGGGGAAGAACCGGCCATCGTAGACCTGCTCCAGCTTCATGCCGTTGTCGTAGACCACGCCGTAGGGGGTGATCGTGCCGCTGCCGCTTTCAATGAGCTGCCGTGCGGTTCCCTTGCCGTCCAGCGCATCCAATTCCTCTGTTTTGGCGCTGCCGCCGTGCAGGTTCATGTAGTGGTCACGGCCGATGGCGGCGAGGTCGGAAAAGTCGGTAATGACCGTAGCCTGCTGGCAGCAGAAGGTCAGGTTGATGAGATCCTTCAGCTCGAACAGCTCCAGCTTGTGTGCCATTGCCTGAAACTGTGCGGCCTCGCCGGTGTCGAAACTTTCCAGCCGTTTGGCGAGGTAATTCAGTTCCTCCACATTGACCGTAAGCATTTCCGCGCGCTTGAGCACAGAGAAAAAGCTATCAACTTCCTCCACCTTACAGTCGGCCTTGACCGCGTCGCCGATCTCCAGCGCCTCCAACAGCTCCATGCAGTGCGTATACTGATTGCGGGGAATGGGGAATGGAATCGTTGCCACACCGTATTTCGGGTGGTTTGGATTACTCAAAACTGCGTACATCATCATGTTGCCTCCTCCGTCTTTCTTTCCAGATTTAAGACCACCTCTCCATATCTGCACAGCAGGAGTGCTCCGAGGATGAGCCGGAAGGCTCTGTCGCTGACCAGTTCTGAAAAAGCAAGGTCTTCTATGACGATGTTGTCACCGCCAACGGAAATGGTCTTCGCCGCTTGATAAATGCTGTACAGCTCCGGGTGAATACCGGAGAGGCGAATGGCGGTGAAGTCGAAGCCGCTGCTGTCGAAATGCCATAGGACTCTTTGCCAAAGCCCCTCATCGGCGGTAAGCAGAAACAGCGCAGCCGCATTGCGCTCGGACATACCATAGCAGCGGTTTTTCCAGTGCGTCCATCGCTCTCTGTGGGCATCACTGAGGAAGAAGCGAAAGGGCTGCCGGTTCAGCTCATCTCGCAGCCATCTTTGCAGCGGGCGGAACATCCTCCCGCCGAAGCACTCCCGCGCCAGAGCGTTCAGCTCCACCACGCCGGCCTCGATGCGCTCCTCCAGACAGACGCATTCATTCAGGTGACAGGGGTGTCCGCTGTCATATCTCGTGCAGTCTTTGCAGCGTACATCGTCGGCACTGTAGCGAAAGCTGCTGCGGATGCGTCCGCTTCTGCGAGGCTGATGACGGGGTGGCGTCATCATCTGCACCTCTGCGGCGAACAGGGGTGTGAACTTCATAAAGTATCGCGTCAAGCAAATCCACTCCTTTTTTGAAAATAAAAAAGGGCCGGAGTCTTATTGCTAAAACTCCGGCCCATGCCATACTGCTATTACATTGTCTGCTCCTGTGATGCTCGTTCCAATGCTTCCTCCTGCTGTCGGATTCGCTCATTTAGATCCGGCACGCACACCCTGATCTGCTGCTGGATTCCGCAGATCATTTCTTCCTGCGTATCCGTAAGCTCAAAGAAGTCCTCATCCACGGAATCGGCGCAGCAGCGGAATATCTCGGTCAGCTGCTCCGGGCTGAAAAGCTGTTCCTTTTGGATAAGCCCGGAGCGTGTGGCGAAGTCCTGCTTGGCGCCATCGTAGTTCTCCATGAAGTAGTGTCCGTGTACTACACCCGTCCGGTCATAGTCCCAATCCCATGTAACGAATTGAACGCCGTATTTGCTCGGAGAACCTGCCAGCACCGTGCCGCCGAAGTCAGCGAGGATGCGGTAGTCGCCATCCAGCCCGCTGGCTTTGAGCTGCGGGGCGGCTTCCATAGCGGTCATATACTCCAGCGTTTTCGCGGCGATGTCCTCGACGCGATATAGGGCATCCTCTGCCTGGGGCGTGTCCGCGTCCTCTCGCCGATAGAATACGCTGCCCTTGCCGGTGATGCGGCAGAGGGGTGCGCCGTTCCAAAGGACAGGCAACTGCTCTCCCTCCACCGGCAGGGTTCCAAAGCCTGCACGGTGCAGGGGAGTACGGACTTCTTCGAGGTAGCGAAGCTGACGGCTTGTGTTTTTGGTGTCCATGTGAGCGATCCTCCTGTTGTAAAAAAAATAAGGCCGGAGAGGTCTTCTCCGGCCTGCCGTTTCAGACGCTGCAGCCAGCGCCCTTTTAGAAATTGAAAAAGGGCACCGCTTTTTTCGGCCTGTCAAAGCCGACAAAACGACGCCCAAATATTTGTGATTCTTTTTCTGCGATGATGCCGCTTTTCTTGAGAGAGAAGCCCTCTCTAAAAGGGCGCTGGAGGTTGGAAACTGTCCAGAACTTGAGATCCTCCAGTTCAAATCCGGTCAGTTGCTCCGAAACCTCCATAAAAATCTATGGTTCAAAAGAAGAAATCCGGGCTCGAAAAAGCCCGGAAACGGTTGATGCGCCTGGCTTTGCGCCAGGCGCATCTATACCGGTAACTCTTTATGGTCCGAGTGACAGGATTCGAACCTGCGGCATCCTGCTCCCAAAGCAGGCGCGCTACCAGCTGCGCTACACCCGGTTATTGAGTTTTTTATCCGGCTGGTCGTATTCTCCCAAAGCAGACGCGCTACCAACTGCGCAACACCCCGGCGGCGTTCTTTATTATACCGTACCCTTTATCCCGTGTCAATTCCCGGCTTTCCCCTTTTCTTTTTCTTTTTTTTCCGGTATAATACCTGTTGTGAGAAAATCCAGACGCATCCAGTGTATGCGTCTTTTTCAAAAAGGAGAACCTGCCAATGAAAAATACCGAAAAGACCATGGATCAAATCGTCACGCTGTGCAAAGGCCGGGGCTTTGTCTATCCCGGCAGCGAGATCTACGGCGGACTTTCCAACTCCTGGGACTACGGCCCTCTGGGCGTGGAACTGAAAAACAATGTGAAAAAAGCCTGGTGGAAGCATTTCATCCAGCAGTCTCCCTACAATGTGGGGCTGGATTGCGCCATTCTGATGAATCCCCAGGTGTGGGTGGCCTCCGGCCATGTGGGGGGCTTCTCCGATCCCCTGATGGACTGCAAGGACTGCCACACCCGTCACCGGGCCGATACCCTCATCGAGGAGTTTTCCGGCCAGGAGCCCGACAGCATGGATTTTGCCGCCATGGAGCAATACATCAAGGACAATGGCATCAAGTGCCCCAACTGCGGCAGCACCAATTTCACTCCCATCCGCTCCTTCAACCTGATGTTCAAAACCTTCCTGGGCATCACCGAGGACTCTAAGTCCGAGCTCTATCTCCGCCCCGAAACCGCCCAGGGTATTTTTGTCAACTTCAAAAATGTGCAGCGCACCACCCGGAAAAAGCTGCCCTTCGGCATCGGCCAGGTGGGCAAGGCCTTCCGCAACGAGATCACTCCCGGCAACTTCGTCTTCCGCACCCGGGAATTTGAGCAGATGGAGCTGGAGTTCTTCTGCAAGCCCGGCACCGAGCTGGAGTGGTTTGACTACTGGAAGAACGAATGCAAAAAGTTCCTTGAGAGCCTGGGCCTGAAAGAGGAGAACCTGCGCTATCGTGACCACGAAAAGGAAAAGCTCTCCCACTATTCCAACGCCACCACCGACATCGAATACCTCTTCCCCTTCGGCTGGGGCGAGCTGTGGGGCGTGGCTTCCCGCACCGATTTCGACCTGAAGGCCCATGAAGCCGCTTCCGGAGAGAGCATGGAATACTTTGACCAGGAAGCCAATGAGAAGTTCATCCCCTACTGCGTGGAGCCTTCGGTGGGCGTGGACCGGATCGTCCTGGCCGCCCTCACCGACGCCTACGATCAGGAAGTGGTGGACGAAAGCAAGAATGATACCCGCGTGGTGCTCCACCTCCACCCGGCTCTGGCCCCCTATAAATGCGCCATCCTGCCCCTGTCCAAGAAGCTGTCTGAGCAGGCCACAGCCCTCTATCAGCAGCTGGCCGGCAGCTTTATGTGCGATTACGACGAGTCCGGCTCCATCGGCAAGCGCTACCGCCGCCAGGATGAGATCGGCACACCCTTCTGCGTCACCGTGGACTTTGAGACCGAACAGGACGGCTGCGTCACTGTGCGGGATCGGGACACCATGGACCAGGTGCGCCTGCCCATCCAGGAACTGAACGCCTATATCCAGAGCAAACTGGAATTCTAAGCCCAAAGGGCGCGGTTTTGCCGCGCCCTTTTTTCGTTTTTTCTTACTTGATCACAAAGGAGACTTGCACGATGGAAACCTATCGCATTGCCGCCATCGGCGGCGACGGCATCGGCCCGGAAGTGGTGGAAGAAGGCCTGCGGGTGCTGCGGCACATTGAAAAAGCAGACGGAACCTTTTCTTTTCAGGTCACATCTTTCCCCTGGGGCTGCGAATACTATCTGAAAACCGGCCGGATGATGCCAGAAGACGGCATGGAGCAGCTGAAACACTTTGACGCCATCTATCTGGGAGCGGTGGGCGCTCCCGGCGTGCCCGATCATGTGTCCCTGTGGGATCTGCTGCTCAAGATCCGCAAGGGCTTTGACCAATATGTGAACCTGCGCCCGGTGAAGCTTCTGAAAGGCGCTCCCTGCCCGCTGAAAGATGTGAAGCGGGAGGACATCGACATGATTGTGGTGCGGGAAAACAGCGAAGGGGAATACGCCGGGGCCGGCGACCACCTCTTCCCCGGCACAGACCGGGAAGTGGTGCTGCAAACCGGTGTTTTTTCCCGCCATGGCTGCCAGCGGGTGATCCGCTATGCCTTTGAGCTGGCCCGGCAGAAAGGCAAGACCCTGACCAACATCACCAAAAGCAACGCCCTCAATTATTCCATGGTCTTCTGGGATGAAATGTTCCAGGAAGTGGCCAAGGAATACCCCGATGTGAAGACCCAGAGCTTTTTGGTGGATGCCGCCAGTATGTTCTTTGTGAAAGATCCCGGCCGGTTCCAGGTGGTGGTGACCTCCAACCTCTTCGGCGACATTCTCACCGATCTGGGAGCGGCCATCTCCGGCGGCATGGGTCTGGCCGCCGGAGCCAACCTGAACCCGGAGAAAAAATACCCCTCCATGTTCGAGCCCATCCACGGCAGCGCCCCGGACATTGCCGGGAAAGGCATTGCCAATCCCCTGGCCGCCATCTGGAGCGTCAGCCAGATGCTGGACTTTTTCGGAAAACCCCAGTGGGGAGAAAAAGTGCTCAACGCTATCGAGAAGCTGCTGGAAGAGGGCAAATGCCTCACCCCGGATATGAGCGGCAACGCCACCACATCCCAGGTGACCGACCGGCTGCTGGAACTTTTGTAACCATTCAAACCATCCCCGAAAGGAGATCTATTTTTGCATTTTACCCCTCGTTTTATGGCGAAAACCGCCCTTTTGGCCGCCCTGTCCGCCTTTTTGATGACCCTGGAGATCCCCCTGCCCTTTGCCCCCAGTTTTTATCAGATCGATCTCAGCGAAGTGCCGGTGCTGCTGGGCGGCTTTGCCCTGGGGCCCTTGGCCGCTCTGTGCATTGAACTGCTGAAAAACCTGCTGTATCTTTTGTTCAAAGGCACCATCACCGCCGGTGTGGGAGAATTGGCTAATTTCCTCATCGGCCTGTCCCTGGTGCTGCCGGCCTCTTTGTTCTATCGGAAGAAAAAAAGCCGGAAAGGGGCTTTGTGGGGACTTTTGTGTGGCACCCTGGCCATGACCATTGCAGGCGTAGTGATCAACTACTTTGTGCTGCTGCCCGCCTATTCTTTCTTCATGGGCATTCCCCTCTCCGCTTTGGTGGACATGGGAAGCGCGGTGAACAGTTCCATCACTTCTGTGGGGACTTTGGTCATTTTCGCCACCCTGCCGTTCAACTTGCTGAAGGGAGCCTTGTCCTCCCTCATCACCCTGCTGCTGTATAAGCGGCTGTCTCCCCTGCTCCACCGGTAGGGGAATACAGAAGAAACGAAAGATTGACATTTTCTTAACATTTATAACCTGTTGCCTGTTGCCTTTTCCCTTTGGCCGGTGGTATAATGGCAAAAGAAGATGGAACGGGGCCTTGGCCCCCTTGAGAGAAACAGTACTTGGCTGCGGCGTCCGCCCGGCCGAAAGAAGGAGGAAAACAGCATCATGATCGATTATTCCAAGATCGTCCCCCAGCGGGTTGCCACTCTGAAGCCCTCTGGCATCCGTAAATTCTTTGATGTGGCGGCCACCATGGAAGATGTGGTCTCCCTGGGCGTGGGCGAGCCCGATTTCGTCACTCCGGAACACATCCGCAATGCCGGTATCAAGAGCATTCTGGACGGCAAAACCGCCTACACCGCAAACTACGGCCTGATCGAACTGCGCCGGGGCATTTCCGAATACCTGGAAAAGCGCTTTGACCTTTCCTATCATCCGGAAAAGGAAGTGCTGGTCACCGTTGGTGGCAGCGAAGCCATCGACCTGTGCATGAGCGCCCTGATCGACGACGGCGACGAAGTGCTGCTGCCCGAGCCCCTTTTCGTCAGCTATGCGCCTCTGGCCATCGCCCAGCGCGGCGTGCCGGTGGTCATCGAAACCAAGGAAGAGGATTCCTTCAAGCTGACTCCCCAGGCTCTGAAGGCCGCCATCACTCCCAAGACCAAGCTGCTGGTGTTCTCCTACCCCAACAATCCTACCGGTGCCATCATGACCAAGGAGGAGATGGAAGAGATCGCCGCCATTCTGCGGGATACCAACATCGTGGTCATCTCCGATGAGATCTATGCCGAGCTGACCTATGGCCGCCGCCATGTGTCCATCGCCACTCTGCCCGGTATGCGGGAGCGCACTGTGGTGGTCAGCGGCTTCTCCAAGGCCTTTGCCATGACCGGCTGGCGCCTGGGTTATTGCTGCGCCCCGGTGGAACTGATGACCTCTCTGGGCCGTCTGCATCAGTACAAGCTGATGTGCGCTTCGGGTATGTCCCAGCGGGCCGGCCTGGAAGCCATCACCAAAGGCATCCCCGACATCGAATATATGCGGGAAAAGTTCAACGAGCGTCGTCTGTATCTCCACAAGGCCCTCACCGATCTGGGCTTCGACTGCTTCATGCCGGAAGGCGCCTTCTATATGTTCCCCAGCATCCGCCGCTTTGCTTCCAGCAGTGAGCAGTTCTGCACCGATCTGCTCAACGACCAGCGGGTGGCCGTGGTTCCCGGTGACGCCTTCGGCGCCTGCGGCGAAGGCCATGTGCGCATCTCCTATGCCTACTCTCTGGAAAGCCTGAAAGTGGCTATGGACCGGATCAAAAAGTTCGTCAACAAAAAATAAAACATCACATAGAAACAATCCCCCGGAGCAACGCTCCGGGGGATTGTTTTCTGCTTGGCCCTGTGATATAGTACGAAAAAAGCAAGGGGATGATCCCATGAAAAAAAGGCGCAAACTACTTTTGGTTCTACCTGGTGCCCTGCTGCTTTGCCTGGTCGGTACCGTTCTTGTCCGCTCCATCCTGCTGCACCGTCCCCAGCCCTTTCTGGAGCACACAAAGGAAGCCGCTTCCATCCGCATTTCCACCGGCGACGGCACACGGCCGGAGGACTACACCCTCACCATCGACGATCATTTCCCGGACTATCTGGACTACGCTCTGAAAAACTGGGGTGCCATTCGCATGAAACAGACAAAGGCCCCTGATAAAGAGTCAAGCGAAATCACCATTACCCTTTTTGACGACTCCGGCCACACACTGGACTGCATCACCCTGACAGAACATGGGGTCACGAAAAAGATCTCCCTGTTCTCCCAAGGTTCTTTCCGCATTGTGCAAGGAGAGAACCCCTATGAGCTTCTGAAACAGATGCTGGAAGAAAAACGAATCGATCTTATCCAGGGGTAATTTCTTCATTTCTGTTGTTCTGCATATTCTTCCAGGCAAAGCTCCTGGCTGTGGATCATCTCCGCCGCTTTCTTTCCCACATACCGGTAGTGCCACACTTCCTCGGCCACCCCGGTGAGGGACTGCTTGTCCCCAGGATAACGAAAGATAAAGCCATAGCGCCAACTGTTTTCCTGAAGCCAGGTGTAGATGTCGTAGCTATTCCCATTGATATCCACCGCCAGTCCCAACTGGTGCTCGCTGGTGCCGGGTTTGGCTACCCACTCTTCCGCAGCGGCCACAGCATCCTTTTGGGAATATCCCTGGGAAAGATATTCTCCGATCTTATTATCATACAGACTCTGCTGCTTTTCCTGGGTGCGCCAGCCGGAAACCACCTGAGGCCCCAGGCCTTCCGCCTCCGCCTGCTGCAGCATCTCCATCAAAGGGGCATAGGCCTCCTTTGCCACCTTTTCCCCGCCAGGAACCTCCACCAGATCGGGAACATATCCCTCCGGCAAAGGATTCCACCGGTTGACCAGAAGGAGCGCATCCGTTTCTTCCCCGGAAAGATCCTGTCCCGCAAGGGCCTGCACAAAAATAGACTGACCGTTCCCACCTTCTCCTTGCTGCCCGATGGCCCAATAACCGATCCCCAGGCATCCCAGCACAAACAAAAAGGTCAGAAACAGATCTCCCCACATCTTCCGCCGCCGCTTTTTCCGCCGAACGGCCCGGCGCTCTTCCCGGGCGATTGCCTCTTGCTTTTTCCAGTGGGCCTTCTGCTCCAGTTCCCAGTTCTCCCCATCCCAAATTCCTGTATTCACAAACAGCCACTCCTTTTTCGGAGGGAGCAAAAAGCCCCTCTTTGGTACATTTCCATACTACCAAAGAGAGGCTTTCCCTTTTGAAAAAACTCCTGAGCCTTTTCTTAAGAATTTCGGAAGGTTTCAGTTTTCCAGGGCCTGGAGCATCTGCCGGGCCAGAGCCAGCGAGAGAAGGGGCGGCACGGCATTGCCGATCTCCAGCCGCTTCATGCCGTCGCCACCATAAAAGCGGTAATCGTCGGGGAAACTCTGGAGCCGTGCCCCTTCCCGGATGGACAAGGCCCGGGAATCCCGGGGATGGATGCACCGGGAAGAAGAAGGGCAGGCAAAATTCCGTGTGATGGTGGTGGAGGGCCGCTTCCACCACAGCTTGGCATAGGTGTTGCCATAGCCGCTTTTGGGCCGCAGTTCTTCCGGCAGATCGTTTTTCCCCTGGCCATCCTTCAGAGCCTCCATGATGCGGATGAGATGGGCCCCGTTCTTGGGGGAAGCGTGCTCGGTGACGGTTTCCTCCCCCTCCTGCCGGACAAAACGGAGAAAGTCGTTGTCAATAGGCCCCTGGTACCGATTCTTCTGCTGCCCGCTTTTGATGGGGGGCAGATCGCCGATGGCCTGCTCCAGGGTCACAAAGGGCAATTTTCCTTCTCCATGGGTGGGCTGTGGATAGGAGAAGGTGTTCTTCCCCTGCATCCCCACCAGAATCACCCGTTCCCGCCGCTGAGGTACACCGTATTCTGCCGCATCCATCACCTGGTATTTCAGGGTATAGCCCAGCTCCCCGAACTCCCGCTGGATCTGGGGAAAGAGCCGTCCTCCATCCATGCTCAGCAACCCGGACACATTTTCAAACAAAAAAGCCCGGGGACGGAGCAGGGACAGCACCCGCTTATATTCCAGAAACAACCGGGCCCGGCCATCCATCTGCCGCTTGCCCAGGGTGGAATAGGACTGGCAGGGCGGGCCGCCCAACACCAGATCCACCTGCTTGCCGTCCAAAGCCTCTCCCAGCATTTCTCCGGTCACCTGACCGATATCCCGGCAGAGCATCTTCACCTGGGGATAGTTGAGAGAGTAGGCCCGGGCAATGTCCGGCTCCACCTCATTGGCCGCCAGGATGGCGAATTCCTTCAGCTGTTCAAAGCCGTAACTCAGGCCACCCACGCCGGAAAACAAATCCACTGCATTGTATTGTTTCGCTGCCATCAATCCACCAACGCCACGGGCCAAGGAGCATCCCCATGCTCTCCCAGGGCCTTTTCCAGTTTTCTTATCATCTTTTCCCGATCCTCCGGCAATTTGCCCCGTACCCGCAGGGGCAGAATGTCATGGAAGCCGTCGTACTCCACTTCCATATTCCACAGCTGGTGAAGCAGCACCCGCTCCTCTTCCAGGGCTTCCCCTTCGTCCGCCGGAACAAACTTCCCTTGCTGAATCAGTTGGTACAGAGGGGCTCTCCGGTGGATGAACATGGAGAAATTCACCATCCGGCTGGGACGGGTGCGGCGGAAAAATTCTCCCAGGGCCAAAGCGTTTTCCCGCCCCCGGCCTTTTCCGGCAACGCCGGTCATAATATGGGCGTCAAAAACCATCCCCGCCTGCTGGATGCGGCGGATCTGCTCCATGGCCTGGGCTTTGGTGTGATCCTTGTCCATCAGCCGGAGCACATCGTCCAGGCCGCTTTCAATGCCCAGATACAGATGAGACACCCCAGCCTGAGTCAGCAAGCGCAGCTGCTCATCGGTTTTTTGAGCAATACTGGTGACGGTGGCGTCCATATTCACCCCCTGGCAGCTGGGGAATGCCCAGCGGATCTCCTGCAAAATGGTGAGCAGGTCCTCCGCAGGAAGCGAAAAGGCGTTGCCGTCTCCCAGAAAAACCCACTTAGGATCGCCTCCCAGGTCGGCCACCCGGCGGATATCGGCAAAAATCTGCTCCATGGGCAGGCGGCGATAGGTCAGGTGCTTGAACAGCATACAGAACTTGCACCGGTTATAGCTGCACCCCACCATCACCGGCAGCATGAAGGAAGAACGCTCCATGGGACTGCGGCAGATCTGGCCTTCGTATTCCATTTATCCTTCCTCCTTCCGGTAACAAAGCAGCAGAAAATCGGCGGTGATCTCCATCCCGTGGGCCTGGGAAAGGGACTCCCGCCGCTGGGGGTCGGTTTTATAGAAATAGGGCGTCATCTGAAAAAGGCTCCACACATCCTCCCCGCTGAGGGCCATGGGGTATGTAACCGGCCGGGTCTCTTCCAGAAGAAACCCCGACAGATGGGGCGCAGTTCCTGGGTTTTCATAGGGTTCATCGTACAGCCGCTCTTTCAGCTCCCACAGATGCCGCTTTCCCGGCACCGCCACCAGCAGCCGCCCATTCTTTCTCAGCACCCGGGCAAACTCCTCCGGGCAATGGGGAGCGAAAAAGTTCCAGATCACATCCACCGCTCCATCTCCCAAAGGCAGATGGTACAGACTTCCCACAGCATAGCGGCCCTGTTTCAGGCCCTTGGCCGCCCGGTCCACAGCGAATTTGGAGATGTCCATGCCGTAGATTTCCAGTTCCCAGCCGCTTTTCTGGGCTTTTTCCCACAAACGCTGGGAATAGTAGCCCTCACCACAGCCGGCATCCAGTATCCGAAGGGGCGGTTTTCCCTCCCCCAGGGTGATCTCCCCTGCCAGATCGGCCAGAGGGGAGTAATAGCCTTTTTGCAGAAAGGACCACCGGGCCCGGATCATCTCTTTGTTATCCCCCGGCTCCCGGGTCTTTTTCCCCGAAGGGGGCAGCAGGTTCAGATAGCCGCTGCGGGCCTTGTCAAACCGATGGCCCTGAGGACAAACCCCGCCTTTTTCCTCTTCCTGCAATTCTGCGCCGCACACCGGACACCGCCACAGCATGGACATTCCTCCTTTTGCTCTACCCTTTATTGTAACACAAAAAAAGAGCCGGAAAAAGTGGCTCATCCACTTTTTCCGGCAGGTGGCGGTGGCGAGCCCGGCAATAGAACCAAGGCCCGTTGTGTTCATCCAGGCAAAGAAAGCACGGCTGTCCGGCCACCGGAGCAGCGTGACGCTGCACCCAAACTGCGCTGCCGCGCCCGGCAACAGAACCAAGGCCCGTTTGTCCGGCCGCCGGACCGCTGCCGCGCCCGGCAACAGAACCAAGGCCCGTTGTGTTCATCCAGGCAAAGAAAGCACGGCTGTCCGGCCACCGGACCGCTGCCGCGCCCGGCAACAGAACCAAGGCCCGTTGTGTTCGTCCAGGCAAAGAAAGCACGGCTGTCCGGCCACCGGACCGCTGCCGCGCCTGGCAACAGAACCAAGGCCCGTTGTGTTCATCCAGGCAAAGAAAGCACGGCTATCTGGCCACCGGACCGCTGCCGCGCCCGGCAACAGAACCAGGCCAATGCACCAAAACTCCAAGCCCGGTCACTGGACTGTCAGGGAGACAGTGACGCTGTCCCCCGTCAGCCAGCAGCCGATCTCCACAGGGGATGCGGTGGGATTCTGAAAGCGAAAATCCAGGCTTCCATATTCCACCGCCGCATCCTGACCTTCTCCTGCATAGGGCACCGGCAGCTGATGGGGATGTCGCTCCAGGATTTCCATACCTCCCTGCTGGGCAGCCAGGAACAGGGTGGTGCTCACCTGGCACACGCCGCCTCCCACCTCCATTACCTTCTCCCCGTTCTCAAAGGCAATGGCCGGGCGGTAACCCTTTTCCTCGGTGCGCTCTCCCAGGGCTTCATTGAAGGAAAAGGAACCGCCCGCCGGGATCACCGCCCCGTGAACGGCCTGACAGGCCAGGCGCAGGTTTTCCATGCGCCCTTCGTCCCAATCGTGCAAGGCAGTGCTCACAGCGACCAGCTCCTGGGGTGCGGCTTTGTTTTCCGCCGTCTCCGGCGGCTGGGCCGGATCGGGGGCAGGGGTTTCCTCCGGGGTTTGCTGCTGGGTCTGTTCCTGGGAATTTTGGGCCGGATCGTCCTTCTTTTCCTGGGCCTTGTCCTTTTCATTGCGGCCGCAGGCGGACAGCAATATGCTGCCCGCCAGAATCCCGGCCAACCATACACGCTTTCTCATCGTCCTTCCTCCCTTTTTTCCCAGTATGGGCGGAAGGAAGGAAACTATGCGCTTTTTTTAATCCAGATCTTTTTGATGGGCAGTGAGATACTCTCTGGCTTCCCAGGCTACATTTTTGAGCGAGCCCTTTTCCATGGGATTTTCCAGTCCGGCCTTCTGCAAAAGGCCCAGGAAGGTGTCATTGCCTCCCTGACGGGTGTAGGCCAGATACTGATCAAAGGCGGCCTGCCAGCCCTTTTCCTCCATGAGACGGAAGATCTGCAGGGCCACCGACTGGGCCAGACAGTAGTCGATATAATAGAAAGGATCGGTGTAGATGTGGATCTGCCGCTGCCAGGCTGCGCCGTCGGCATAGAAGGGCACCGATTCAAAATCCAGCCAGGGGCGGTACTTTTTATCCAGAGCGGCCCACTGGGCGTTGCGCTCTTCCGGGGTCATATCCGGGTTTTCATAAACGATGTGCTGGAACTCATCCACCTGACAGCCGTAGGGCAGGAAGGACAGAGTGCCGCCCAGGTGAATGGCCCGGGCCTTGTCAGCCTTGTCCCCATAGAACCCTTCCAGATAGGGCCAGCACAAAAACTCCATGGACATGGAATGAACTTCACAGCCCTCCAATGTAGGCATGGCGCACTCCATCAGCCGGGTTTTGTCCGAGGCCATGAATGCAGCCAGGGCATGGCCTCCCTCGTGGGTAAAGACTTCCACATCGTGGGAAGTGCCGTTGAAGTTGGCGAAGATGAAGGGAGCCTTATAAGAAGCCAGATAGCTGCAATAGCCGCCGGTCATCTTGCCCTTTTTGGCGATCAGATCAAACAGGTGCATGCTGTCCATCTTGTTGATGAAGTCCTTTGTGAGCGGGGACATCTTCCGGTACATCTCGATACCGGTGCGATAGGTGTCCTCAAAGGTACCCTGGGGCGCCGGATTTCCTCCCCGGCACACCACCGGATCATCATAGAACTTGAAATCCGGCAGACCCAGCCGCTTCTGCTGCTCTTTTTTCATCTCACAGACGATGGGCACGATCTCCCGCACCACTTCTTCCCGGAACACGGCCACATCCTTTTTGTCATAGCAGTTACGGCCCATGCGCAGGTAGCCCAGCTCCACAAAATTCTGAAAGCCCAGCTTTTTTGCAATGGCCGTGCGCTTTTTCACCAGCTCGTCATAGATCCGGTCGTATTCCGCCTTGTGTTCCCGGTAGAAATTCCCTTCGGCGGTGTAGGCCCCTTTCCGCACCTCCCGCTGGGGGTCTTCCTTATAAACAGCCAGCTGGGACAGGTTGCACACCTTTCCCTGAAACTCGATCTGGGCGCTGCCCTGGAGCTTCTGGTAATCCATCACCAGCTTGTTTTCCTCTTCCAGTTCTCCCAGCACAGCCGGGGAAATGGTCTTGGCGTCCATCTGGATGTTTTGGAAAAACACCGGGGGAAATTCCTTCCGGAGTTCTTTCAGGAAGGGAGAGGCCAGCACGGCCCGGTAGAAATCGGTGACCTTTTCCCCAAAGGCCGGGCCTTCCTGGGCATAAAATTCCTCTTCTGCTGTGTAGAAAGGATCTTCGGTGTCGATGGTATGGCGAATGGAGCTGAGGCTCATCATGGTGCTGGCTGGCTCATAGGTACGAGTGTGCTCGTCCAGCAAAGCAGCGGCTTCCTCTGCCGTTTTGGCCCCTTCCATCCGGGCTTTCAGATCTTCGTAGACCTTGCACAAAGCGGCCAGATCCACCCGCTCATAAGGCATTTCCTGAAATATCATGGCAGTTCTCTCCTTTGCGTAAATATAGTGGTTGTCTCCAGTATACCACAGAGTGGGAAAAAGTAAAACAAGCAAAAAAATTTCCCCTGGAAAACCAGGGGAAACAAATTATTTTTTGCTATAATTTTCCTTTCCATAAGCGCCCCGCAAAAGGATGCCCGGCAGACTGGCGCCCGCTACCAGCCCCATCATGACCCAGTATTCCACCGGCGCGCCATAGCGGCCCAGATACTCATACACCAGATGCACTGCCACCAGCAGGGCAACGGTCACCACCAACCGCAGGGCCGAAAAGGCATCAAACCGGAGATTCTGGGGAGACAGATCCTCCATCCGGCCCCACAGCAAAAGTCCCAGGCACACGCCCATGAAAATCTGCAGCAAAGTCAGAGGCACTGCATAGACCTGATAGCTGCTTTCCTTTAGATATCCCAGATAGGTGCAAGCACCCCAGGAAAGCGCAACAAGAAGTCCCAAAAGAATCCGCTTTTTCATGGCATTCCCTCCTTTTCATCATTTTATATGAATATCTAGTGAAAAACAAGGATCACTCTGTACAATTTCCCCGTGCATTTTTTGTTTTCCATTTTTCTCTTGTTTCGCCCTCCGATAAAAGGAAAAACATTGAATTTTGTTATTTAATTATCAATTCCATGATTTTTCATCTTTTTTTCGGGATATTTTCGTATTTTTGTTGCGGATTTCGATTTTTTGTATTATAATGAACTGCATTGTGTAAAAGGGGAAACTGAGGACTTCCCTTCTCTGCATATTATCTTTGTGAGGTGAGACTATGGCCTACACATTCCGCGGGGGTATTCACCCCGACGATCAAAAGGCTGCAACCAACAAAAAGGCCATCGAGCCCATGGCCCCGCCCAAACAGGTGGTGCTTCCCGTCTCGATGCACATCGGCGCCCCGGCCAAACCGGTGGTCAAAAAAGGCGATCAAGTCTTTTTGGGCCAGCCGGTGGCTGAAGCGGGCGGCAATGTGAGCGCCAACATCCACGCCACCGTTTCCGGTACTGTGGTGGATGTGGCGCCCCGTCCCCATCCCAATGGGTCCAAAGTGCTGTCGGTGGTCATTGAAAATGACTTCCAGGACACCCCGGACCCCTTGCTCCATCCCCTGGATATGGACGCCATGACCCAGGAGGAGATCATCAACGCCATTCGTGAGGCCGGCATTGTGGGCCACGGCGGCGCCACCTTCCCGGCCGATGTGAAGATCCGCTCCGGCCTGGGCAAGGCCGATACCCTGATCCTCAACGGCGCTGAATGCGAACCCTACATCACATCCGACCATCGGGTCATGCTGGAACAGACCAACGATGTGATCCTGGGCATCAAGATCCTGCTCAAGGCTCTGGGCCTGCAGAAGGCCAAGCTGGCTGTGGAGGAAAACAAGGCCGATGTCTTTTCCCATGTGGAAAAGCTGCTGCCTGCCGACGGCTCCATCGAGCTGTGCCGTCTCAAGACCAAGTACCCCCAGGGCGCAGAAAAACAGCTGATCTTCGCCCTCACCGGCCGGGAAGTGCCTTCGGGCAAACTGCCCGCCGATGCCGGGTGCGTTGTGTTCAATGTGGACACCTGCGCCACCATCGCCCGGAAATTCCGCACCGGTATGAACGACATCCGCCGCATCGTCACGGTCTCCGGCTCGGCCATCACCGCGCCCAAGAACCTGGAAGTGCGGGTGGGCACCCCCATCGGTGAAGTGATCGAAGCGGCCGGCGGCTTCAAAGAGGAACCCAACAAGATCCTCATGGGCGGCCCCATGATGGGCGTGGCTCAGTTCGATCTCACCGCCCCCATCTTCAAAGGCACCAATGCCATCCTGGCTTTCTGCGGCGACGAGGCCAAGGGTTCCAAGACCCCTTCCTGCATCCGCTGCGGAAGATGCGTGGAGGCCTGCCCCATGCGCCTGATGCCCACTTACATCTATCTCTATGGAGAAAAGGGCAATCTGGAGGCCTGTGAAAAATATGACGCCCTCGACTGCATCGAGTGCGGCGCATGCACCTATGTCTGCCCCGGCAAGCTGCCGCTGGTCCAGGGCATCCGCTCGGCCAAGCAGCGGATCTTGAACGCGCGCAGAAAGTGAGGTTCCCATGGCTGATTTGAGCAAATTGACGGTTTCTTCCTCTCCCCATATCCGGCACGAGGATAACACCCGGCAGATCATGGTGGATGTGATCATCGCCCTGATGCCTGCCCTGGCCATTGCCATCTATGTCTTTGGCCCCCGTGCCCTGACCCTGACGGCGGTCTCCGCCGCAGGCTGCCTGTTTTTTGAGTGGCTTTATCAAAGACTGATGAAAAAGCCTGTGACCGTGGGGGATTGTTCCGCCCTGGTCACCGGCATTCTGCTGGCCTACTGTCTGCCGGTGTCCTCCCCCATGTGGATGGTTCTCATCGGCGACGCTTTTGCCATCATCGTGGTCAAGCAGCTGTACGGCGGCATCGGCAAAAACTTCATGAACCCCGCCCTCAGCGCCCGTGCTTTTCTCATGAGTTTCCCGGTGATCATGACCACCTGGCCCGCCATCCGCACCAAGCTCCCTCTGTTTGCCACCCCTGATGTGGTGTCCTCGGCCACTCCTCTGGCCAGCCTGAAAGAGGGACTGATGCCCAACGCCTCCCTCACCGACCTGGCTCTGGGCATGGTGGGCGGCTCCATGGGCGAGATCTCCGCTCTGGCCCTTCTGGCTGGCGGCCTGTATCTCATCTCCCGGAAGGTCATCACCTTCCACACCCCTGTGGCTTATCTGGGCACCGTGGCCCTTCTGTGCTTCCTCTTCCCCCACGGCAACGGAAGAGTGGAATTCATGCTGGCCGAGCTGTGCAGCGGCGGCCTGATGCTGGGCGCCATCTTCATGGCCACCGACTATTCCACCAGCCCTGTAACCAAAAAGGGTCAGGTGGTCTTTGGCATCGGCTGCGGCCTGCTGACGGTGTTCATCCGCTTTTTCGGCAATATGCCGGAAGGCGTCAGCTATTCCATCCTGGTGATGAACGCCACCGTGTTCCTCATCGAAAAGGTGACAAGACCCCGCAAATACGGCTTTGTGGCTCCTCCCAAGGCCGTTAAGACCCCGGAAGGAGGGAAAAGCAAATGAACGACAGCCTGAAAAAAGACCTGCTTCATCTGGGCGGCGCCCTTTTGGCCATCACCGTTGTGGTTGCTCTGTGCCTGGGCTGCGTGGACGCTTTGACCCGGGACAAGATCGCCGCTCTGAAAGAGCAGCAGGTAAAGGACGCCATGGGCGCTGTGTGCGGCACCGACGCCACCTTTGAGCCCCTGGAGGCCGACATCGATGACGAGACCATCCAGGATGCCTATCAGATCATCCGGGACGGCTCTCCCGACGGCATCTGTGTCCAGGTAGCTCCCTCGGGTTACGGCGGCGAGATCACCATGATCGTGGGCGTCAGCGGTGAAGGCACCGTGCTGGGCGTGCAGATCGTGGACATGAGCGAAACCGCCGGCCTGGGCGCCAACGCCGAAAAACCGGAATTTCTCCAGCAATATGAAGGCCAGCAGGGCGATCTCACCGTTGTGAAATCGGCCACCGGCGCCGAAGGGGAAATCGTGGCCCTGTCGGGCGCCACCATCACCTCAAACGGCGTCACCTCGGGTGTCCAGTCCGCTTTGGACCTGGCCGCTTCCCTGGCGCAGTAAGGAGGGTGCATCGTGAAAAATTTTCTCCGTCAGCTCTATGAAGGGCTTTTTACCAACAACCCGGTGCTGGTGCAGCTGATCGGCATGTGCCCCACTCTGGCCACCACCACTTCTTTGGAAAACGGCTTCGGCATGGGCATGGCCGCCACCGCAGTTCTCATCTGCTCCAATGTGGTCATTTCCCTTCTGCGGAAGCTCATCCCCTCTAAGGTGCGTATCGCCGCCTATATCACCATCATCGCCGGCTTTGTTACGGCGGTGGATCTGCTGATGCAGGCCTATCTGCCCGATCTGTCCAAATCCCTGGGCCTGTTCATCCCTCTGATCGTGGTCAACTGCATCATTCTGGCCCGGGCCGAGGCCTTTGCTTCCAAGAACAAGGTCATCCCCTCTTTGGTAGACGGTCTTGCCATGGGTCTGGGCTTCACCTTTGCTCTGTGCATTTTGTCCACCATCCGTGAGATCCTGGGCGCCGGCACCCTGCTGGGTCATCCCCTCTTCGGGGACAACTTCCAGCCGGCCATCATGATGATCCTGCCCGCCGGCGGATTTTTGACCCTGGGCTTTGTCATCGCCCTGTTCCAAAAGATCCTGAAAAAGAAAGGGGCCTAATTTATGAGCTTTACCGAACTCTTTTCCCTGGCCCTGGGCGCCATTTTGCTGGAGAACTTCGTTTTGGTGAAATTCCTCGGCTGCTGCCCCTTCCTGGGCGTGAGCAAGAAAACCGAGACCGCCCTGGGCATGGGCCTGGCCGTCATGTTCGTTATGACGGTGGCTTCCGCCGTCACCTATCTGGTGAACAAATATGTACTCCTGACCTTTGACCTGGAGTACATGCAGACGGTGGCCTTTATCCTGATCATCGCCAGCCTGGTGCAGTTTGTGGAGATGTTCCTGATGAAGAGCATGCCCTCCCTCTACCAGGCCCTGGGCATCTATCTGCCTCTGATCACCACCAACTGCGCCGTTCTGGGTGTGGCTCTGCTCAATGTGCAGAAGAACCTGAACTTCATCGGCTCGGTGGTTTACGGCTTCTCGGCCGCCGCCGGCTTCACCCTGGCCATCGTGCTCTTCGCCTCTGTGCGGGAGCGGCTGGAGTTTTCCGAATGTCCCCCCTCCTTTGAGGGCTTCCCCATCGCCTTGATCAGCGCTTCCCTGCTGGCCATGGCCTTCATGGGATTCCAGGGGCTGAAGATCTTTTAACGAAAACACAATCCCCGATGAAGAAGATGAGGTGAATCACTTTGTATACACTGTCGATCATCGCCCCGGTGGTGGCCCTGGGGGCCATGGGCCTGTTTTTCGGCCTGCTGCTGGCGGTGAGCTCTAAGATTTTCCATGTGGAGCAGGACGAGCGCCTGCCCCAGATCACCGAAGTGCTGCCCGGGGCCAACTGCGGCGGCTGCGGCTATCCCGGCTGCTCCGGCTTTGCCAGCGCCGTGGTGGCGGGGGAAGCTCCCTGCAGCGGCTGCGCTGTGGGCGGACCGGAAACGGCTGCCAAAATCGCCGCCATCATGGGTGTGGAAGCCGGAGCACAGGACCGGAAAGTGGCCCATGTGAACTGCCGCGGCGGCCACAATGCCAAGCGGAAGTTTGAATACGAGGGCATCCAGGACTGCCTGGCCGCCTCCAAGGTTGGCTCCGGCGACCTGGCCTGTGCCTATGGCTGCCTGGGCTACGGCACCTGCGAGAAGGCCTGTCCCTATGACGCCATCCATGTGGTCAACGGCGTTGCGGTGGTACAGGCAGACAAATGCCGTGCCTGCGGCCTCTGCGTCTCCTCCTGCCCCCGGCATCTGATCTCCCTGGTTTCGGAAAAGCAGGATGTGTTCGTCTCCTGCTCCTCCCACGACCGTGGCCCGGTGCTGCGGGAAAACTGCAACATCGGCTGCATCGGCTGTACTCTGTGCCAGAAGACCTGCAAGCACGACGCCATCCATGTGGTGGATAATCTGGCCTCTATCGATTACGACAAATGCGTCAACTGCGGCGAGTGCGTGGCGGTATGCCCCCGGAAGCTCATTGTCCGGGCCAGCTCTATCACCAGCGAAACCCGTCAGTCGGCACTGTAATCCAAAACGACAGAAAGAAGGCCTTCGGGCCTTCTTTTTTTGAATTTTTTCTCTTTCCTATACCGATTTTTCACTGTTCCACTAAAATTCACCATTTTTCGGTTGAAACTGGCGGCCATTTCATATAGTATATAAGAAATGACTTTTTCGTAAAACAAAGGAGGCGGGAGCTTTGGCGCGTAAGGGCATCAACTCCACTCATTCGGTTTATTATGGCCGGGGCCGGAAAAAAGGCCGCCGGCTTCTCATCCTGCTGCTGGTGCTTCTCATCACAGCAGGTGTTCTGGCCGGCGGGTACTTCTATCTCCAGGAGCACATCGTCTATACGGCCGACGGTTTTTATTTTGACTTCCCCTTCCTGTCGGGGAAAGAGCCCACCACGCCGGGAGATGTACCGCTGGTGGTGGACGACGGCTCGGAAAAAGAGGAAGAGGGCAACAAAGATCCGGAGGACAAGGATGAAGAGGAAACGCCCCCTGAATCTGCTCCCACTGTCACGGCCATGGAAGGGGATCTGTCCCGCATTGGGGACGCAAACTATCGCAGCCAGCTGATGAACCAAGCCTGGAACGCCGGCTGCGGCGCTCTGGTGTTCACTGTGAAGGAGGAAGGCGGCCGGGTGGGAATCCCCACTGATTCGGCCATCGCCCAGCAGGCCGGTTCGGCCCAGCCCTATGACGGTGTGGCCGAAGGACTGACGGAGTTGAAAGAGGCTGGCTTCTCCCTCACCGCCCGGCTGTCGGTCTGCCGGGACAACATCGTGCCCCGCGCCCTGCGGGACAATGCTCTGCGTACCCAAAGCGGCGCCGTATGGATGGATTATGACAACATCACCTGGCTGGCGCCTTCCGGCCCTCAGACCGGGGAATATATCGGTCAGCTGCTCACCTCCTGCCAGAGCCTGGGCTTTGACGGAGTGATCCTCAGCGACCTGGGTTATCCGCCCCGGGGCAAAACCGATCTCATTGTCACCGATAAGGGCGCCGACAAGCAGGCCCTCACCACCCAGCTGCTCCAGCAGCTTCAGCAGGCCGCCGGTGAAATGACTGTGACGGTGGCTCTGAGCGACACTGCCGCCCAGAGCCTTACCGACGCCATGACCGGCCAAAATCCCATGCAGCTGCGGGAATACTGCGACGCCCTGCTGGTCAATGCCCAGAGCGAAACCGATGCTTTTGTGCAAAACCTGATCACGCAGGTGGAGGATGGCTCCTCCTGCCGCATCGCTTTGGCTTTGCCGGAAGGCAGCGCTCTTCCCCAGGGCCGCTCCTGCTATCTGGGATAGCGGGGAATTTTTCAAAAACAACAGCCCCCAAGGCAATGCCTTGGGGGCTGTTTTGAAAGGTGATCTACAATGAAAGTGCTTTTGGTCACTTCTTCTCTTTCCAATCGCTCTTCCCATACTCTGCTCCGCCAGGGGGCCGGTGTCTATCTCAATAGAGAGCCGGTCACAGAGCCGCTGGCCTTTGGCCAATGGGGAAAGCCCTATTTTCCTGCTTTTCCTCAGCTCCACTTCTCCATCACCCACAGCGGTGACACCTGGATGTGCGCCTTTGGAGACGCGCCTCTGGGACTGGATTACCAGGTTTCCCGTTCCTGCCGCAAAGAAGCCCTCTCCCGGCGTTTTTTTCACCCCTTGGAGCAGGAATACCTGAAGACCCATCCCGATGCGTTCTTCCCCCTGTGGAGCGCCAAAGAGAGCTATATCAAATACACTGGCCGGGGATTGTCCCAGGGCCTGCCCACCTTCTCTCTGGTGGATGAAAAGGGTGCCTTCCCCTGCTTTCCCGGCCTGCACCTTTCCCTTCTCCCGGCCCCATTGGGCCACGGCCTGTGCCTGTGCACCCCCCAGGCGGTATCACAGCTGGCCTACTTCACTCTGCCGGGAGCCGATGGCGGAAAAGACTAAAGTCCGTTCTGATTTTTCAGCTTGCCATAGAGCCAAAGGTCGTGGGCTCTTTCCTCTTTCCAGGCTCCCAGTTTCACCACGCCTTCCAGCTGAAAACCGTTCTTTTCCAGCACCCGGCGGGAGGGGATGTTCTCCTCCAGCACCCGGGCGCTGAGCCGCAGCACATCCAGCCTGTCAAAGACCAGCGGGCAGAAAAGCTCTACGGCCCGGCTCATGATTCCCCGGCCCCACTGCTCTTTGTCCAGCACATAGCCCAGCACCGCGTCTTTCCGGTAGATATCCTCCTGGCCCTCGGCGGAAATATTCCCCACCATGTGCCCATCCACCAGAATCTTGCGGAACAAACCGGTCTTCCCTTCCTGCTGGGCCACCATTTCCAGCCACCACCGGGCGTTTTCCAGAGTATAGGGCTTGGGTAGCCGGTCGCTGAGATACCGCCGGTCGGCCCGCTCCATCAGAAAGGCCAGTGCTTCTGCATCCTCCATGCTCCACGGTGCCAATCGAATATCCATGTTCTTCCCTCCCAGAAAGCAGAAGGCCCGGCAGACGCCAGGCCTTCAGACTGTCGAAAAACCTATATAACGAAAAGGGTCGTCCGCCCTACCCCTATCAATCCGCAAAAAGCCGCGACCTGTGCGTGGCTTTTTGCACTTCTCAAGGGCGGGGCGCCCCGC